>NZ_JAEDXW010000017.1:0-128937 GCF_036877565.1 Edaphobacter sp. HDX4
GCCATGGAGGATTGACGCTTCTTCTTGAGGAAGACGAGATCGTCATCGGCGATCTTTTCGCGGGCGGGTGCGGCGACCGGCTTTGCCGGAGCATTGCGCTCCCGGTAGATCATTCCCACGCGTACACCGATGACGATGAGAAAAAGCAGGGTTCCGCCAATGGCGGCCTTCTTTCCGTTTTCCAACTTGCCTCCAGGCCTGTTTCGGGTTTGCAGATGACCCTAAACGATTGGTGAATCTGGTTCAAGAGCCGGGTACCCCACCGCCCTGTTTTCGTGCAAAATCTTCCATCCAATAGACTTAGGTCCGGACTCCATCCCAAAAGTCAACAAAACAAAGGGTGTTACGTGCAAGATATTGAAAACAAGCTATTTATCGGGTGCGTTGAGAAATCGACAACGAAGAGCAAACCAGGCTCTTTGTATCTGTCTCTATTCTAGCGATCGGGAGGGGGGTAGATCGGCAGTTGTAAACTATTGGTAGCAAATGAGTTATACGGGAACAAAGGTTGACATCCTCTGGACCGCCATCCAGGTCGATGTTGTCGTCGCAATCAGAAGCCGAGATTCGACATAAAACAGGTTCGAACGAACCGGATGTGTCAGGTATCGAACATAGGGGTGAGTGATTCGGACGTGAACGGCGGTCGCGGCAGTGTCGGGACCATGTTCACGCTATTTCATCGCGATACCGTGAGGACGCGCCGGGCCGGTTTTGAAGGCGGTGTTGAAGTCAAGGTTGAACCGCTTGTCCTCGGTGAGTCTGTCATGGGTGACTTTGAGGACGTGAACTTTATGGTCGCCTTCGAAGTGAATGATGCCTTTGTCATCCTCATTGAGGAAGTAGTCTGTCACCACGAGGCGACTGTCATCAGCGTTCAGTACCAGATTGTGCGGTCCAGCGTTGGCGCCAAGGTTGACGACCGAAACCTGCTCCAGGTGGAAGCGGTCGGTGGTGTCCAGCATGACGATCTGCCCGGCCATGAACGTACCCACGATCAACCGGTCGCCGCATTGGGGTGTCGCCATAATCTGACCCATTCCGCCGGGTACCGGCGTGTCTACGTGAGGCTTCACGGTGGAGAGATCGAAGGCGACAGTTCCCGCGTCCCGTTCGGGATCGATGAGGTAGATGTGGCCGTCGAACATGCCCGAGGTGTACCCGTAACCATGCCGATCTTTCGGGAGCAGCTTTACGTCCATCGTGCCCTGTGCGGGAGTTCCGTCCGGCGCAAACAGATCTACGGTCCTGGTGATCCTGCGTTCCCGGTAGTTCCAGATGCGCACGGAACCCCGCAGAACGGGGCCCATCGAAGGCATCAGCGTGCTGCTGGGCAGAATGAAATCCGAGGTCATCATCAGGTTCATATCCGGACGCGCGGAGATGCCGTGGGGGTTGAACCCGTCCAGCGGCGGCGTGGTGGGCCATTCCTCGAATAGCGATACAGTGCCGAAGTGGTCCGCGATGAAATGCATGCGGCCGTCGAACTCTGCGACGCGGCCGGGAGCCATGCCGTCAGCCGAGCCCATCTGTGTGATCAGAAAGCCGCCGTTTTCAATCGGAAGAAAGTCATCGGTCATGCTCGATTCCACGGCTTTGGTCGAAAACATGAATCGCGGTTTCTTCGCATCGCTGACATCGAAGAAGAAGATTCCGTTCTGCCCTTTCAACAGGCTGAGCAGCCCCCCGCATCCCAGGATGGTCTTGTTCGAATTCAAGTGGCAGTGGTGCGGTTCGTTGCCGATGTTGCCGGGAGGCGGAAGGGGCACAACATTAATGACCTTTCCATATCTGGGTGACTGCTCATCAAAATCGACGACTGCAAGGAAATCCGGAGCAATTTTTGCCTGATCCTGCGCCCAGATATAGAGAACCTTTTCTCTTGCGCCGTGATCACTCCTGTTTTGATCTCTGCCGTGATCGTCGTTGTCGCGATCTCCGCGGTGATCATCGTTGTCTTGATATCCGTGATGGTCTTCCTGCCTGCCGCCCCGGTCATTTTGAGCCAGCGCCATCGTGCATGCGCCGAGCACCAGCCCGGTGATAAGGAACAATCTCGCGGTCGTTCCGGCAACTCTGTTTGCTTCCCTCATGTGACACACCACCATGTACGCAGTTAATTGCAGACTGCCAGGGCCCAGGGTTGGCTTGGAACAGCGCAAGCATATCACAGGGCCGCAAAGCCCTCGTGGTCTGCAGGAAGCTGGTGGAAGCCGGCGCATGAGGATCGAAACTGATTGCTGCTAAGGAAACTTTCGTCGCCAACTGGGAATCGCTGATGCAGTTGCATAGGTCCGGGCTGCAGGACTGTATCTTTCTCACTCCTGGCTCGGGTCGTGAAGGTCTGGGGAATGGGAGGGCAGGGACTGGTGATCGAGAGATTCGAATTGATTGTTCAGCTCGCGAAGATAGGCCAGCTCTTTCCTTCTCGACCCTCTGACGATGATCAGTATTGCGGACGTAGCCAACGCAATCAGCAGCACTCCCGCCGGCAGTAACTCGTCTTGCCAGGAAGCGATATGCAAATCTGCTTTACGGCTGAACCAGGTGGCCCCGAGCAGGATCGCAAGTACCAACACCACGATGAACTGCGCGATGCGTGTCCTTCGGAGCTCTCGTGTTTTGTTTTCCGCCCTTAGCCTGATGTACTCCTGAGGTTTCGCAGCGAGGGGAGCCGAACCCGACGAAGAGGTGCCGAGCCATGCTGCTAAAACGAGGAGACCCATGGCGAGTGCCAGGAACCCAAGATTCCCATGCAAGTATTGACGATAGGTAGCCATCAGCAGCAGCCCGGTCGTCCATAGAAACGCCACGACGAAGAAGCGGGCGGGCTTGGAGGTGCTCCTGCGTGAGGTTACCTCTTTTCGTACTCTGGATTGGAGCTCCGAGAGGCTGGATTCCTCCTCATTGGCCTTCCAGGAATGCTGCAAACTTTCGAATTCGCGCTGGTAGTCGTTCCTCATCTCACGACTCATCCTTTCTTCTCTTTCATAAGGGTGCGAAGAAGCCCTCGAGCTCGAGTGAGCCGGGCGCCTACATTTCCGATTTCGATTCCAAGGACGTCTGCGATCTCCGCATAGTCCATACCTTCGAAGGCGAGCGTTATCACCTGCCGGTATGGGATAGGGAGGCGACGTATCATCGCCATCAACTGATTGTGCTTCTGCCGCTCCAAAAGCTGTTCCTCAGGACCTGGCCGTGTGTCAGGTGCATCGAGCCCGTCGTCGACCGGGTCCAGCGGCAAGCGCTTGCGCGAGAGCATCGCCAGGGAACGGTTATGTGCAATCCGAAAGAGATAAGTTCGCAACGACGAGTCGCCGCGAAAGGCGGGAAGCGCCTGCCAGAACGCAATGGCGATCTCCTGGAATAGATCGTCTCGGTCGCTCGCAGTGGTTGTATAGCTGGCAGCGAGGCGGCGTATGGCAGGAGCATTCCCGGTGAGAACACGCTCGTAGAGTGCTTCGCGAGATTCAGAAGAAGTCTCGCTCCGGACGTCTGAGGTTATGGGCTCAATTGCCATAGAGCACTTCATCCCGGTGAAGGATCCGGCTTGTGATACGTAGCAGACTCAGCATGCTTACGACGGTTACCGCGCACAAGACCAATGTATGCGAGAGCGGAGGTGCTTTTCCGGCAACCAGATGGGAGAGAAGTACCTGTTGCCCGAGAACGGGCACAGCATAGGCCCATTCGCCAGAGGTGCTGGGGTGGAAGGCGACGAACATTCCGAGTCCCATGGGAACAAAGATCAGAAAAGCAAGCCAGGTATGCGCCTCCTTGACGGACCGGCAGATGGTTGAGATTGCGAGCTCGGCAGCAGCAGCCAGCATTGCCAGAGGCAACATCGCGAGAAGAAGGGAGGCGACGAGAGGCAATCGAGCAAGCTCCGCGAAACGAGTGGGAAGAACAAGACCGATCACGATGGCGAAGCCAATAAGACTGAGTAGAAGCGCGAGCAGGGAGAATGCAGCGATGGAGATCCATTTGCCGGCGATCAGTTGTAACTGACTCAGGGGATTCATAACGAGGGGCACCAACGACCTCCGTTCCCGCTCGCCTGCCAGAGTGTCCATCGCGATGTTCATTCCTCCCGTGAAGGTGGATAGAAGCAGGAAGAGAGAGGACATGGCGAGGAGCGTTCCGGCTTCTGCGGCGTTGGCTGAGGTTGACCGCGTGAACGTCAGAAGGCCGACGATCATCGGGCCCATCAGGGTGTAGAGGAGTGAGGAGGCAAGAGAGCGGCGATCTCTGAAGGCGTCCCTGATCTCCTTGCCTGCGATGATCGAAACCGGGCTCTCCATCAGAACTGGACCTCCGCAGACGTGGCGTGGAGGAAGGCTTCTTCCAGATTGCAGGAATTTGTTTGATTGCAGACCTCCGGGATCGTTCCTTGGGCGACTACTCTTCCAGAGCACAAGATCACCACGCGATCGCATAAGGCTTGTATCTCTTCGAGAACATGGCTGGAAAAGAGGATGCAGCAGCCCTCTTCGCGCATTTTCTCCAAGAGGGTTCTCAGATTGCGAATGCTCACGATGTCGAGCGCATTGGTGGGTTCATCCAGCAGGAGATTCGGTGGACGGTGGACAAGTACGCGTCCAAGGGCTACTTTCATGCGTTCTCCCTGCGAGAAGCCAGCGGTGGGTGTGTCGGCAAGACGCGTGAGGCCGAGGAGTTCGAGCGTATCGTCTACTCTTCGCTCGGTAATGACCGAAGAAACCTGCCGAAGCCTGGCGAAGTACCTCAGGTTTTCTCGGGGTGTAAGGCGCGAGTAAATCCCTGTGTGATCAAGCAGGGAGCCTAAGTGTATCTGCGCGGCGAGCGGGTTCGTTCGCACAGACCTTCCATCTATTTGTGCATCGCCGGCGGATGGCCGGAGGACACCCGCGACGATACGTAAGACGGTAGTCTTTCCGGCGCCATTCGCTCCCAGGATGCCGGTGATCTCGCCGTCACGCGCAATGAAGGAGACACCACTGACCGCCGCGTGCGAGCCGAAGTGTTTCTGCAGATCTTGAATCTCAATCATCCAGTGACCACCCCTCTGTTCTGGTAGTCCTCGGATTCATGACTTCCTTACAAATATTTGTAAGAAGCGAGCCAAAGAGATGCGGAGCAGCGTCTTCCCTTCGATGTCTACATGCCGCGCTTGAACCTCTGCGTATACTCCGCTGCGGTAATTCCGATTGTGCGTTGAAATGCGCGACGCATCGTGTCGGCTGACGCGAAGCCGCACTGGTCGGCGATTTCCTTGAGGCCGAGAGAGGAACTGTCGATCATCTGTTGTGCGGCTTCCACACGCATGCGGTCAACGAATTGACCTGGATTCATGTTCATCTCGCGCAGACAGACACGAGAAAAGTGACGGGGGCTCATGCCGACCCGTTCGGCGAGGGCTTCTACGGAGAGGTTGCTCTTCAGATTCTCCAGCATGTATACCTGCAGCTCGCGCAGGGGTTCTGACGTGATGGCCTGTCGCGAGAGCATATGACTGTACTGCGCCTGACCTCCAGGACGGACCAGAAACATGACGAGTTGCCGGGCGATCCCGAGAGCGGCCTGGTGACCATGATCCTCCTCAACCAGCGCGAGGCAGAGATCGATCCCGGAGGTGATACCCGCCGAGGTGTAAACAGAGCCGTCGCGCAGAAAGATGGGATCGGCATGAACTTTCACCTTTGGAAACTCTCGCGCAAGCCGGTCGCAGTGCTTCCAGTGTGTGACCGCTCGTTTGCCATCGAGGAGCCCTGCGGCGGCGAGAAGAAATGCACCCGTACAGATGGAAGCGACGCGACGGGATCTTGTGGCGGCATCTGCGATCCACCGGAGATATTCAGCGTCATAGTTGCCGCTCTCAGCACCTGGACCGCCGGCGATGACGAGCGTATCGATCGGTCCTTCGATCTGCGAGAGTGGTACGGCGCCAGCTAACGCAACGCCGTGGCTGGTCTTGAGCTGGTCTGTTCCTCCGGGGGATGCAATCACGACGTGATAGTCCGCGCAGCTTGAGAAGACTTCGAGCGGACCTGTCACGTCAAGGATCTGAACCGGGGGCGGGCCGCTGATCACCATTCGTCGCATGCCACTATTTTAGGGAATCGTCGAAGAGGCGTGCCGATCTTCCTCAGAGGTCATTCGCGAGATTCGACTGGAAGGGCTGCATCGCAATGATATCTGCTGCAGGACGGGAGATGTCCGAAATTGATGTATTCCTGTCATGGCGGCCTCAGGCAACGCGATCTACCTTGAGGTTACAGGTTCTTCCAAGGAGATGTGTCATGACCAAGGCAGCAGACAATGCAGTCGATAACGCAAGCGGAATCGCGATTCCGGACAGCAGGCTTGCCCAGGAGATTACAGAGCTGGTTCGCGATACGGAATCGGAGTTGCTCTTCAACCATTCGAGCCGCGTGTATCTCTTTGCTGCAGCGACCGGCAGGCGAAGAGGACTGGCCTTCGATCCTGAGCTTCTTTATGCGGGTGCCATGTTCCACGATATGGGGTTGACGCCGGCGTACAGCAGCGCTCATGACCGCTTTGAAGTGGATGGAGCCAATGCAGCACGCAACTTTCTGTTGCAGCATAAGATCGCCGATGCAGAGATCGATGCAGTCTGGACGGCAATTGCGCTGCACACCACTCCTGGTATCCCACAGTACATGCATCCCATCGTTGCGTTACTGACAAACGGAGTAGAGATGGACGTGCTGGGAATCGCGTATGAGCAGTTTTCCGATGAGGAACGGGCCGCTATCACGGCTGCGTTTCCGCGTACGAAGGACTTCAAGGAAGACATCATTCAAGCCTTCTATGACGGGATCAAGCATAAGCCTGAGACTACGTTCGGCAATGTAAAGGCGGATGTTCTTGCAGACAAGGACGCAAATTTTCAGCGTGTAAATTTCTGCAGCGTCATTCGCAATTCTGCATGGCGCGGGTAAGAGTGGCTTCTCGTCAACGAAGGCGCTGGTGACTAGAAGCTGACTGTCTCGCCAAGCCCTGCGTACACGTCGTTCCCGGGTGCAAGAAGCAATAATCTCGATGCTCCCGTGAGGATGACCCTGCTCACAAAGCCCGCGGCATGGGCGCGATATCCAGACGGCTGGCTGAGACTCGATCCTGGAGATTTTGCGATCGATGCTTTCATTCCTGAGTGTCTCGGTGATCAGAATCAACAGCTTTCCGGTTTGCTGGAAAGCCTGGTGGAGCGTGGCGCATGTGCGAGGAGAGTTGACGGTCCTGACTGAGGTTTGGGCGGCAACAGCAGTCTGCTGGAGCGCATCGAAGTCTGCCAAGGAGGAAGACGATGAGCAGATCACATGCGGAGCCGGAGCGAGAGTCCGCCAAGAAGCACGGAGATGCCCTCGAAGCAGCAATGCACGAAGAGGACGCCCATACGCTCGAGAGACAGCATCCGGAGCAAGCTTCGGATTCTGTTCCGCCTGCTGAAGATGGAGGACATCCGCATTCGGCGGCGGCCCACCTGAAAGCTGGCGGCGCAGAGCACACCAAGCCGGAAGGCAACCTGCGGCAAGGTTCCCACCCCGGCGCACTTCGCGAGCCACCGATGGTGGTGCAGCGGGTCGGAAAACAGCATCGCGGCTAAATACACGTTCTTCAGTGCATCAAGCAGGAGGTTCTATGGCAACACAGACAACACCACATACAGAGACACAACAGAATGCAGATCCGGCCCAGGCTGATCTGGAGACGAACCAGGCGGCAGCAGATAGTGGACAGGGGCAGGATGCCTCACCCTACGAAAACATGGACGGTGCGCAGACCGGGGGGACGCGTGCTTTCAACGCAAACGCAGGGCGTAGCGGATCTCGGAACACGGAGTCTTTCCCGGCGGCAGCCGATGGGGGCACAGATACGCGGACTCCCGAGAGCGAGGAGCAGGGTATTACGAACCACTCGGCGTCAGAAGAGAGTGCGCGTCAACGCAAGGTCGTGAGCGAGCGTCCGGACGCAACGGCGGGAGTCGATCAGACCGGCCACAGCGTTCGATGAGGTGGATGATTAACGCGCTGCTGCACGGCATCCATAACGATTGAACTTTTTGAGATTCTGCACGTAAAAACACTCCTATGGACATTCCAAAGGTAAGATGCTACTACTTCTTTGGATGTCCATAGGAGCTTGCCATGGCCGCCGATAGATCGGAAGTATTACAGGGAACGCTGGATCTGATGGTGCTGAAGACGTTGCATGCATTGGGCCCTCTGCACGGCTTCGGCATTGCACGCCGCATCGAACAGTTGAGTGAAGATGTGCTCACTCTGAACGAAGGAACGGTGTACACGTCGCTCCTGCGTCTGCAGCAAAAGAGCTGGATCGCAAGTGAGTGGGGTTTGTCGGAGAATAACCGGCGCGCACGGTTCTACAGCATCACAAAGCGCGGCCTGAAGCAGCTGGCCGTGGAGACGGAGAACTGGGAACGGATCTCCGCCGTGATCAGCCGGGTCCTCGCGCTTGAGGCGAAGGCGTAGCCATGACAGATCGAATGCTCATCTTCCTGGCAAAGCTCAAGGCATTTTTCACTCAGTCACCCGATAACAAGGCATTTAACGAAGAGGTCGAAGCTCATCTGGAGATGCTCGCCGAACAATACGAGCATCAGGGAATGGGCGCTGTAGCGGCAAAGCGTGCAGCGCGGCGCCAGTTTGGAAATGTGACGCTGCTGGCTGAGAAGAGGAAGGAAGCAAGGACCACCATGCTCTTCTCCAACCTTGCCCGCGATCTGAGATATGGCGTGCGCCAGCTTGTAAAGACGCCTGTATTCACGATTGTCTGTGTACTTACCCTCGCCCTGGGTGTGGGAGCAAACACAGCCGTGTTCAGCGTGATGCATGCCGTGTTGATGAAGATGTTGCCTCTGCATGACGCATCGAGAGTTTTTTATGTGCACACGAGCGTCCTGCCTGCCGGTGCTTCTAACTCGGGTAATTTCAATACCTCCTTTTCGTATGCGACCTATCGTGAACTGCGTGAGCACAGTGGCCTTCAGGAGGTCATCGGGTTTATTCCCATGTCCACAAGCGGGAAAGCACCTGTACGCGTTGGTACGAGTCCAGAAGAGGCCGCCGGAGACATGGTGAGCGGCAATTACTTTAGTGGCCTGGGGGTTGGTGTCGTGCTGGGGCGCGGATTTACCCAGAAAGACGAAGACGAACATGCTGCCACTGTAGTGATCAGCGAGAACTTCTGGGCGACGCACTATGCCCGCAACCCGGACGTGATCGGGAAGACGTTCTCCATCAAATCGCACCCCTTCACCATTGTTGGTGTTGCCGCGAAGGGGTTCGAAGGAACCGAAGGCCGTCTCCCTCTGGACTTCTGGATTCCGCTGCAGAGTCATCCTGAATTCAATGCCTGGGGAAATCCGGCAGAGGACGGCACCTATCTCACGATGCCGCGGTTCTGGTGCATGCTCCTGATGGCCCGCATCCCGGAGGGAGTAAGCCGCGATCAGGCATTGGCGAAGGCGCAGGGTGTCTTCCAGCGGGCCGCCTATCTCGGAATCGCGCAGAGACGCGCAGGAGAGAAGATTCCTCAGCTTTCTTTTTGGGAGGCGAAGCAGTTCGACCGACAGGATGACTCCTTCTCGCGATCCCTTAAGACATTGATGGCGATGGTCGGTCTCGTACTCGTGATCGCAATGTGCAACGTCGTGATGCTCCTGATGGCGCGCAACGCCAACCGGCAGAGAGAGTTCAGCATTCGCCTGGCGTTAGGCGCAAGTCGCAGACAGATCGCGAGACAGCTACTGACGGAGAGTCTTCTTCTTGTAGCGCTTGGTGGAATAGTGGCTTGGGTCTTCGCGCTGAGCGCAACACGGGCTCTTGGCGCATGGGCGCAGATTGACTCGAACCTTCAACCAGACTCGGTCGTGCTGTGGTTCACGCTGAGCATCCTGCTCGTATTGGCACTAGTCTTTGGCCTGGCGCCGCTGCGGGCTGCACTGTCCTCAGGGCCGGAGATGGCACTTCGCAACTCTGCCACCGCTTCGCAGACAACGGCGCAGAAGGTACGCGCCGGAAACGCTGTGATCGTAACCCAGGTGGCCATATGCGTTGTGCTGCTCGTGGGAGCTGCGCTGTTGCTGGGAACTCTGCGAAATCTGATGAATATTCCCCTGGGACAGCAGCCGAAGGGCCTGCTTGTATTTGGTGTTCATCCTCAACACGTGAAGTCGAAGGAAGAAAGTATCGCCTTCTTTGTCAACCTGCAGCAGAGGCTGCGTACGATACCCGGCGTCGAGTCCGTCTCCCTGGTCTCCGATCGGCCGGGGTCCGGCTGGTCGAGCAACAACAGCGGTTTTCTGATCGACGGCCATAAGCCGAATGGCATAGAGATCGAGCAGGCGCAATTCAGACAGAACACCGTCGGCGCGGACTACTTCCGCACCATGGGAGTGCCCGTACTCGAGGGGAGAGACTTCTCCGATGCCGACTCCGCCTCTGCGCCCGAGGTGGTCATTATCAACGAGACCTTCGCGAAGAAGTATCTGGGTACGTCAAATGCAATCGGGCACGTTATGTCGAGTAGCAAGGGGCTGCGTCCGCGATTGATCATTGGCGTGGTGAAAGATCACAAGTACACCGGGATCACGGAGGAGGCAATGCCCATGCGTTGGAGTGTCTTCACGCAGGGAGGTCTTGAAAATCAACTCGACGTTGAAATGCGGGTAAACGGTGATCCCATGAAGATGCTTCCCACGGTGCGCAAGTTCATGCAGCAAATCGATCCGGATATGCCGTTGCTCGATCCCATGGCGCAGAGCGAAGTCTTTGAGCAGTCGATCTCGCAGCAGGTGATGTTTGCAAGACTGGCGGGATGCTTCGGAGTTCTGGCGGTTGTTCTGATTGCGACGGGACTCTACGGAACGCTGTCTTATCGGGTGAACAAGCGCCGCGCCGAGATTGGAGTGCGGATGGCACTCGGCGCACAGCGGGCACAGATCGTGTGGATGGTTCTGCGTGGGAGCTTGTTGCTTACGGCAGTTGGCGTCGTCGCTGGGATACCCATTGCGATGGCTGCGTCGAAAGGGTTGGAGAGCTCTCTTTACGGGGTGAAGTCATTGGATATTGGCAGCTATCTCTTCGCGATTGTCGGTGTGTCCGTGGTTGCCCTTGCAGCCAGCGGTCTGCCTGCCAGCCGAGCCGGCAGCGTCGAGCCTTCGATCGCTCTGCGTGCCGACTGACGGGGAAGAATTAGACGAATGTCGGGCCGAACAGCGGCTCCGCGAATTGCTGATTGTCTCGCTTTCACGTTGTGAAGGGCCGGGCGCCTCGCAGGCCTCTGCTGTCGAGAATGTCCTAGTCGATGGCCTCGGCGGCGCTGAGTTCCTGATTGACTTCCATGAGGGATTCGGCGGTGAGGGCGTCGGCGCGGCGGAGCTTGGGGAAGAGTGCAGAGGCGGAGAGGGTGACGACGACGGAGGCGATGCCGCCGAAGATGACGGCGGGAACGGCTCCCCACCAGCTGGCGGTGAGGCCGCTTTCGAACTCGCCGAACTCGTTGGAGGCACCGACGAAGAGCCAGTTGACGGCGCTGACGCGGCCTCGCATCTCGGGTGGAGTGGCGAGCTGAAGCATGCTGGAGCGGACGACGACGGAGACCATGTCGCTGGCTCCGGTGACGACAAGGGCTGCAAGGCTGAGCCAGAGGTTGCGGGAGAGGCCGAAGACGATGGTGGCGACTCCATAGATGGCAACGCAGATGAGCATGGTGACGCCGGCGCGTCGCTTGATGGGACGCAGGACGAGCAGAAGCGAGACGATGAGAGCTCCTACGCTGGGCATGGCTCGAAGGAGGCCGAGGCCGCGCGGACCGGCGTGGAGGATCTCGGTAGCGAAGATCGGCAGAAGGGCGACGGCACCGCCGAGCATGACGGCGAAGAGGTCGAGCGAGATGGAGCCGAGCAGAAGCTTGGTGCGCCAGACGTATTCCAGTCCGGCGAGCATGGTGCGGGTGCTGAAGGCGCCAGTTTTTCTCTCGATGGGTTCGGGCCGAATCATGCTGACGAGGATGATGAAGCCGAGGAGCATGGTGAGGGTAAGGACGTAGACGATGGGGGCTCCGTGCAGGGGGAGCAGAGCGCCAAACAGGGGCAGAGTAAAGAGGATGCCACCGACGGCGGGGCCGGACATATTGGCGATCTGGTAGATGGAGGCTCCCCAGGTGACGGCGTTGACGAAGTGATCTTTCGGGACCAGGCTGGGGAGCAGAGCGCTGGAGGCGGGTCCGCTGAACGCCCGGCCCATGCCGATGCCGACGAGGACGGCGTAGATAGGCCAGATGCGATGTCCGGCGAGAGCCCAGGGGCTTAGCGAGAGCCAGAGCAGCGCGCCGGTACAGATGGCCTGAAGTGCGTAGCAGAGCAGGATGATTCGGCGCCGGTCGTAGCGGTCGGCTGCGTGGCCGGCGGCGAGCATGAAGATCAGACCGGGAAGGAAGAGGGCGAGCCCGGTGAGGCCGAGGTCGAGAGCGGAGTGCGTGATCTGGTAGACCTGCCAGGCGACCGCAACCGACTGAGCTTCTGCCCCGATGATCGCCATGAGCCGAGCGCTCTGGTAGAGGCGGAAGTTGCGCGAGCGGAAGGCGTCCCCCGCGCGTGTGGTGCTTCGACTGTCGCCATCAGTCATCGTTCTATGCTGTCATACTTTTAGTCCTCAGGGGTGGCTCCCCCCGGGCCTGCTCCGACGCCTCAGGGAGGGGTCCGCCGGAGGGCCTTGAGAATCGTGAAAGCAGGAGCGCGCTTTCGGACTGAGCAACTGGTCTGCCAGGCTGGTCCGCGCGTCTCCCCTGAAAGTGGGTTGATTCCGGGAGGCGTCCTTCTCTATCGTGGCTATGGCGGCGATACTCAACGGAATAAATCGCTTGTGAATTTTCTTACTGCTGCGATCTGGCAGCACATTTTGTCTTGGTGAAGAGGGCCTTTTGCGATTTCAAACGACGAAGCGGATGCCGAAGCAGGATCCGGAGAGGGTTTTGGGGGTGCTGGAGGGCTGCCTTCGGTCCGTATCAAACGAGATTGTCCGTGAAGGAACGCAGATAAGATTTTCTGGGCTTGGGCCTTCTCCCCGCGCCGTTAACCGCCGCGATACCACGGTGATCCATGTCGATGCACAGGATGGAGTGACGATCCTGCATGCGGATGTGAGGTTTCAGGCGTCGGCGTTTCTGGGTGCTTCATCGCAGGACGCCGTGGTACAGGCCAAGCTGGAGCGGATCTTTGAGGAGATGCGGGGTCAGCTAGGGGTCGATTCCTGGCTGGGCGCTGTGGAAGAGAAGACAGCTTCAGTGCCGGAGGCGGCGCAGGCACCTGAGCGGGAGGAAGAGACCGCGGCAATCGCGGAGCCTGTGATGGAACCGGTCGCTGCACCGATTGCGGAAACGGTCGGAGCTGAGGCGGAAACGCCGGAGAACCTGGCGGCGGGATCGCCTGCCGAGGTCGCCATGCTAGTGGGGATTAGCGAAGCGCCGGAAGCTGTTGCGGTGGAACTCCCGGAAATCCCGGCGAGCCCTGCTGCGGTGGCTGAGAGCGTCGCTGCGGGCGCTCAGAGCCCGGAGGAGCCTCGAGCTGATGTTCTGAATTCTGAGCCAGCGACACTGGCTGAGCCGGATTCTGCCCCCACGACGTCAGAGCCGGTATCGGAACCAGACGCGACGGTGGGAGAGATCGAGCCTGCACCGGAGGTGCATGAGGCGGTGGTGACTAAGCCTGTAGAGGCGACCGAGCTCGAGACTGGTTCGGCACCGGTGGAGACGAAAGACAGTCCTAAGGAGACGGCGAGCGGTAGCTCGGACGGGTCGCCTTCGAAGGAAGCGGAGAATGCTGCTCTACCGGTGGAGGGTGCAGCGGCGGAGCCGAAGCTGGTCGGTCGTGCTCCCGAACCGGATACAACTCTGGCAGCATCAACTGTTGCGGCGCGCGCTGCGGCGAATGGCGCGAGTGCGGACAGCCTCGTAAAGAGCGATCGGAAGAAGATCGAAGTGCAGAAGATCGCTCCGCCACAGAAGCGGGAGATGCCTGCCCCGGCAGCGAAGGTTGTTTCAGCGCGGCCTGGTGATGGCGGAGTAGAACGCCGGATCGAGGCCCCGTCCGGGCCAAGTCAGAAGACAAGCACTCCGGTGGAGCCTTCCGGATGGAAGCCGAGTGGGTTGCTGGCTGAAGATGGAGCCTTCGAACAGGAGCAGGAGAAGAAGTCTCGGCGCCTGCGGTGGAGTGCGTGGGCGGCGGCGGTAATCGTTCTGGTGCTGGCTCCCGCGGCGTGGCTGTATCTCCCGAGCCACATACCAGGCCAGACACCGATGGCGGATGGACCGGCACCGGCGGGGGCGGCACCGGCAGCGGCACCCGAAGCCCCAGCGCCGACAGAGGTACCGCAGGCGGTTGCGAAGATTCCCGGGGAAGATTCAGACCCGGCGGTGGTGATTCAGGACTGGGAGTCGGCGACGAATGCAACCGATGCCGCAACCCAGGCGGCCTTCTATGCAGACCCGGTCGAACGCTACTTCCTTCGGCACAACGTCAGCAGAGACCAGGTGAAGGCTGATAAGCAGGCCTCGATCGACAAGCGCAAAGGTGGCTGGTCGGTGAAGATGGAACAGGTCAAGGTCACCCGCTCCGGTAACAAACCCGCCAGAATCCGCCTGATCAAACACTTCAAGGTAGAGGAGAACGGCAGGCTCGCCTCAGAGTGGTTTGTGCCGTCCGTTCTTGAGATGACGCGAACCAACGGCAAGTGGCAGATCACTTCGGAGCGCGACCTGGGATGGGGAACCTCGCTCGATGACCTGGAATACTAGAGACCCTGCTCTTTGAGGAGCGCCAGCACCTCTTCCGCATGACCTTCGGGTTTGACCTCCTCGAAGATGTGGATGAGGCGCTGGCCTCTGCCTCGATCCGGACCGATCAGGTAGGTCGTTCGCTTTACGCCTTTCACGAGCTTGCCGTACATGTTCTTCGGCTTGATGAGGTCGTAGCGATTGATGAGAACCATGTCGGGATCGGCGAGAAGGTCGTAGGGAAGGTTGTATTTGTCCTTGAACTTCTTCTGCGCCTTGACGCTGTCGCGCGAGATTCCGAGGACAACGATGCCCTCTTTCTGGAACTTCTCGAAGGCATCGCGGAAGCCGCAGGATTCAATGGTGCAGCCGGGTGTGTCGGCTCGGGGATAGAAGAAGAGGACGACGGGTGAGTCTTTGAAGTCGGAGAGGGAGACCTCTTTCCCGTCCTGGTTCTCGAGGGTGAAGTCTTCTACAAGATCGCCGGGTTTCATTTGTTTTCTCGCTTTCTTTGCCAGCTTAGCGCTGCACCGGCATGAGGACCATGGGTGAGCGTTTCACAACTTTGATTTCGAAGACGTAGGGCCACTGTTTTCCGGTTACAAACAGCCGGTCATGGGCGGCGTCATAGGCAATCCCGTTCAGAACAGATTCAGAGTCAACCTTCTGATCGTCGGCCAGGATGCCGGTCAGATCGATCCATCCAAGGACGCGTCCATCCTGCGGCGAGATGCGTGCAATGCGGTCGGAGTGCCACACGTTCGCATAGATCTCGCCCTTGATGTATTCCAGCTCATTCAGCTGCTGGACAGGTCGGGAGCCATCGCGAACGACGATGTGGCGGAGTTCCCTGAAGGTCTCGGGATCGCGAAAGCGCAGCGTGGCGGTCCCATCGCTGGTGACGATTTCCTTTTGGGTGCGGGTCATTCCCCAGCCCTCACCGGTGTAGTTGAACTGCCGAACGGGGCGGAGGCTGAAGCGATCGTAGACGAAGCAGAGGTGAGACTGCCAGGTCCACTCGTAGATGTTCGGTCCCCAGTCCACAATGCCCTCGCCGAAGTACTGGGGCGGCAGTGAGAGTGTCTGAACGGGCTGGCCGGTTTCGGGACGAATCGCCATGATGGCAGATCTGCCCTTCATGCCTGTGCCCTCGTAGAAGAGTCCGTCGCGATAGAAAAATCCTTCGGTATAGCTCGCGGTCGAGTGCGGGTATCTCGCGACGACCTTGTAGGTGGACACCGGCGCCGCCACCTCCGCATGCACGCCTGCGACGGCCAGGAGCAACAGAAAGCCGCAGGCGGAGCGAAGCGAAGGAATGAGCATGTTCAGCGAGTGCAGAGGCTATCGATCAAGTACGGCGATGGTCTTTTCGAGTGAGGCAGAGTCCTCAACGTTGAGTGAGGGGATCGTGGAGTCTCTCCCGAGGATCTGGCGGTTGAGCCCGGTGAGCACCTTACCCGGACCGACTTCGATGAAATGTGTGATTTCCTGAGCAGCGAGAAGATGGATACAGTCGACCCAGCGCACCGCTCCTGTGACCTGGCGGATGAGGCAGTCGCGCGCGTCGGTTCCACGGGTGATGAGGCGCGCATCGACGTTGGCTGCGACAGGGAAGGAGGGATCGTTGAAGACCAGGCCCTCGAGATCGATTGCCAGACGGTCCTGCGCCGGCTGCATCAGGGCGCAATGGAAGGGGGCGCTCACGTGGAGCATGACGGCGCGTTTGGCCCCGGCCTCTTTGCACAGATCGGCGGCACGCTTGACCGCCGCGGCGGCGCCGGAGATGACAGTCTGGTCGGGCGAGTTGAGGTTGGCCGGAGAAACGATGGAACGCGACATCTCCGCGCGGGTCGCTTCAGGATCGGTGGCGGCAGCGGCGGAGGGTGCTCCGGCGTTCCTCGCGGCGGCGGCTTCGGGATTGGGCGCGTCCGGATTGACAGGGGCGGGAGGTGGTGCAGTGTTCTCGTCGGAGGCCTGGGCGCAGAGCTCCGCGATGCGGTCTGCGGGAAGTCCGAGAATGGCCGCCATGGCTCCCTCCCCCTCAGGCACGGCCTCCTGCATGTAGCGTCCGCGGAGACGAACGGTACGAACGGCGTCGGAGAAGTTGAGAGTTCCGGCGGCAACATGCGCGGAGTATTCTCCCAGTGAGTGGCCAGCGGCAAGCGCAGCGACGATGCCCCGCTCTGATAGCAGCAGCGTAATGGCGGTCGAGACGGTAAGGATGGCTGGCTGGGTGTGTTCGGTGAGCTTGAGCTGATCTTCAGGACCCTCAAAGATCAGTTTCGACAGAGCGAATCCGAGAGCATCGTCAGCTTCTTCGAAGATAGATCGAGCGGAAGGGAAGTTGTCGTAGAGATCGCGTCCCATGCCGACGACCTGCGAACCCTGGCCGGGAAAAAGAAAGACTGGTTTCATCATCGATGACTATCGTAAATGAATCGTTGAGATCGCCTCCGGCGAGACGGAATGGTAGTCTCCGCTATGGAAGCTGAACTTCGGAGCGTGATGATTTGATGAGTTTTGACGATCGGGAGAGAAAGAACGTGACTGCTCGAACCATTCGAAAGAGTGCATTCGTTTTGACGCTGCTGGCTGCGATCAGCGCTCCGCTCGCCGCGCGACGGCCGAAACATGAACCCGAGCTCTCAGCCGACGAGGCAAGGATCGTGGACCAGAAGATTGAAGGGCTGCGTTCCGAGGCGGATCGTAATGTGGCGCGCTCCTGGTCGAACTCGAAGAAGGTCGCGGAGGTTCTCTGTCGTCCTGCGGCAACGGCATACTGGAAGAAGAAGACTCCCGGCACGGATCGAGTATTTCTCGGAACTTCGGATCCGTCGACGCTGGTGTTAGAGAGCAACGAAAGGCTCACCGGATCGGGACAGTATCGAAGCGGCGGGAGCTGGACCGACTTTCACTTCACCTGCGAGCTGAATGCGGATCGAGGTACCGTCACGAAGTTCGAGGCTACGCCCGTAGGTCATGCCGGTAAGCCTTAGTGATCTACGTTTCCGGGCACGCTGTCCAGATCCTCATAGAAGACCACGCGATCGCGACCGTCGCCCTTGGCCCGGTAGAGAGCTTCATCGGATCGGCGGATGAGCTCGTCTACGTGCATCATGTCTCGACTGTACCAGGCGGTTCCGAAGCTTGAGGTCACGTTGACGACTTGCTCCTCAAAGAGGAATGCCTCGCCTGAGATCGACTGCAGCAGCTTATTCAGGCGTGCGGGAGCATCCTTCCGCGACAGGGCGGGCATCACGATCAGGAACTCCTCTCCACCGTAGCGGCCGATGAAGTCGTACGGACGGATGTGGTGGAGCATGCGGTTTGCGGCGTCGCGAAGGATGGCATCTCCTGCAAGATGCCCCATCGTGTCGTTGATCTGCTTGAAGTGATCAATGTCGGCGAGGACGACGGCGAGCGTGGCTCCGGTGCGACGGGAGCGGTCCATCTCGCGGGCAAGAATCTCAACGATGGCGGAGCGATTCCAGATTCCGGTGAGAGAGTCGCGCGTCGCCTGATGTCGAAGCGCCTCGCGAGTGGCAACCAGCTCGGCTTTCTCTGCCTCCAGCTCCTTCGTTCTCTGGGCCACCAGTTTTCGCAGGATTCGCTGCCGTTGAAGGAGGCGGTTCTCGCGCCAGTGCCATACCAGGATGGAGGCACCGAATGACGCTATGCCGAGCAACAGATACATCGCTCGCGTACGCCACCAGGGAGGACGCACTGTAAACCGCAGGGAGACGACAGGAGATTGTGCGTGCTGATTGGGATCGATGGCCTGCAACTCCAGCCGATAGTCCCCTGGCGGGACTGCGGGATAACGGATGCGATTCGAGCCGGTCTCGTTCCATTCGACCTCCAACCCCGAGAGCCGATAACGAAAACGCATAGAGCCTTCCCGAGCAAAGTTCAATGAGGTGAAACGTACCCTGAGCGGAGCGTCCTGCCAGGGGAGCAGGTTTGTGGACGCAAGAGAAAGCGTCTTCGATCCCAGCGTTGCGGAGACGAGACGCACATCGAGCGGAGTCTTCGATAACAGATGTTCGGGGTGGAGCAGGTGAATCACGCCCCCATTGGCGCCGACCCAGACCGAGCCATCGTCATCGGCCAGGAAGGCTCCTTCGTCGATATCGTTTGAGATGAGCCCGTCCCTGCGTGTGAGCAGTCTCCATAACCTGCCATCAAAGACGTTGACGCCCATATCTGTACCGACCCACAACCAACCTCGCCGGTCGAAGCGGACGACCTGAACATCGTTGGAGGCGAGATCCGGAACCGTGACCGACTCCAAGGAGGTTATGTGGCCCTTTTGGACGTGGAGATGAAGCAGGGCCGGGATTCCGCCACCGATCCACAGGCTGCCGTCTCGAGCGGCAGCGATGTTGCGCATCTGGCCACGCGTCAGCACGGGATCCAGCACAACCCGACTGATGTGTCCGGAATGATGCGACAGACGATACAGCTGATGATCGGAGAGGAACCAGAGGTCATGGTTCGGAGTCTCGGCAGCATCGTCGAAGGCATCGCTCGAGAGCATGGGGTCGGCGACTTTCTCGATGACAGGCTGCTCGGGCTCTCGGATCACATAGACGCCGTTGCGAGAGAGAATCCAAATACGATGACCCGAATCGGTGAAGACCCGGGCAAGGCTGGGAAGCTTGGCGCGGAAGAGGACGTGGTCCATTGAGGCGTTGGTCTGGTAGACCTCGCCTCCCAGGCCAAAGATCCACAGGGAGCCATCTGGCGATTCTGCGAATCCGGTGCCGTGCAGAATGGGAGCCGTACGAAAGGGCTCCGGCGTATCCAGCTTGCGGCTGTTGGGACTCAACTGGTTGATCTGGAACTGGTCCGCGATCCAGAGGCGACGCCGGCTGTCACGGAATATGGACCAGACCACGTCATCATGCAGTCCCTGGGCAATCGTCCAGTTCTCGACGTCGCGATAGCCCTTCCACCGGAACAGCCCATGGCCACGCGTCGAGAACCATGGGACGCCGTAGCGATCGAAGAGGATGGAACTGACGTCCTTGAAGTCGATTCCATTCGTGGAGTCGAAGAGTTGCCAGGAGGATCCTTCCCAACGGGCCAGACCGCGATTGGTCTGGGTCAGCACCGCTCCCTGGGGGTCCTCCGCCATCGTGAGAATCCCGGAGCCGCTGTATACGCCCACGCCGTTTCTAACGGGAAGATCTCTGGAGAGGAACGCCGACTGTCCCGGAGCGAGGATGCGGATATGACTTCGGCTCCGTGCCCAGACCTCTCCCCTACGGTCCAGGAAGAGACAGGTCCATGAATCCGCGGGAATGTTTCGGCTCTCGGAAAAGACCTCTACGCGGGCCGCCTGGGCTGGCCTGAGCGGATCTCGAAGGCGGCAGATCGCGTTGCCGCATCCGAACCATAGGGCAGGCTTTGAAGTGCCATCCGCCAGGGCGAGGACGCTCTGAATCTTCCCCAGAGCGGGATTCGCTTTGATATTGTCGTCGCTGAAGAACGGCTTCACGGTCCATCCGAGGGTGTTGTCTCCCGGCTGCCGGTTTTCAGTCAGCAGCATCAGCGAGCCGCGGACCAGAAACAGGATGTGGGCCGGATCGATGGATCCGATCAGCTGGCCTGCACCGAACCGCATGTTCGAGGCTTCAAGCGGCGCGGGAACGAAGCGGGTTCCGTTTAAGGCGTAGAGATGGTCATTGGTCGCGACCCAGATTCTTCCGGAGCCATCTTTATAGAGTCCGAGGACGAGAGGTTCGCCGATGCCGTCTTTGGGGCCAAAGTGCTGAAACTCCGACCCGTCGTAGCGGAACAGGCCGTTTTCTGTAGCCAGCCAAAGCATGCCCGAATCGTCTTCGACCAGGCCGAAGACGTCCAGATTACGAAGGCCCTCATCCTGGCCATAGTTGGTAAAGCTGAACTGCTGCGCCTGACCCGCCTCAAAAAAGAAGGCAGAGAGACACAGCACCAGCGCGAGACGCACGGCCAAGCTTCTACCCCGTGATAGGGAGAAGGGGAGCAGGAAGATAGGTTTGCGTTCAGGCTGCCAGCTCAACGGGAGTCACCTGCGCAACACCTGGGGTCTAACCGAAACTCTTCGAACACATCCCGCCCGAAAGGGTTTGAAAGCCCGGTGTCTCCTTACATTAGAAGAATGGATGGAGCAATTACGGCAGAAGATCTCGTCTCGAAGCGGTAACTGTCTGGTTGTGCAAGTCAGCTAGAGGTCCGTCGATGGAAATAGATTCAGTTCGCTTCTTCGGCCTTCGATCTAAACTCCCAAACCGAAGTCAATATCCTGCTCGTCTCCCGAGTGGGAGTAAAAATCGTACGGGGTGCGGCGATTGAACTTATACCGCAGGCGGAGTTCGCGGCCGATAAAGAGACCAAGCGCAACAGCGCCGAGGCCGGCCGATATCCAGCCGACCGTCTTGATAAGAGCCGACTCCTTCTCGTCTTCGGGGAAGGGTAGATCGTTCAAGGCAGATGCCACAGAATCCTCGATGCCAGCGGACTTCATGCAAGGATGATAGCGCAGGTTGCGGGTCGCTGGCAGGCTGCCGGCCCGAGCCGCGGTGGATTACTTCCGGCTGAGGTTAGGTTACATCCACCTTCTGGAATCCAAGGCTGTACAGGAGCGTGGTCACAGTAGCCTGGGCATTCTTGCGGGCTGCGTCAAGAATTCCGTCGGAGAGGGCCGTCTGCTGGAGCTGCTGCTCCGCACGAACCCGGGTCTCAGACTCAAGATTCTGGTCGACTGGCACCAGGATTCCCGTGGAGCGGGCATAGACGCGGGTGTGCTGGTTATCGAGCGTGGTCGCAAAGAGCTGCGAGGCCGGAAGGGTGACGTGAATGTCGCGCACCCCGTTGTTTTCTGTGATGCGGATGTCTTCGGGTTTCAACTTAGAGAGGTCGATTCCGGCGATCGCCTGCCCGTGGACCACCAGGAGGATACGATCTCCCGCAAGAAGATCGGGGAGCACGGTGCTCGACTTCGAGCCCTCTACGATCGTATCCAGGGAATAGACGACGGTCTCCAGGCGGCTTAGACGCTGGATACGTTGAACCACAGCAGGAACGGACGTGTCGTAGGTCGTCGTGCGACCCGCAATGCGGTCTGCGATGCGGGACATGACTCCGGTTGTGGCGTGACGGAGAAACAAGGCCAGGGCCGCAGCACCCAGCAACAAGGCGAAGATAAAGGCGAAGAAGAGGCCCGAGGAACTCCGGCCCGAAGCGTATTGAGACGTCATCCTGGTTTGGATGGTATCGCACCGGCGTTCGATTGGCTCATGCTGCTGCTGAAGAGCTATATCGCGCAAAAAAAAGCCGTAGGGAATTCGAAAACTGAATCCCCTACGGTGTAGCGGGTTATTTGTTAGGCTACAAACTTGCGTGCGCCGAAGGCGGCGAAACCGAGAGCTCCGGTGCTGAGAAGAAACAGGCTGGACGGCTCCGGTGTGGCCGCCATAGCGGGTGAGGCCAGGATCAGGCCGCTGGAAAACTGTCCGCCGCGAAAGTTCTGGAAGACATATCCCAAACCGCCGGAATCCAGTGTGATCTTGAGAAGGCCATTGCCGAGGCTGCCGTCGTAGTTGATGCTGCTGACGCCGCCAAGGAGGAAGAAGATCGAAGCCGGCGAGTCGGAGTCGGCAAGGGTAAAGGTATGGCCGCCGAGGCTCAGCGAAAGGTCGGTGAGCGCGCTGCCTGCAGGTCCGTTCTGGAAGAACGCATCGAACGGGAAGTTAGGAGTGTCGTCGATCGTGAAGGATCCGGTACCACCGGAGACATTTCCGAGAACGTTTACGAGGGTGAGGTCGTACGTTACCGACGAGGCGTGCGCTGCAGCAGGAGCGCCAACCAAACCAAGGACAAGTGCAAGTACAGCGAAAATTTTGCGCATCGAAAGGGCCCTTTCAGAGTCCGTATACTTCGGAGTATCTGTAAGGTGCTACGTGACTTACGGAGAGGTCAACGGGAAAGATGCTTCTGCGGAGTATGCAAAAATTTGCGGTAATCACCGGTCTGGCTTACCTAAGTAAGGGCTACAGATCCCCACAGGGAATCCATCTGTATCGAATCGCAGCTGAAAGGCTGCATTTCGACCAAATCCAGTGTGAAAAGAAGTGCCACTTAATTATTTTTCCCAAAATGGGAAAAACGCTGTTTGTGTCAGCTTTGAATGGCACGACTGCTTGATAGACGTTGCTTTGGTGGAGAGGTTCGATGGTTGCGGTCGCTGGCTGCCCGTTGTTTCCATGAGCACGGGCTAAGCGTGAGCAGTGACCCTGGGCGCTCTGCCTGGTCTCCGCCCCACCAGAACCTTGCCTCCGCTCGGGTCCAACACAAAAAGACAAAAGCCCGGCCTCAGCCGGGCTTTCCATTTTGAGTGTTGCAGCGATTAAGCCGTGATCGGCGTTTCCACCGCGACGGCCGTCTGCTCGTGGGATGTGCGGTTGCGATAGCTGGCTGCGATGAAGTCGCGGAACAGAGGGTGCGGCTCGAGTGGTTTGGACTTGAACTCCGGATGGAACTGGCAGGCCAGGAAGAACGGATGGCTGGGAATCTCCACGATCTCGACATAGGTGGCGTCGGGCGTGGTTCCGGTCAGTCGAAGACCGGCTCCGGTGAGGACGGCCTCGTACTCGCGGTTGAACTCATAGCGATGACGATGGCGTTCTGAGATCTCAGTGGTTCCGTAGGCCTTGGCGGCGAGTGAGCCGGGTTCGAGCACGCATGGCCAGGCGCCGAGACGCATGGTTCCACCCATCTCTTCGACGCCGGTCAGCTCGCGCAGCTTGTAGATGATGCGGTGCGGGGTTGCGGGGTCGAATTCGCCGGAGTTGGCCTCCTTGAGCCCGCAGACGTTGCGGGCGTACTCGATGCAGGCGGTCTGCATGCCGAGGCAGATTCCGAAGTAAGGCGTGCCAGTCTCGCGGGCGTAGCGGATGGCGTTCAGCATGCCTTCGATGCCGCGCTTGCCGAATCCTCCGGGGACGAGGATGCCGTCGAAGCCTTCGAGCTGCTGGCGGTAGGCCGGGGTCGTCTTGCCGTCGTCGTCGCGGGTCTCCAGGCCCTCCGCTTCAATCCACGTGACGCGGAGCTTCAGGTTCTGCGAAAGCGCGCCATGGACCAGGGCTTCCTTGAGGGATTTATAGGAGTCCTCGTACTCGACATATTTGCCGACGATGGCGATGGAGACCTCGTCTTTGGGGTTGTAGGCGCGGTGGACGATGTCCTTCCAGCGCGAGAGGTCCGGCTCGCGGGCCTCAATGCGGAGGTAGCGGAGCGCGAGGGCGTCGACTCCCTCCTGCGCGAAGTTCAGGGGAACCTCGTAGATGCTGGGGACGTCACGGGCAGCGATTACGGCGGCCTCTTCGACGTTGCAGAAGAGAGCGATCTTCTGGCGCATCTCGCGCGGGACAGCGCGCTCAGTGCGGCAGAGCAGGATGTCGGGCTGGATTCCGATGGAGAGCATCTCCTTGACGGAGTGCTGCGTGGGCTTGGTCTTCAGCTCCTGCGCGGCGGCGATCCAGGGGATCAGCGTGACGTGGACGAAGACCGTGTTCTCGCGTCCGAGATCCTGGCGCATCTGGCGAATGGCTTCGAGAAAGGGAAGCGATTCGATGTCGCCGACGGTTCCGCCGATCTCGACGATGGCGACGTCGCAGTCGGAGCCGACCTTGCGCATCGCGTTCTTGATCTCGTTGGTGACGTGAGGAATCACCTGCACGGTTTTGCCGAGATAGTCGCCGCGACGTTCCTTGGTGATGATCTGCTCGTAGATGCGCCCGGTCGTGAGGTTGTTATCGCGCGTCAGACGGGCGTGGGTGAAGCGTTCGTAGTGTCCCAGATCGAGATCGGTTTCGGCCCCATCGTCGGTAACGAAGACCTCGCCATGCTGAAACGGCGACATGGTTCCGGGATCGACGTTCAGATAAGGATCGAACTTCATCAGGTTGACGCGGAGTCCGCGCGCCTCGAGCAGGCAGCCAATCGAGGCCGCTGCGAGACCTTTTCCTAACGAAGACACAACACCGCCCGTTACGAAGATGTACTTGGCAGACATTTCCGCGACCTCTTGAAATTGATTGGAAGTTTGTGCGTGGTGTGCACGATTAAGTATCGCAGGGTCTTGGTCTTGAATCAAGGAGAGGCCGCATTGCCGGGTATCGACAGGAATTTTTGTGAAGAGTTAATCGTTTTATCGGCCCGAATGCCAGTTGAATCGTCTTATTGGTAAAGTAAGGATCACAGGGATCCTGGCGCAGGAAATGCTAAGGTTTAATGGTCTGACATTAAGACAGGTTTCGATCGGTTCTCCAGGTCGGGCAGCTTTACAGATTCTTCAGCTAAAGAGGGTAGCTTTGAACTCACGAAAATCCATCTCCGCAGTAGCGCTCGCTGTCTTCTGGGCGGCGACCTCGTTGTCAGCTCAGGATGCGAACTTCCATAACGCTCCTGCCTCGTCGGCTGCAGCCCAGAATCCACATGCCACGCATGCGGATGTTGAGGCTGGTGGAACCACCTACCAGCAGAGATGCGCCGCCTGCCATGGACCCACGGCAAAGGGGGCGGGGAATGTTCCGGCCCTGGCCAGCGGACCGACGCAGTCGGCCAAGCCGGGCGAGGTGTTCTGGTACATCACGAAGGGCGATCTGCCCAATGGCATGCCGTCCTGGGCTTCGCTTCCCGAGGAGCAGCGCTGGCAGGTGGTGAGCTATCTCAAGTACCTGGGAGGGCCGGATGCCAAGGCTCTGACTCCTGTAGCGAAGAGCGAGGGCGAAAGCACTGCAAAGTTCGATGCTCCTGCACCGACGCCTCCATTTACAGACTTCCGATACGAGGAGCCGGGCAAGGTTCGCAAGATCACCGTGGCCGATCTTCCGAAGCCGTACGCGACGGAGTCGGCAGGAAATTCGGCGCACCTGGTTCCGCGGCCAGAGGGTGTCTGGCCGAAGGTTCTGCCGGGCTTCAAGGTGGAGCAATATGCGGAAGGGCTTGAGAATCCGCGCATGATTCGCACGGCACCGAACGGCGATTACTTTGTGGCCGAGACCGCGAAGGGACAGGTTCGCGTCTTTCGTGGCATTACGCCTGATGGAAAGCCGGAGTTGACGAGCGTGTTCGCGACCGGATTGAACAAGCCGTTCGGAATCGCGTTCTATCCTCAGGGACCGAATCCGCAGTGGGTTTATATCGGTAATCTCGACTCGGTCGTTCGCTTTCCTTACAAGAACGGCGACCTGAAGGCGAGTGCAGAACCGCAGCACATCGCCGATATTCCCGGCGGCCGCGGTCACACGACGCGCGATGTCAGGTTCTCGCTGGATGGCAAGAAGATGTTCGTCTCGGTCGGTTCGGGTTCGAACGTCGACGATCCGGATACTCATCCGGAGGAGAAGAACCGGGCCGACGTTCTGGAGTTCAATCCGGATGGCAGCGGGATGAAGGTGTATGCCTACGGGATCCGCAACTGCGTGGGCGAAGAGGTGAATCCGAAGACGGGTCAGTTGTGGTGCTCCGTGAATGAGCGCGATGCACTGGGCGACAACCTGGTCCCGGACTACATCACCAGCGTGAAGCCGGGCGGCTTCTATGGCTGGCCGTGGTGGTACATGGGCGACCATCAGGATCCGCGGCATGAGGGCAAGCATCCGGAGCTGAAGGAGAAGGCAATTGTTCCGGACGTTCTGCTGAACCCGCATAACGCTTCGCTGGGATTCACGTTCTATAGCGGCAAGCAGTTTCCGTCAGAGTATGCGGGCGACATCTTCGCCGCCGAGCATGGATCGTGGAACCGCTCGGCCCGGGTCGGGTACGAGGTGATCCGGGTTCCGCTGCACCAGACGGGTCACGCGACCGGCGGGTACGAGGACTTCATGACCGGCTTCGTTCTTCCGAGCGGAGACGTCTGGGGTCGTCCTGTGGGGGTTACGACGGCGACGGACGGTTCGCTGCTGGTGACCGACGACGGGTCGAACTCGATCTGGCGTATCAGCTATACGGGCCATTCCAAGTAGATTCGCCGTACGATTGCCGTTCTGGTTCCATCCCGGGTCCTCCCCGGGATGGACCATTTAAGAGACCCACTCCCCGTACCTTTTGCGCAAAGTCTTCCAACAAAAGATGTTAGTCGAGGACTTCGTGTTCCGGTGACCTACGGGAGAGCTTCTGGCTAACAAAACGAGGCAGACCTGGCCGGATGGCGGGGTCTGCCTCGTTGGTTTGTCCTACTTCTATTATAGAAAGCCGCAGCAAACTGATCGGCACCTATTTGCGACTAGAAGAGATACGCCTTGTTGATGTTCGACGTGCCGGGGTAAGCCAGCAGCTTTTCGACGGCGAACTGGCCGGCTCCGCGCTTGCAGGTTCCGGGTTGCTCGTCGGAGTAGAGGTGGCCGTACCGGGCGCTGATCTCCACGACCCGTCGGATCTGCTCGGGCGAAGGGATCTTGTGGCGGTAGGGGCTCTCACGGTCGAAGGGAAGTCCAGCATCCGCGAAGAAGCGCCCGAGGTTGGGGGTGCAGGTGATGAGGACGCGGACGTCAGAGGTGGTTGGATTGCGGAAGCCGTGCAGCTTCATCGACGGGATGTTGACCATCTCGCCGGGAACGGCAAAGCACCAGTCGAGGCCAGATGGGGACTCGATCGCGAACTCCGGGGCGCCTTCGAGGACAAAGAATGCCTCCTGGTCGGGGTGACGATGGGGTGGGATCATCACGCCCGGAGGAACGGTGGCAACGAGGACGCAGTACTGGTTGTTGGTTTCGGCATCGGTGAGCATCCATTCCATCTCGACGCCCAGGAGTTCTATCTTCTCGGATTTATTCATGGTGGTTCACTTTCTCTTGTGTTGTGTGTTGCTCTGTTCTAGGAATCTCTTTAGCTGCCTTGATGAGGGTCTCGAGGGTCCAGGCGACGGCTTCTTCCGCCTCGGTTCCGGAGAGCAGACCGCGATCACGCAGCAGCTGCCAGAAGGGAGCGCTGTAGATGGATACGAAGACAGCGACGAGGCGGGCTTGCTCCTTCTCCGACAGGCCTTCGAGTGCATTGGCCAGGCTCTTTGCAAATGCGGCGCGGCCTTCGGCGCCTCCGCGCTCGCGAACTTCAGTTCCGGCGGGAGAGGTGATGACGGCGCGGACGAGGAGTTGATTGGCCTCGAACTCCCTAAAGACAGTGCGAGTCATGGTAAGGATCTCGTCCTCGGAGTCGGGGAAGCGGGTCTTGGTGGCCTCGCGCAGACGGAGCCAGAGCGCCTGGAGGAGGCTGGCGCGGTCGGGGAAGTAGCGATAGACGGTGCGCGCTCCCATGCCCGCGGCCTCGGCGATGCTTTCATGCGAGAAGGTTCCGCGGGGTCCCTCGCCGAGCTGCTGCATGGCGACGGTCAGGATCTGCTCGCGGGTCGCAGCTGTCTGCCGGTCACGCAAGCTGAGGGGCTGCTGCTCTTCCATGACAGTATTCTGTCATTTAGGCGTAACGCTGTCTAGGATATTAACTATTTATTATTTTAGTTTCATAAATGAAAGTAGGTGGCTCTCTGGAGTATCAGAGCGTGCGACGTCCGTGAGGTTTGACTGCGGATAATCAGATGTCCTTTTCTGTCCGGTCTTCGTCTCGTATGGTGCTTTTATGTGTTTGCTTAAGCGCCTAGGATGATGTTCGTACCGGCGTGAGGGAATGGCCGGAAAGGAGCTATTGATGAGCAAGACACAGACAGCGCTGGTGGTGGTGGATGTTCAGGAGTCGTTCCGGCACCGGCCCTACTGGAAGGAAGCCGGGGTGTCGCGATTTGCGGAGCGTGTGCAGACGCTGATTGACGGAGCCAGAGAGCGGGGAGTTCCGGTGGTGCAGATCTTTCACGTAGAACCGACGGGAGTCTTCTCTGCAGCATCGGGGCATGTGAGAACGATGGAGGGTGTAAAGGTCGAAGCAGATGTGCAGTTCGAGAAGCGGAGCCACAGCGCGCTGGTGGGTTCCGGACTGGATGTGTGGCTGGTGCAGCGAGGGATCGGGAGAGTGATCATCTGCGGCATACGTTCCGAGCAGTGCTGTGAGACGACGACACGGCACGCGTCGGACCTGGGGTACGAGGTGGATTATGTCACCGAGGCGACGCTGACGTGGGAGATGACGGACAGGAAGGGCAGGGTGTGGTCTGCCGATGAGATTAAAGCCAGGACGGAGCTGGTGCTCGATGGACGCTTTGCGACGGTTGTAACGGTGGAGGAGGCGCTGGCGCGGGCAGAGGAGCAGGCCGTTGCGGCGTAGGGAGTCTTGTGATGCCGACACGAACTGAGGAACAGGGGAGCGCGAAGGAGCGGGAGGTGGTGCAGGTCTTTGCGGCACTGACGCAGCCGACGCTTCTACTGGATGTGGCGGGACCGATGGAGGTGCTGCGGCTGGCGAATCTCTACCAGGAAGCGGTGCGCTTTGAGGTTCGGTACGTGGGGCCGTTGAGCTCGGTGATGACATCGGTCGGAATTGCGCTGACAGGAATCGAAGGGCTGCCGGCGGAGCTGCCAGACCATGCCATGGTGGTGTTGTTTGGTGATGTCGAGCATGTGATGACTCCCGAGGGATGGCCTGCGCCGCGAAGGGATATACGGGGCGACGCAGAGATCGTGGCCTGGCTGAAGAGGGTGGTACGGCCGGAGCATACGGTTGTTTCGATCTGCGCGGGAGCGTTGCTGGCGGCTCGGGCGGGATTGCTGGACGACTATCTGTGCACGACGCATTATCTCGATTGCGAAGATCTGGCGAGGATGGCTCCGCGAGCGAGGGTGGTGGAGAACCGGTTGTTTGTGGAGGACCGGAACCGCTTGACGAGTGCGGGAGTGACGGCGGGGATCGACCTGATGCTGCACATCATGAGTCAGCGTGTGGGCCACCAGGTGGCAGCGGCGATTGCGCGATATCTGGTGGTGTATCTGCGGAGGAGCGGCGCGGAGCCACAGATCTCACCATGGCTGGAGGGGAGGAACCATGTGCATCCCGCGGTACACAAGGTGCAGGATGTGATTACAAAGAACCCCGCGGACCAATGGCAGCTGGGCGAACTGGCGAGGGTGGCAGGAGCGAGCAGCCGTCACCTTACCCGATTGTTCCAGGAGTATGCGGGGATGAGTGTGACGGAGTACAGAAATCATCTGCGCGTGGCGCTGGCGCGCCAGCTGCTGAGCCAGACCGAGATGGATATGGAGCAGGTGGCGGAGAAGGCGGGGTTCGGTTCGGCGAGACAACTGCGGAGAGCGTGGAGTCGAGTGTACGAAGGAGCTCCACGGGAGGCACGCGAGAGTTGCTAGTGTTTTGCTGGATCACTTCAGTGGATTGGGTGGCGGGTCGCTGAGGACGGACTCTCCCGGGTGAACCCAGGAGTGAAGGTTGCGAAGGTGGTGTTGCATATGGGCGATGTAGTCCTCGATGAGGAAGCCGAGGGTGACGGTGTAATCGGCGACCGAGCCCTGGTTCGCGAGACTGTCGCGGTCGATGTGGCGAATGACCCAGACCAGATGCTCGTTGAGCGCGAACCAGAGGCCGAGAACTTCAGACCACTCGCGGCTGCGATAGTGCTGCAGTCTGACCCATGCCTCCTGGGCGTATCCCGGCATGCGTTCGGAGGCGATCTCAAGGCGAACGATGCGACTGAGATTGTTGACGGCAGAGTCGGTGAGGTGGCCGATGACCTGTTTGGCGGACCACTTTCCTTCGCGCTCGGGGCGGGCGGCGTCTTCGTTCGATAGAGTGACGAGCCAGGGGACGGCGGAGCGAATGGTAGCTGCGAGGCGCTGGCTCAGCTCCTCAGGGTCGAGGAGGTGGATCGCAGTCGGCTGTGTGTAGGTTATTCCCATCCAAATGCTCCCTGATTGAGTTCGAAGTCGGGGTGAGTGGAAGGTTGACGGCCGGAGTCGGAGGCGAGATAGACGGAGACGACATCGAAGCGCGCTGAGGAGGGACGAACCGGCGGGGGAAGGCGATGGAGGTAGACGCGGGCGAGACGGCGGAGGATCGTCTGCTTGTGGGAGTCGACTGCGAGCTCGGCAGCGAAGGCGTCGCGGCGGCTGCGGGTTTTGACTTCGATGAAGCAGAGCACAGAGCCGTGCCAGGCGATGAGGTCGAGGTCGCCGGGCACCTTTGCCGACTTCCAACGCCGAGCTACGACGATGTAGCCGTTGCGGCGCAGATGGAAGAGAGCCTCGCGCTCTCCGAGCGAGCCCGTCTCGAGGTGATGGGCGACACGAGAGCGGTGCAGGAAGTGGAGACGGCGAATGGCCCAGGCCTGGGTGTCGATCCAGAGGCGTGCGGGCAGCCTGGAGACTAAGGGAGCTGTGGCGGGGAGGGCCATGCGATCCAGCATAGTGCGTCCCGGGCGAGTTCGCACGGGGATGCTGAGTCCGGACGGCGAAAAGTGACGAGAGGGGACGAGGCGCCTTGACAAGGAGGGACAGGGAGAACAGGCGGGATTGCTGTTCGAGTTCGGATTCATGATGTTCGATCCGGGAAGCACGCTGGATTCGGTACAGCAGAACCTGAATTTCCTGCGAACGATTCTGGCGGATGGATGTGCGGCGGCGGTGTTCTGCCGGATGCTGCCCTACGATGGCACGCCAATCAAGGATGAGCTGGAGAAGGCGGGAAGGCTGAAGGGAGATGTGTGCAAGCCGGAGTACGACTTTTTGGAGCCGAGGGTGAATGCGCTGTACCGGTCGCCGGCGAGCCTGGTGGATGTGTGGGGATGGATCCATGGATTTGAGGCGCTCTCGCCGCAGCTGAACTGGGTTGCGAACGAGATTGCGATTATGGAGAAGATGACCCCGGGGCTTGAGGGGATGGAGGAGCACAAGCAGACAGTCCGCTCGATCATGCAGGCGAGTAATGCCGTTTTGTTTGAGGTGATGGATCAGCTACTGGCGGCGGCTCGAAGCGCTGATGCGGAGGCGGAACAGCTTCCAGAAGGTGCGACGAACTGGACGATCGACAAGCTGAAGGTGCGGAAACAGGAGTTTCTTGAGATTCTGCTGACGCAGCGGAATGCCTTTGTGGGAAGGCACCAGCCGGCGCTGCTGGATTCGTTGCGGATTCTGCCGCTGGAGCCTTTGACGGCTCAGCCGGTGGCGAAGATGGGTTCGGCGATGAGCGCGTAATGGCAGGAGGCCGCGAGAACAGAGAGCAAAGATCCAAAGTGAATGGAGGCGGGAACATTTCGACCCTGCGCGGACGTCTAATATAGGCGAGTGAAGAAGTAAGGGGGACGGATGACTCTGCTGAATGCGCCGACGTTCGATGCGGGCCGTGAACGAAGGAGAGCGGTACTGATCTACGGTGGGATTGCACTGGTTTTACTGGCTGCAGCGATCGGCGTGCTGGGGTACCTGATGGGGCACGGCTGGTTCTATACGAATCTTCCGGCGGAGCACAAGGTCGACAAGTTTTTCAATGCGCTGGAGGCCAAGGATTATGACAAGGCCTATGCGCTGTGGATGAACGATCCTGATTGGAAGCAGCATCCGCAGAAGTACGACTATACCCTCAAGCGATTTACGGAGGACTGGACGACGGCGAGTCCGGTGGGACCGATCAAGTCGCATCATGTCGACATCTCAAAGACGGATGGGTCGGGAACGTTTGGAACCGGGATTATCGTGGCCGTGCGGGTAAATGGAGATCAGAAGCTGTTTATGTGGTACGAGAAGAAGGACGGCACGCTGACGTATCCTGCGCCGCATGAGCTGCAGTACCAGTGACGACGGTTCACTCAGATTCCTAGATCGGTTATGACGAAGGGCGAGGACGGACGGGCTGGCTTCGATGAGTGGGTGGACACGGCGAACACGTAACCGCATCGTTACGCATCATCTTCACTTATTCCTTGCATCCGTCATGAGCGTGGCGGTGCTGTACGTCACGAGGCCCTATAAAGACGTTCTGACGAGGGCCAGCTTCGCAACGGCTTATCCGGCGCTGCTGCTGCTGTCGCTGACGCTTCTAATCGGACCCTGGAACCTGATGATGGGTCGGCGGGTGCTGGTATCCGATGACTGGCGTCGCGATGTGGGGATATGGGCGGGGAGTCTAACCGTCCTCCATGTCGTAGTGGGGCAGAATGTCCATCTGCGAGGAAGGCCGTGGCTCTACTACGTGTATGACAGCCATGCGAGGGGGCCGCACGGGCTGCGGCACGATCTCTTCGGCTTCAACAATTTCACAGGGCTAATCGGTGTCCTGATCCTGCTTCTGCTGTTTGTGACTTCGAACGACTGGTCGCTGCGGCGGCTGGGAACTCCGGGCTGGAAGCAGCTGCAGCGGACGAACTACGTCTGCTTTGCACTATCAGCCGCTCATGCGGTGGGTTATCAGGTGATGGAGAAGCAGAAGACAGGCTTCGTGGTCACGGTGGCTCTGTGCATCTCTGCTACGTGTGTTCTTCAAGGCACAGGGTACGTGCTGAGAAGGCGTCATGACAGGATGCACGCATCCGGGAGGGCTACCCAGAGCGTGAGTTGAAGGGATGGGCCGGGTGGTCACCTGCGGGGTGGAGGTTTGACCGCCGTTGCTGTAATTCCTTAGCATCGTTGGGTTTGTTGCCGATACCTGCGCTGAAGCGAATCGTGCCCAGCTGTATGTGCGAACCGCAGATCCTTCGACTGCGCGGCTTTGTCGCTTCGCTGAGGATGACACTTTGCCGTGGCTGAAAACGGCTATGGAGCTGTGGTGTCGTGGTTGGGCGGGCTGCGCCTTTGGCACGGGCGAGTGGAGTGCGTTTCTAACGCAGGTGTGTTGAGCTCGATGTTTGGGTCAGAGGAGAGCCATGGGGATGAATCGCCGCGATGTGATTAAGGGAGCACTGCTCTCTGCGGGAGCAATTTCAGCGGGAAGCGCGATGGCGCAGGAGGTTGAGAGCCGGGCAGGAGGGGAGAAGCCGGCTCCGCACGAGAGTTTTCCGGCTGCCCCGCGGAAGAAGAACGGCGAGCGCATGCCTAACATTCTGTGGGTTTGTACAGACCAGCAGCGGTTCGACACGATCTCGGGATTGAGCAACTCCGTCATCAAGACGCCGAACCTTGAGAAGTTCATGGCGGAGTCGGTGACCTTTACGAATGCGTTCTGCCAGACGCCGATCTGCTCGCCTTCGCGAGCGAGCTTTCTGACGGGGCGTTATCCGCACGTGACAGCGCTGCGCGCGAACGGGCAGAGGATCCGTCCCACGGAACGGCTGGTTACGAGAACGCTTGCGGATTACGAATACACGTGCGGCCTGGCGGGCAAGCTGCATCTTTCACCCTGCCTGGGTGGAAGAGTGGAAGAGCGCATCGATGATGGTTATGAAGTCTTCAAGTGGAGCCACGACATCAGCGACAACTGGCCGCTGAAGAACGAGTGGTACGTGTGGCTGGACCGGCAGGGTGTAAAGATTCCGAAGGCTCCGGGCGGGCCAGTTTGGGGGATGCCGATCGATCCGAAGTACTCGCAGACGGCGTGGTGCGCGGATATGGCGATCCAGTTTATGCGCCAGCAGAAGGAGTTCAATCCGTGGCTGATGTCGGTGAACATCTTTCAGCCGCATCATCCGTTCTTCCCGACGGAGGAGTATCTGAGCCACTATGACCCGAAGAAGATGCCGAAGCCCGCTTATCGCGAAGGGGAGCTGAAGAACAAGCCGATCTTCCAGACGGTCGACCATAACGGCGCGTATGGAGGGAAGGACATCTCGTTTGCGAAGACCTCGCCTGAGGTTCACCAGGAGGTGATTGCGGCGTACTACGCGATGATCGAGCAAGTCGACACAGAGATGGGACACATGATGCTGGCTCTTGAAGAGAGCGGACAGGCAGACAACACCATCGTGATCTTCATGAGCGACCACGGAGAGATGCTGGGTGACCATGGAATGTACCTGAAGGGTCCGTATTTTTACGATTGTCTGTCGCGTGTGCCGCTGATGATTCGATGGCCGGGAAGATTTAAGAAGGGGCTGAAGGTGGATGCGCTGGTCGAGCTGGTGGACCTGGCGCCGACGCTGCTGGAGGCTGCCGGGATTCCGGTCTCAGCGGGAGTACAGGGACGGTCGCTGATGCCCTTGTTGACGGGACCGACGACGGAGCATCGCGACTCTGTGTACATGGAGTACTTCGACGCGAATGCGACGTATGAGATTCCTCCGATGCTGACGAGCGTTCGAACGAAGAACTGGAAGCTGAACTACTGCGACAAGCCGAGAACAGGTGAGCTTTATGATATGGAGAAGGATCCGGGAGAGTTCAACAACCTGTGGGGTGATCCGCATGCACGGGACGCCCAGGAGATGATGATGCATACCCTTGTGGGGCGCATGATTGAGACGACCGATCCACTGCCGGTGCGGCATACTGCCTGGTAGACCAACCTTATCTTTGCCGAGGATGTGAATTGATGCGAATGAGATTAGTAGCCTGTGCTGCACTGGCGGCGATGTGTGTTTCTGCTGCCGGGCAACAACACCGCCCACCGGCAGTACCGTTGATCACACATGATCCTTTCTTCAGCCTGTGGTCGATGGGAGACAAGCTGACCGATGTTCCGGTGAAGCACTGGACCGAGGTGGCCCAGCCGATGGTCGGACTGATGCGGATCGATGGCAAGACGTATCGGTGGATGGGGTCGATGCCGCGATACTTCGGCATGCCGGCGGTAGAGGCGATGGAGCAGACCTCGGTCGAGCTGAGTCCGCTGCATACGAAGTATCACTTCAGAGCAGCGGGTATGGAACTGGTGGTGACCTTCTTCAGTCCGCTGCTGCCGAAAGAGCTCGACGTGATGTCGCGTCCTGTGACGTATGTGAGCTGGAGCGCGCGATCGGTCGACGGAAAAGAGCACCAGGCAGACCTGCTGCTGGATGTGGATCCTCTGATTGCAGTCGATCAGCCGAGCCAACCAGTCACATGGGCTCGCACGCGCGCGGAGGGGCTGACGGTACTCAACGTAGGCACGCGGGATCAGCAGGCGCTGCATCAGTCGGGTGATCGGGTACGCATCGACTGGGGCTACTTCCATCTGGCGATTCCGGATGCCGCGAAGGCGGCGACCTCGATGGCGAAGGATGGGATACCGAAGTTTGTGGCGTCGGGAGATCTTCCGGAGGCCGATGACTCTTCGATGCCGCTGCCCGCGCGACGAGGCGGTGCAGCACACCTGTCGGCAAAGCTGTCGCTGGGCACGGTTGGAAGCACGCCTGTCGAGCGTCACGTCGAGGTTGCGTATACGCAGACATACGCGATTGAGTATCTCGGGCGGAAGCTGCGGCCCTACTGGCAGCGCAATGGGATGAGCGAGGGTACGCTGCTCGCAACCGCCGAGAAGGAGTATGCGCAGATCGAGGCTCGGGGAGCAAAGTTCGATGAAGAGACCATGGCCGCGATGGAGAAGGCTGGCGGAGCGGATTACAAGTACCTGACGTCGCTGCTGTTTCGGCAGACGATCGCAGCCCACAAGCTTGTTGCGGATATCGATGGCACACCGATGTTCTTCTCGAAGGAGAATGACAGCAATGGCTGCATTGATACGGTCGATGTGACGTACCCATCGTCTCCGTTTTTTCTGCTCTTCAATCCCAAGCTGCTGGAGGCACAGCTGGAGCCCTTGATGCGTTACACGGCTCTGCCACGATGGCGGTTTCCTTTTGCGCCGCATGATCTTGGAACGTATCCGATGGCCAATGGGCAGGTCTACGGTGGAGGCGAAGAGAACGAAGAAGACCAGATGCCGGTTGAGGAGAGTGGAAACCTGATCATCATGGTCGCCGCGATGGAACGCAGCGAAGGGAACTGGGACTTCGCAAAGCGCTTTATGCCGCAGCTGACCCAGTGGGCCGAGTACCTGCAGGAGAAAGGTATGGATCCGGAGAACCAGCTAAGTACCGATGACTTCGCCGGTCACCTCGCGCACAACACCAACCTTTCGATCAAAGCAATCGAGGCTTTGGGTGCGTTTGTAGAGATTGCTCGCGGTGTGGGCGATACGAAGCTCGCCGATAAGTATGCTGCGGCGGTAAAGACGATGCCTGCGCAGTGGGAGAAGATGGCGCTCGACGGCGATCACTACAAACTGGCGTTCGACCAGCCCGGAACGTGGAGCCAAAAGTACAACCTGGTCTGGGACGATCTGCTTGGGCTGCACCTGTTTCCGAAGCGCGTGATGCAGACCGAGTGGGCCTTCTATAGCAAGCATATGGAAAAGTACGGTCTGCCGCTGGACGATCGCAAGACGATAACCAAGCTGGACTGGCAGGTCTGGACGGCGAGCCTGGCGAGCACTCCGGAACAGTACCAGGACCTGATACACCGGCTAGTCGTATGGGCGGACGAGACGCCTTCGCGGGTGCCGACGACGGACTGGTACGACACGATCAGCGGAAAGCGGATAGGCTTCCAGGCGCGGTCGGTCGTGGGAGGAGTCTTCATCAAGGCGCTTATGGCGAAGGGAATCTCGAAGTAGTCCCGAGCAGTCCCTCGCTCAGTTGTAGAGGGTTAAGAGGTCGTTATTTTGAGCGGCGCGAAGGAGCCCTGCATTTGCCTGTAGCGTCTATGGTGCTCCGGGCGGAATACAGGGATCCTTCACTGCGTTCAGGATGACGGATCGGAGGGAATGACGCAGAAAAACTAGAGGGCCTTTGGCGGCCCTCTAACTTTTTGTAGTGGTGAGCTGATCGAAGACGGTTGCTGCTGCTCCCTGTACGCCTGCGTAGCGTCCGGCAGCAGCGTGGATGAGGCGAGGTGGTCGCCTGGCTCCGGAGTGCAGGAGGGACTGGGCGTGTTGCTGCACTTCCTGAAGGAACGCGGGCTGGCCTTTGATGAGACCGCCGGAGAGGACGATAGCCTCTGGGTCGAGCAGGTTGCAGATGTTGGCAACGCCTTCGGCGAGATACATCGCGAGCTGGCTGTAGGCGTGTCGCGCATTGGAGTCGCCAGCGATGGAGCGATCGGCGATGGTGCGGACGAGGTCGGCGGGTTGATCCGCGGATGCGGAAGGCTCGAGCTGCCGATACTCTTCGATGAGCGCAGCGGTCGAGACGTAGGCTTCAAGACAACCGCGGCGACCGCAGTTGCAGGGTCTGCCATCGAAACGGATGGTCTGATGCCCGAGGGTTCCGGCGAATCCGTGAGTGCCACGGACGAGGCGGCCATCGATGACGATCCCTCCACCGATGCCGGTGCCGATGGTCAGGGCAACGAAGTTCGAGAGGCCACGGGCGGTTCCGAAGCGTAGCTCTGCGAGGGCCGCAGACTGCGCGTCATTCTCGACGTAGACAGGGAGTTGGCTGATCGAGCGAAGGTGCTGCCGAATGTCGAAGCCAACCCAGCCGGGCAGATTTTCTGTTGCCGCAAAGACGCTGCCGTTACCGGAATCGATTGCGCCTGCGCTGGCAACGCCGATTCCTGCAAGTTCGACTCCAGCCTGTGTTGCGGCATCGAGTGTGTTCTGGAGTGCGACCGTCAGGCCTCTGGCGATGCTGTCGCGGCCCTCCGAGGCGCGGGTGGGAACCTCTTGCGGCAGGCGCACGGTGCCATCCATGCCGACTATCCCGGACTTGATGGCCGTTCCACCGATATCGATGCCGACGACGTGATGAGGTGGCGCGGGTGCGGGACCGGCGAAGGACCTGATGGCCTCGACGAAACCAGCGGTGATGCTGCCGGGGCGGGTGATGGCAGAGCCTACGACCACACACCATGCACCAGCTTCAAGAGCGATGCGGGCGAGTTGCGGGGTAGAGACGTTGCCTTCGGCGATGATCGGTTTGCCGGTCTCACGCGCAAGTGCGGTGACCAACTCGGGATGGAAGCCGAAGGTGCCCTTTGTCTCTTCGGTGTAGCCGTGAAGGGTAGGAGCGACGATGTCCGCTCCGCCCTCGGCCGCAAGCACGCCGTCTCGCAAGGTAGCGATATCGGCCATGACGAGCAGACCGAGCTCCTCGTGAATACGGCGAACGATATCGCGCCAGGGCTCTCCATAAGGGTGCACCCTATCGGTGCAGTCGAGCGCGATGATGCTGGCTCCGGCATCGGCGAGCGCCTGGGCAGAGGCGAAATCGGGCGTGATGCGGAGCTCACCTCCGGCATAGCTCTTCTGAATCGCAATGATGGGCAGCGAGGTGTCGAAGCGAACGGCGCGAACATCTTCAGGGCTGTTGAGACGGATTCCACTGGCCCCTCCCATGACGGCGGACCGGGCGACGCGACGCAGCGTTTCAGTGTCTTCCATGGGGTCGCCGGGTGCGGCCTGGCAGGAGACGATGAGCTTGTATCGCAGAGACGTCAAGATTGAGTTCATGTGGCGGTGTTCCTGAGGGGAAGTCTGACAGATGGTAGTCGGCCGTGAGCCGTATGGCTGTATAGTCTACTGGCGTAGCTGGGTTCCCGCGAAATTCTGATTGAGCAGTTGGAGGATTCCAGCTGCGGCACCAAGGGAGATATAGAGGAATTGCATGCATGACGTGCTGGTTGCAGGAGCGCTGCTGGCGGTTCTGTCGGGAGTGATGAACGGGCTGTTTACGCTTCCGATGCGCTTCCTCGGGCGCTGGTCATGGGAGAACGTCTGGAGCGTATTTATCGTTGGCGCGTGTCTTCTTCTGCCGGCTGTAGTGGTGGCAGTGAGTGCGCCGGGAAGCTGGTCTCTGCTGCTGGAGGCGCCGGGGCGCGCTGAAGCGATCGCGGTGGGAACGGGTTTTGCGTGGGGCTTCGGCGCAATTATGTTCGGGCAGAGCGTAAGTGCGATCGGGATTGCGCTGGCCAATACGTTTGTTCTTGCGATCAGCTCAGCATTCGGATCGCTGATTCCGATGTTGTTGCTGACGCCGAACAAGATTCACGAGAGAGCTGGACACGTTGTGCTTGCCGGCATCGCGGTCGAGATCTGCGGAATTGCCTTGTGTGGGAGGGCTGGTCTGCTGCGGGAACGCGCTGCTGGCGGTAAGAGCGATCAACGAGGAGACCTGGTGGGAGAGGCCAGGCCGTTGGCGGCGGCGTTTCTACTGGTGATCGGCTCAGGGCTGCTGTCGGCTGTCTTCAATATCGGATTTGCCCTGGCACAACCGATCGCAAGGTTTGGCCAGGTGCAGGGTCTGAGCGAGTTTGCGAGTACAAACCTGATCTGGGTGCTGATGCTGGGTGGAGGTGCGATCTCGAACCTGGGATTCTGCGTCTTCCTTCTCCTGAAAAATGTCAGTGGGCGGAAGTTCCTGCAGCCCGGCGGCGCACGACTGTATGGATTGGGATTGCTTATGGCGGCCTTGTGGGGCGGGAGCATCTTCGTCTATGGTCTGGCAACGCCGAAGCTGGGATCGCTCGGAGCCTCGATTGGTTGGCCACTGAGCCTGGCGACGGGCCTACTGGTAGCGAACATTGTGGGTCTGCTGCTGGGTGAGTGGAAGGGTGTTCCGCGCAGGGCGATGGGCTGGATGCTTTCAGGGATTGGGATACTAGTCGCAGCCATCGTCATCCTGAGTAGGGCAAACCAGTGAGAACGAAGAAAAGATGTTTCGAGGCCAAGTAAGAGGGCAGGTGCAAACCCAGAGAGAGCTGAGGCGCTGTCTTTGGTTTGAGGTGACGGCTCCGATCGTTTATAAATTCAACAATCTGCACTGGTTGGGGAAGTTCCCCCGGAGAGGCGCGAGCCCGAGGTATCAGCGACGGCATCGGTAAGGCACAATGGCAATTCGTCTTCAGGACATTGCGGATGACCTGAACCTCTCCAAGATGACGATTTCGAAGGTTCTGCGCGGACAGACGGATGTGAGCGCGGAGACCAAGGCGCGCGTTCTGAAGCGCATGAAGGAGCTGAACTACCGGCCCAACATCTCTGCACGGGGATTGCGGACGGGGCAGACCTACAGCGTGGGCATGGTGGTTCCTACGCTCGCCGATCCGGCGATCGCGCAGATGGTTCGCGGCATGAACGAGGTCTTTCGGCCGGCCAGCTACAGTCTGGTGATCTCTTCGGTAGATGGCGACGCGGAGTTGGAAGAACGGGAGGCGGAGCTGCATCTTTCGCGACAGGTGGACGCACTCATCGTGTGCCCGAGGAGCGACGCCTCCGACGCGCCGCAGGTCTTAAAGACGACGACGGTTCCGGTGATCTATGCGGGATCAACTCCTCCGCGTTTTGCCGGATTGAGCGTTGGGCTGCGCGAAGCGGAGGTTGGACAGCTTGCCGCAGAACACCTGCTGGAACGGCGATGTAAACGCATCGCGTACCTGCGCGGGCCAAGAACGGCGGTCGCTGACAAGCGCTTCGCTGGATTTCTGGAGGCGCTACGCAATGCAGGAGTCACGGTGCGGCAGGAGTGGATCGCCGAAACACAGTCAAGCGAGGCGGAGTATCGCAGCGGCTTTGCAGCGATGAAGCGTCTGCAGGCCGGCAAGATGCGGCCGGATGGCGTGGTGGCTTATACGGATCTGCTGGCCGCGGGAGCGCGGGACGCCGCGCTGTCTGGCCGGATGGAGATCCCACGCACCCTGCAGGTGATTGGTTGCGGCAATGTCATCGAAGTCTGCGAGACGCAGGTGTCGCTGACCAGCGTAGACCTTGCGCGAGAAGAACTTGGGCGCCGGGTGGCGCGTATGGCGCTGAAGCGAATTGAGGAGAAGGGAGAGACCTCGCAGCGCAGCGCGACGCTCTCTCCCCGGGTAGTGCAGCGCGAGTCAACGCGCGCAAGCTGAATCATTTGACCACAGGCAGGAGCTAGGAATGGCAAAGACAAAGCGGGCCAGCAAGAGACAGTTCGACCTGGTGGTCTTCGGAGAGTTCTTCTCCGACATGATCTTTTATGGGCTTAGAAACCAGCCGCGGTTTGGCGAAGAGGTAAAGACGGACAGCTTTCTGATTGCTCCGGGAGGTGGACTTGCGACGGCGGCAATTGCGGCTAGCCGGCTGGGCAGCGAGACGGGGATTATCACACGCGTGGGAGCGGATGCGAGCGTGCTGCCGACCTGGAATGAGATCCTCAACGAAGGTCTGGACGCGACGGCCTGCGAGGTCCGGCGCGACCAGGCGACGGCACTGACGGTTTCGATCGCGCACCAGTCAAATCGCATGATGGTGACGCATGAGCCTATCAACCAGCATCTGGAAGATCTGCTGACGCATAAGCCTGTGCTGGACAAGCTGCATCGCGCGCGGCACGTTCACTTTGCCTGTGCATTACGGCATCCGCGGCGCTGGATTCCGGTGATGAAGGAGCTTCGCGAGGACGGCATTACTGTTTCCGCGGACTTTGGATGGAACCCGGATCTTTCGCCCGCGCAACTTCACTCGATTGTGCGTCACTGCGAGTTCATCTTTCCCAATGAGCACGAGGCGAAGGCCATCACCGGCGCCAGCGATGCGATGCGCGCGATCGAGAAGCTGCAGGACTGGGTTCGTGTGCCGGTGGTAAAGCTTGGCAAGCGTGGAGCGATGCTGATGGCCGAAGGCAAGCTGTATCGCGAAGCTGCCCTGCCGATTGCCATCGTCGATGCGACGGGTGCGGGAGATGCGTTTGACGGGGGCTTTCTGCATGCGTTTCTGCATGGTGCAGACTGGGCGGGATGCCTGATTGCGGGCAATATCTGCGGCAGTCTGCGGGCCTCGCAGCCCGGTTCCCAGGGGCTTCCTGGACCGAAGGAGTATCGCCATTATCTGGCGACGATGAAGTCCTCAGCTTCGAAACGGCGTACGAAAAGTTAACTGGCACGAGATGAATATTTAATTAAATCTTGACACTCGCGCACTCCAGGAATAGTTTTCCTCTTACACGTTACCGATAACGATACCGATATCTTTCATGTTTGGCGCAGATCTCCCGGTGCGCCGGTCCCTTCGGGCGAAAGATGCGGAAGGCGGAATGTTCAGGAGGCAGGCAGATGGTTGATCACGTCGCTGTTGTTCCACCCTCTTTCGAGAAGAAGATCTTTGGCATTCTTCCGTATGTGCGGATTGTTGTGGCACTGATGGTGCTTCTCTCCTGCGGGATTGCATACGCCCAGTTCGATAACGGATCCATCACCGGAACGCTGCGCGATGCAAGCGGTGCGGTCGTGCCTGGCGCCACGGTGACGATCCGCAATATCGCTACCGGTGTAACAACGAAGCTCACAACTAACCAGGACGGCACGTACCAGGCGCTTGCGCTCATCCCGGGAACCTACTCTGTCGAAGCGTCAGCAAAAGGGTTCGGCAGCAGCAAGAATCCTTCCGTCGACGTTCACGTCAAAACGCGCGCGCAGGTGGACTTTGAGATGCGGGCCGGAACGACAGACACGATCGAGGTCAATACCGCTGCGGTCGCGTTGCAGACGCAGTCGGCCGATGTAGGCAACGTCATCGGGACGACGCAGATCAACGATCTCCCTTTGAATGCACGTCGCTACGCGGACCTCGCACTGCTGGAGCCGGGCATCTTCAAAAACCCCTCGGTTGCGAACAACGCTCCTGACCGATTCAGCTCAAACGGAAATCTCGAGACGCAGAATTACTTTGCGCTGGATGGCGTGGACAACAACTCCGGCTCGACGAACCTGCAGGAGGGTTCGGTGCAGAACGTGCAGCCTCCCCCGGACGCGATCCAGGAGTTCCGCCTGCAGACGCGCACCTACTCGACGGAGTGGGGAACCTCGGCCGGCGCGGTTGTGAACGCCTCGACCAAGAGCGGCACCAACCAGTTCCACGGCAGCGCGTGGGAGTATGCGCGTAACAGCGTCTTCGACGCCAACAGTTGGGCGAACAACCATGTGACGCCAAAGTTGCCCAAGGGCAACTTCAGTCAGAACCAGTTTGGCGGAACGGTCGGCGGACCAATCCTGCATGACAAGCTCTTCTTCTTCAGCGACTACCAGGGGCTGCGCAGTACGCAGCAGACTACAGTGAACTCGGTTGTGCCTTCGGCAGCGATGAGGAGCGGCAATCTATCGGAGGTCACGAGCTATAATCCCGTGGCCCTGCTGGCAAACCAGTCGGGCTGCATCGTCAACAAGATCGTCAAGCCGAGCTGCATCGACCCGGTTGCGGCGAAGATCGCGGCGCTGCTGCCGGATCCTAATAATATCCAGTCGGCGAAGGGCAACTGGGATGGCTCAAACAACTACGTCTTTCCGTATCAGCTTCCGCAGCAAAACAACTCGTTTGATGTAAGAGTTGATAACAAAGTGAGCGAGAAGAACACCATCTTCGGTCGTTACAGTTTCCTCAATCAGCATCGGCAGGATCCGCCCTGGACCTCGAACTTCACCATAGGCAACGGCGGCTTTGCAACGGATTACAACATACGCAACCAGGGGCTGGCGTTTGGCCTGACCACGGTGCTGTCGTCGACTGCAGTCAACCAGTTTCGCTTTGGATGGAGCCGCGACAGCGCGCATTCGAATCCGATCGGCGTAACGCTTGGCGAGTCTGCGGCGGGCGACGTTGGCCTGACGGGAGTTCCGGCGTCGCCGTATGCGGCCGGACTACCCCCGGTGAATATCTCCGGAGGCTTCCGTCGCATCGGTGTAGACCTCTACCGCCCTCAATTGCAGGCGGCGCAGGTCTGGCAGTTTCTGGACAACTTCACCAAGCTGGTCGGAACGCACAGCCTGACGGTTGGCTACGAGTACCACAGCAACACGGTCAACTTTCTTGATCTGGCGGCGCCACAAGGGTACATGGGCTTCTCGGGAATCTTCACCAATACGAATGGATTTGGGTTCGCGGACTTCCTGTTGGGCAATGTGAACCAGACGCTGTACAACAGCGCGATCGTGGTGCACAACTACATCTTCGGCAACTCGTTCTACGCGCAGGATACGTGGCGGCTGGGCAAGCAGCTGACCGTGAACTACGGCCTGCGGTATGAGTTGTACTCGCCGACGCTGAACCGTACCAACGCGCTGGCAAACTTCAACACCGCCAATGGCGGCTCGCTTACGGTGGCGAGTGCGGGGGACTGGTATCAGCGCTCGCTGGTGCATCCGGACAAGAACAACTTTGCGCCGCGGGTCGGCTTCAGCTACCAGGCGACGGACCGCATGGTGATACGCGGAGGCTACGGCGTCTTCTATCAGTACGTGAACCGTATCGGTTCGGAGTCGCAGCTTGGCCAGAACCAGCCGTTTCTGAAGGCGGTCAACGACGCGCGTACGACCGCGACCAGCACGCCGGTCTTCTTCCTGCAGAACGGCTTTCCGGGAGCGGCCTATGCGAACTCGACACCTCCGCTTTCTATCCAGAAGACGAACTGGCAGGACCCGAACCAGCGCGCCAGTTATGTGCAGCAGATGAGCGTGGGACCGCAATTCCAGATCACGCCGACGACGGTTCTGGAGACGGTGTGGGTGGGCAACTTCGGGCACAAGATGAACCGTCTGAGGAACGCCAACCAGGGCCTGATCACCGGGTTCAACGGGACGACTCCGGTTGTGAACTTTCCGTATGCGAACCTGAACTCCGGCGGCACACATGCGTTTCTGGAGTATGCAACCAACGACGGAAACACCAACTATAACGGGCTGGTGACGAGCCTGCGGAAGTCCATGAGCCACGGACTGGCATATCAGCTCAGCTACACCTATGCCCACAACTTCTCCGACTATGCCGATAACCTCACGGCCGGCTCAACGCCGCAGAACGCTTATGACTACTCACACGAGTATTCAAACTCCCCGTTCGATCAGCGTCATCGCTTTGTCGCCAGCGGACAGTACAGGCTGCCAATTGGACGAGGCGGCATGGTGCTCAATAGCGACTCGACCGCATCGAAGCTGATTGGCGGCTGGCAGTTGAATGCCATCGTCACGGTCGAGTCCGGCAACCCGTTCAGCGTGACGGCGAACGACTTGACGCAGACCGGCGGCAACCATGCGATGTATGCCAACTGCAACAGCGACGCATTCGCGGGAGCGACGAGCGATCGGAATTCAATCACGACACAGGCGTCGAATGGACGCTACATTGTGCCCACGGCGTTCTCGCAGCCGGTGAACGGAACCTTCGGCTCCTGCCGTCCGCGCGCCTACGCTGGTCCCGGCCGTCATAACGAAGACCTGAGCTTCTTCAAACAGTTTGAGTTCACGGAAGTGCGCAAGCTGGAGTTCCGGTTTGAGTTCTTCAACGCCTTCAACCATCCCAACCTAGCTAACCCATCGGCAAGCATCGCAACGCCAGGAACCTTTGGCAAGATCGGCAGCGTGGTGAACAACGCTCGCCAGATCCAGATGGCGGCGAAGTTTTACTTCTGAGTGTCCTGATGTATGGGCGACACCTAACCTGACAGGAAAGGTCTGCATGAATCTTCTAAGAAGTCTGACCTGCGCTGCGCTTATTCCAACGCTATTCTTTGCAACGCAAATGACGGCGGCAGACTTGAAGCCCAGCGTGGATGCGCGGCCGATTCCGCCGGACATGGGAGCAGCAGCGACGTGGCAGGCATTGAAGCGGCTGCATACCCGCGCCAGCGTGCTGATGATTGTCGCGCATCCTGATGACGAGGACGGCGCGATGCTGGCGTATGAGAGCCGGGGCCTCGGCGCTCGCGTGAGTTTGCTGACACTGGACCGCGGCGAAGGTGGAGCAAACGTGATGTCGCCGGATTTCTGGGACGCGCTGGGCCTGGTTCGCAGCGAAGAGCTGCTGCAGGCGGGGCGCTACTACGGGCTGGATGCACAGTACTTCACGTCGATGGCGGATTACGGCTTTTCGAAGTCGCTCAAGGAAGCGCTCGGCCAATGGGGGCATGATCGCGTTCTTGAGCAGGCTGTGCGCGTGGTTCGCACGGTGCGGCCACTGATCGTCTGCTCGGTGTTTGTGGGTGGACCGACGGACGGACACGGTCAACATGCGACGGCAGGCTTGATGACGCAGGAGGTGTTCACGGCTGCGGGCGATCCGAAGATGTTTCCGGAGCAGATCAAAGAAGGCCTGCTGCCGTGGTCGCCGATGAAGACCTACGGCCGGGCACCGTTCTTTCGCACGTCCGCGAAGGGAATGTATGACTATGCGAATCACACGTGGGGACCTGTGGGGGTGACGAACCACATCACCGGCAAGTGGGAGGAGGGCAAGCCCTCGGTGACCGTGAGTATCCCTTCGGGCTCGTTCGATACGGTGATGGGGCAGACCTACTCGCAGATCTCGCGCGAAGGGCTTGGCTTCCAGAGATCGCAGAACGGCGGCCCGAGCGTGCCGCTTGCAGGCGCGCAGATGAATAGCGACTATCACCGCTTCGGTACGCGTCTTACGCCGAAGGAGAAAGAAGACGGATTCTTCGACGGCATCGATACATCGCTTACAAGCATCGCGGAGCTCGCCGAGGGCAAGGCCCCGGCGACGCTAGCGGCGGGGTTGAACGAGATTAACGGCTACATCGAGAAGGCAATGGCGGAGTTTTCCGCGGACAAGCCTGAAGCGATCGCGCCGCATCTCGCAAAGGGCAAGCTGCGGACCGAGGCGTTGATCGCCGAAGTGGAGAAGAGCAGTCTGGGTGCAGAGGCGAAGTACAACGTGCTGCATGAGCTGCATGTGAAGGACCGGCAGTTCAACGATGCGCTCGTCGCGTCGCTGCAGCTCTCGTTGAATGCAGATGTAACGCCCGCAGGAAAAGACGATCCGATGATGGCGATGTTTCGCGGAGCGCAGCCGACGTTCCAGATGGCGACGCCGGGGCTTGCGTTTCCGGTGAAGGTGCATCTCTACGAGCCGGCGGTGCCCTCGCTTGCGATCAAGACGCTTGCGATCAAGGGAACGTCGGGCAAGGACTGGAGCGTGACTGCGGCCAAGGTTCCCGCACAGCTCGAGGGGCAAGAGGCGGTCGATCTTGTGTATTCGGTGAGAGTGCCTGCGGACGAGCCGTTCACTCGACCATATTTCACGCGTGAGGGATTGCAGGATGCCTTCTACGAGGTCGCTCCCGGTGCTCCGAAGAACAAGCCATTCAGTCCGTATCCGCTGGAGGCAGTCGCCGACCTCACCTACGAAGGTGCATCGGTACAGCTGGCGAGCGTGGTGCAGGTGGTGAGTAAGGTCAACGGACCTGGGCTGCTGCGTTATCCGATGCCGGTAGGTCCGGCGCTGTCGGTTGCGCTCTCGCCTGCTGCCGGTGTGGTGCCGCTGGAGAGCAAGTCGACCAGTGTGAGCGTGCGCGTCCACAACAACACCAGCGGAGCCGCGTCACCCTCTGTGAGTCTTGCGTTGCCTACGGGCTGGAGCGCGGAGCCAAAGTCGATCCCGGTAAAGTTTACGCAGAGCGGAGAGGACCAGACGGTGTCGTTTACGGTGACGCCGAAGGTCGAGAAGGGCAAGCAGTATACGGTGACGGCGGTGGCATCGCTCGATGGCAAGGAATACAAGGAGGGTTATGTGACGACCGGCTACATCGGCCTGCGTCCTTACTTCCTCTACTCGCCGGCGCGTTATACGACGGTGGGCACCGATGTGAAGATGGCTCCCGGCGAATCGATCGCTTATGTTGAAGGCAGCGGCGACGATGTTCCTGCGGCGCTTGAACAGATCGGCGTACACGTCAGCTACCTGTCGGCGCAGGACCTCGCAAGCAGCGATCTGAAGAAGTACGACGCCGTCGTTCTGGGTGTGCGTGCGTATGCCGTGCGGCCCGATCTGATCGCGAACAACGCGCGTCTCATGCAGTATGTGGAGAATGGCGGCGTGGTGATCGTGCAATACAACACGCCGGAGTACGACCACAACTACGGACCGTATCCGTATGTGATGAGCGGCGATCCCGAAGAGGTCACGGACGAAGCGTCTGCGGTGAAGATTCTCGATGCTTCGAACCCGGTCTTCAACTGGCCGAACAAGATCACCGAGGACGACTTCAAAGGGTGGGTCGAAGAGCGTGGCTCAAAGTTTCTGCAGTCATGGGATGCCAAGTACACGCCTCTACTGGAGACGCACGACAGCGGACAGCCGGAGCAGAAGGGCGGCCTTGTTTACGCGCGGTATGGCAAGGGTGTGTATATCTACAATGCGTATGCTTTTTATCGTCAGCTTCCACTTGGAGTGCCCGGAGCATTCCGGCTCTTCGCCAATATGTTGAGCCTCCCCAAGAACCCCGAGATCCGCTAGCTGAGCTTTATGGCAAACCAAGCAGTACAAGCCGGGCATCTGGACCGTGGAATGGGTCTGTGGGGAGCGATCTCCACCAACCTGCTGAACATGGTTGGAGTAGGGCCGTTTCTCACCATTCCGCTAGCCATCGCGGCCATGGGAGGACCGCAGGCGATGCTTGGCTGGATACTTGGCGCAGGGCTGGCGCTGTGTGATGGCCTGGTGTGGGCGGAGCTTGGCTCGCGTATGCCGGACTCGGGAGGGTCGTACCGCTATCTGCTCGAGGCCTATGGGCCAAACGGTGCGGGACGTCTCTTCTCTTTTCTCTTCCTCTGGCAGGCTTTGTTGATCGGCCCGATCTCGATCGCTTCGGGAGCGGTGGGATTCGCGGAGTACTCCAGCGTCTTCCATCCGTTCACGCCTGTGCAGATGAAGCTGATCGCTGTTGCCTTGTGTTTGGTCAATCTCGCAGTGCTCTACCGCTCCATCCAGTCGATCAGCACGCTCTCCATCATTGTGATGGTTGCCGTGGTCGCGACCTGCGGATGGATTATCGTCACCGGCGCAACGCACTTCCATCCCTCAATTGCATTCGATCTGCCGCCGCATGCTTTTCAACTCTCGCATGGCTTCTGGGTGGGTCTCGGCTCGGCGATTTTGATCGCGACGTATGACTATGGCGGGTACAACAACGTCTGCCTGATCGGCGGTGAGATCAAGAACCCGGAACGCAACGTTCCGCGGGCCGTGCTGCTGTCGATCGTGATCGTGGCCTCACTGTACCTGGCGATGAACCTCGCAATCTTGGGACTGTTGCCGTGGCGCGAGGCCATGAACTCGAAGGCCATCGTCGCCGACTTCATGCGGCTGGCGCTTGGGCCATTTGCCGCGAAGGCCGTCTCGGTTCTGATCCTGATTGCGAGCTGGGGATCAGCGTATGCGATTCTTCTGGGTTACTCGCGTATCCCTTACGCCGCGGCCGTTGATGGGCGTTTTCCGAAGATCTTTGCGCGTGTGCACCCGACGCAGCACTTTCCCACGGTGTCGCTGCTGTACATGGGCATCGCCTCGGCGTTGATGTGTGTTTTCTCGCTGGCCGACCTTATCTCCGCGCTGATTATTATCCAGACGCTACTGCAGACGATCGGCCAGTGCATTGCGGTCATTCTGTTGCGTCGCAGCTCGCCACCCGGTGTCTTCCGCATGCCGTTCTTCCCGTTGCCGGCTCTGGCGGCGCTCGCGGGATGGATCTTCATTATCGTTACAAGCGAAGCGAAGCACGTCGCTGCCGGTCTCGTTCTTGCCACGGCCGGCGTTGGTTTTTATCTCATCACCGCAGTCAAGCAGAGGGAGTGGCCTTTCAGGCAGGCATGATGTATGACGTGACAGTGATCGGCGAGATTTATCTCGACCATGTCTTCAGCGGATTTGCAGACTGGCCCGGGCCGGGTGAAGAGATCTTCACCGATCAGTATGCGTGGGAACTGGGCGGCGGAGCCGTGACCACGGCATGCGCATTGGCTAGGCTGGGAAGAAGTGTGCAGTTGATCGGAGTGGTGGGCGAAGACCAGTTTCCGATGATCGAGGCGCGGCTCGCGACCTTCGGCGTTTCGGCCGCGAACCTGACGCGCACGAGGGAACGTAGCGGCGTGACGGTCAGCATCTCGACCACGAAAGACCGCTCGTTCTTCACGTATCGCGGCGCAAACCGGCAGCTATCTGGATTGCTGCGCAGCAACGACTCGTTGCTGGATATCGCAGCCCTGGCGAAGCACGTGCATCTGGCGATGCCGCTTGCGGCCGAGGATGGCGACACAATCCTTCCTGTACTGAAGCGCAGGGACGCTACGATCTCGATCGATGTTGGCCACCACGTGAAGTGGCTTGAAGATGCGCGTAGTCTTGAGATCGTGCGAGCGATTGACTACGCGATGCCGAATGAAAAAGAGGCTGTCATTATGGCTGGAACGCCGCAGCGTTATCTTGACCTTTGCCGCTCACTTGGCGTGCGTCACGCACTGGTGAAGCTTGGTTCGGCGGGGGCGATCATGCTTTCGGGCGGCGTCGAGTACAAGGCTGCTCCACCCGATGTGGATACTGTGGATACGACCGGTGCGGGCGATGCCTTCGACGCCGGATTCATCGATGCCGTACTTTCAGGCCTCTCGCCAAAGCAGTGCATCGAGCATGGATGCGTCTGCGGCGCTCTCTCGACACGTGCCGCCGGCGCTCTGCAGGCGTTGCCGACACGCGCCGAGGCCGCGACGGTATGTGAGGAGAACTATGTCGCGTAAGATTGCGTTTCTCGGCGGAGGAGGCGTACGCACTCCGCTGGTTGTCTTTGGAATCAACGAGTCGGCCAAGCGGCTCGATGCCGAAGAGCTTGTGCTGTACGACGTTGACTGCGAGCGTGTGGGGATGATCGCCCGGCTGGGCCGCGAGGTTGTGCGCCGCGATGGCGGCTCGCTTCGCGTGGTTGTGGCAAACACGCCGGAGGAAGCTGTCGACGGCGCGACCTTCGTGCTTAACAGTGTTCGCGTCGGAGGTATCGCGACGCGTGCGCAGGACGAGTGCGCCTCCATCCGCTGCGGTTATCCCGGGCAGGAGACGACCGGTCCCGGGGGAATCGCAATGGGACAGCGAACGATTCCGGTTGCGATTGAGCAGGCGCGCATGGTGGAGCGCATCGCACCAAGCGCGCGGATCATCAACTTCACAAATCCTGCCGGTCTTATCACGCAGGCCGTGATGCACAACTCGAACGTCCGCGTGGTCGGCATCTGCGACACGCCCACGGAGATGCTGCATCGCATCCAGTCTGCGCTTGGAGCAACAGCCGCAGAAGTTGAATGCGAGTATGTAGGGCTGAACCATCTGGGATGGGTGCGGAGGATTGTTCTTCGTGGCGAAGATGTAACGGAACGTGTGCTCAATGACGATTCCATTCTCTCGCAGCTCTACTCCGCGCCGCTCTTCGAGCACGATCTTATTCGGGCTCTAGGGCTGATTCCTACGGAGTACCTTTTCTTCTACTACTCGCGACATCGTGCGCTTGAGAATCAGCGTAAACAGGGAACCACGCGCGGTGAGCAGATCGCCCAGATGAACGAAGACCTGGCAGAGCGTCTGATGGAGCAGTTCGCGCGCGACGACGAGGCCGGCGCGCTGCAGACCTATATCGACTATCTCAACCTGCGCTCTGGTTCCTATATGAAGCTCGAAGGTGAAGGCCAGTCGGCCTTTGAGCAGGAGATTATTGCGGAAGACCCTTTCCGCGCCGCGAGCGGCTATCACCGTATCGCGCTCGATGTAATGAACGCGCTGTGCGACAGCGAAGCCAATTGCGTCATCGTCAACGTGCGCAACGGTTCGACGATCCCGGAGATCGCCGCAGATGATGTGATCGAGACCGCATGCCGCATCCAGGCGGGAGAGATTGAACCTTTGCCCGTAGGCCCTCTGCCCGAGGTTGTACGCGGCCTAGTGCTGGCGGTGAAGGCTTATGAACGCGTGGCGATCGAGGCTGCCATCAGTGGCTCGCCACGCGATCTACGCAAGGCGATGCTGCTCTACCCTGCGATCGGTGAGTGGGAGCCCTCGGCAGACCTACTGAAGGCGATGCGTTGGAAGTAAGCTGAGGTGCCGGCGCCCCACAGGACCAAATCTTTGAGACGGCGGAACTCTCGCGCAGCTGTTCGTTCCATAAGTAAGCGCTACTGCCTGAGATACCTGATGCCCAGTTTTGGCTGGCAAGCATACGCGTACCCGCTTTCGACGTAATACGTTTTCGTATCTGGAGGGGTTTCGAGTACTGGTGGGCCCGGAGGGATTTGAACCCCCAACCAAGGGATTATGAGTCCCCTGCTCTAACCGTTGAGCTACAGGCCCGCTCTATATGGTTGTGCTGAAGCGGAGGCTGGGCACACCAAAGCTCGGTCTTTTCAGTTTCGCATAGCGGGGGTATTCGCGCACGCAGTGGGTGCGCGAGACCGGTGTAGACATTTCATTCGCGTCGGGGCACAATAGCGGCATCCCGCCGCTTCGGTCTGAGTCCGTGATGACTCGACCTCTTCCGGGGCCCTCCAGACAAGTTTCCATTCTCACGGTGCGTGCAGTGGCCTGCGCGCAGCCTCGTTTGTATCCGCAGTCCTTTACCCGCAAAGGAGTACGAGATGATGCCACGCCTGAACCGCCGCAATTTTCTCCGTATCAGCGCAGCCTTGCCGGTTGCCTCTTCCCTGCTTCCATCGCTTGCGCGGCCGGCATTTGCCGCCGCCGCGGGGGGAGTTCCCGCCGTTGGCTACATCGACACACCGGCCAATGTCGCGCTGCTCAACATTAACGAATATCCAGCCGGGCCAACGCCAGCGGCTGTCGCAGTGATGCACCAGATGGCCATGAATGGGAATCGCTATTACATGGGCGAGACGAAGAAGTTTGGTGAGCAGGTTGCCGCTTACCATGATCTCAAGCCGGATTATGTGACGCTCTATGCCGGGTCGACGGAGATCCTCAACTTTTCTGCGCTGGCATTTACCTCGCCTACGAAGTCTCTCGTTACAGCAGACCCGACTTTCGAACAGACGTGGCGAGTCGCGGCCTCCAATGGAGCCCAGGTCCATAAGGTTCCCCTGAAGCCGGACTACAGCTACGACATGAAGGCCATGGTGGCGGCCGACCCCAACGCCGGGCTGTTCTATGTCTGCAACCCGAACAATCCCACGGGAACTCCGGTCAAACGATCGGATATTGAGTGGCTGCTTGCCAATAAACCGGCGGGATCGGTCGTACTTGTAGACGAGGCTTATATTCATTTTTCTGATGCAGAGTCGGTTATCGATCTAGTGGCAAAGGACAAAGACCTGATCGTCTCCCGTACGTTCTCGAAGATCTATTCCATGGGCGGACTGCGGTTCGGATATGCTTCAGCGCGGCCAGATCTGGCAGAGAAGCTGCATCACTTCGGGGTCAATTCGATGGCGACGACTGCGATCCAGTGTGCCAAGGCACAGCTCGGAGATAAGCAGTTGATCCCATTACGGAAGCAGGCTATGGCGGACACGCGGAACCGCACCTTCGACTGGATGGCGAAGAATAGCTACTCGTTTACTCCATCGCAAACCAACCACTTCATGCTCGATGTGAAGCGTCCGGGTGGGCCGGTTATCAATGCGCTTGCGCATCAGTCTGTGATGATTGGCCGCACCTGGCCCATCATGCCGAACTGGCCGCGTGTTACGGTGGGCAGTCCCAGTGACATGCAGAGCTTCCAGACTGCGTTGCTGGAGGTGGAAAAGATGCCGGATGGCAAGATGAATGCGCTTGCCCATCCTTATCCGCATCTCGTTCACGAGCATAGCTGTTAGATATCGTCTGCGCTGACGACTACAGAAGCATGGAAGGAGCCGTCTGAGGACGGCTCCTTCTTGTTTCGATTGCTACTCGAAGGAACCCTGACACGGAGACCAATTATGCGACTCTTCGAGGAGATTGCCGGACTGAAGACGGCGTTACGATCTATTTCTCAGGCGAGGTTCCGGGTGTAGCGTTGCTGTCTTCGGGCGACGGGTTGATGTGACCTCCGGCGTTCTCAGGCGTGTTGGAACGGACGCCGGTCGGCCCGGGCCCTGCGGTTGCCGGGTTATCGCCGCGAGGGCCAGAAGGTTCTACCCCATGCTTCTGAGTATTCGCGGAACGCGTATCCACGGGTTTTCCTGCGGGTTGGGTGTTCGTAGCCATGATCAAATCCTTTCGCTTCCAAATAGGAGAGCAGGATTCTGTCCGCCGTTGCCTCCGAGTGGAAGACGAAAAGGCCCGTGCTGTACCCTGATGTGAGGTAATGGCCCGGTTTCGGAAAGATATCCGGTTAGGTACCACCCGGTTAGGGGAGGAGTCTTCAGAAGAGCATGGACGCAAACCAGAGTCTGAACGGAGTTGCCGAGTGCAACCCCAAGCCCATTCTTGTGACTGGAGGCGCAGGGTTTATCGGCTCCAATTTCATACTGGAGTGGCTTGCAGAAGGCAGAGGCCCGGTCGTAAATCTCGACAAGCTGACTTATGCGGGAAACCCGGAAAATCTAGCCGCTGTCGAAGAGCATCCGGATTACAGTTTCGTTCGTGGTGATATCTGCGATCGGGAGTTGGTTAAGCAGTTACTGGACCGCTTCAAACCACGTGCCGTAGTCCACTTCGCGGCCGAGAGCCATGTCGATCGCTCGATTCTGGGTCCGGAGGCGTTTCTAAAGACGAACATCGACGGTACCTTTACCCTTCTGCGTGCTGCAAAGGCATACATGGAATCCCTGGATGTGGCCGGGCGTGCAGATTTCCGCTTCCTGCATGTCTCCACGGACGAGGTGTACGGCACTCTCGCACCAGAGGATCCGGCGTTCCACGAGGGTACCCCTTATGCGCCAAACTCTCCCTATGCCGCTTCAAAGGCCGCAAGCGATCATCTGGTTCGCGCGTGGGTGCATACGTACAAGCTGCCGGCGATCGTTACAAACTGCTCGAACAACTACGGTCCGTACCAGTTTCCCGAAAAGTTGATTCCTTTGATGATCGCGAACGCGCGGCAGGGTAAGCCGTTGCCGGTCTATGGCGATGGTCAGCAAGTGCGTGACTGGCTCTACGTCGTAGACCATTGCAGGGCGTTGATAACGGTTCTTGAGAATGGCCGCATTGGCGAAACCTATAATGTTGGCGGCGGCAACCAACGCAGCAATCTCGAGGTCGTAACGACTCTATGTGCCTTGCTTGACGAACTGCTCCCACAATCCCAGTTCCGTCCGCATGCACAGCTGATTACTTATGTGGAGGATCGCCCCGGCCATGATCGGCGCTATGCTATCGATGCCAGGAAGCTCGAGGGCGAATTGGGCTGGCGTGCGCAGGAGAGCTTTGAGACCGGGCTGCATAAGACCGTCGAGTGGTATTTGTCACATGCCGGCTGGGTTGAGAGCGTAACGAGTGGAGCCTATCAGCACTGGGTCGAGCAAAACTATGGCTCGCGTGAAACGACTGCGGGCGCAACAGGGAGTTCTCGATGAAGGGAATCATCCTTGCCGGAGGATCAGGCACCCGCCTGCATCCGGTTACCCAGGCGGTCAGCAAACAGCTACTGCCGGTCTACGACAAGCCGATGATCTACTATCCCTTGTCGGTGCTTCTGCTGGCGGGGATCCGCGAGATCCTGATTATCTCCACGCCACAGGACACTCCCCGATTTGAGCAGTTGCTGGGATCGGGAGAACAGTGGGGGATTCGGCTGGAGTACGCGGTGCAGCCATCTCCGGACGGCTTGGCACAGGCTTTCCTGATAGGTAAGAAATTCCTCAACGGCTCACCGTGCTGTCTCGCCCTGGGTGACAACATCTTCTATGGCCATGACATGGTGAAGACACTTCGCGTGGCTGCGAGCAATCGCGAGGGCGCGACCGTATTCGCCTATCCGGTACTGGACCCGGAGCGCTATGGCGTGGTGGAGTTCGACGCGGACCGGAAGGCAGTGTCCATCGAGGAGAAGCCTGCAAAGCCCAAGTCGCGTTATGCCGTCACCGGGATCTATTTCTATGACGCGCAGGTTGTCGGAGTTGCGGAGGGACTTAAGCCGTCTCCGCGCGGAGAGTTGGAGATCACCGATGTAAACCGCTGGTATCTGGAGCGGGGCCAGCTTCGGACTGAGGTTCTGGGACGAGGAATTGCGTGGCTGGATACGGGAACGCACGACTCACTGATCGAGGCTTCCTCATTCATTCAGACCATCGAGAAGCGGCAGGGTCTGAAGGTCGCCTGTCTGGAAGAGATTGCGTATCGGCTGGGATACATCCAAGAGGATCAGCTTCGCGATCTAGCTAGCAGGATGGGGAAGAGCAGCTACGGGCAGTATCTTGTGAGGCTGCTTGAAGAGCCGGTGCTCTGGGGATGAGCGGACCGATTCTTCTGACAGGTGTGACTGGGCAGGTGGGAGGTGAGCTTGCCCAGGTTCTGAAGTCGTATGGAGAGGTGATCGCTCCCACAAGGAGCGAGATGAATCTTGCGGATGTCACCTCCGTTCGGAAAACTATCCAGTCGATCCGGCCAAGATGGATTGTCAATCCGGCTGCTTACACAGCGGTGGATAAGGCTGAAAGTGAACCCGAGTTGGCTTATGCCATTAATGCAGAGGCGGTAGGTGCGATCGGCGAAGAGGCTTACAGAATTGCGGCGGGCGTAATTCACTTCTCAACCGATTATGTCTTCGCAGGTACAGGATCGGCCCCATTTCGCGAGGAAGATGAGACAGGGCCGGTGAGTGTCTATGGCGCAAGCAAGCTCGCTGGGGAGGGAGCATTACAAAGGAGCGGTGCTGCCTGTCTTATCTTTCGGACCAGTTGGGTCTATGGCGCAACAGGGAAGAACTTCCTGAAAACCATCCTTAAGGCTGCTCGAGAACGGGAGAGGCTGCGTGTTGTTGCCGATCAGAACGGAGCTCCTACATGGAGCCGGGATCTCGCGCGGATGACCAGCGAGGTGATCCGACAGATCGAGAGCTCAGCGAGGCCCGGAGAGTTGGCCGAAGCTCTTGCCAGTCGGCAAGGAATCTATCATGCCGCAGGTGCAGGAGAGACGACGTGGCATGGCTTCGCAGTGGAAGCGATCAACAGATTGCGCGAGCGACACCCTGAGGCTCGGCTCGCGGAGGTAGACGCGATCACGACTGCCGAGTACCCCACACCCGCAAGACGCCCCCTGAATTCGCGGCTGAGTTGCGATCGCCTAGCGAAGACCTTTGGCTGGAAGATGATTGATTGGCACGATTCGCTGCGCGAGGTGATGGCTGAGTTATGAGTAGATTGAAGTTTGACCACATGGGCCTGCTGGTCGCGGATATGACGGAGGGCCGGGAGTTTCTTGAGAGTACCTTCGGCCTTGATCGCTGGACACAGGTCTTTGAAGATCCCGGTATTGGGGTCTTTGTTCAGTTTGGAAGAACGGCTGACGGGCCATGCTATGAGCTGATCTCACCTCTGGGGGAGGCAAGTCCGGTTTCCACGGCTCTCAAGCGAGGGATCAACATCCTCAACCATGTTGCTTATCTCACGAACGATCTGGATCGAGATGCGGACATGCTGCAGCAAAAGGGATCCATGATGGCCGGTCCTGCGAAACCCGCCGTCGCTTACGGGGGTGCACGGGTGCAGTTCTGGGTGACTGCACAGCGCCTGATGGTGGAGCTGATTGAAGCTCCGGGCCATGAACATGCTTATACGGTGAATGGATGAGCAGCAAAGCCCTCTTTCTGGACCGGGATGGCGTGGTTAACGTCGAGATTGGGTATCTTCACCGAATCGAGGAAGTAGAGTTTGTTCCCGGCATTTTTTCGCTGTGTCGGACCGCGAGGCGTTTGGGATATCGGCTGGTCATTGTGACTAACCAGGCGGGGATTGCTCGTGGTTACTACGACGAAGCGGCTTTCGAGAGGCTCATGACCTGGATGGGGGAACAGCTGCGGAATCAAGGGATAGAACTTGATGCCGTGTACTACTGTCCCTATCACCCGGAACATGGAATTGGAGATTACAAACGGGAGCACGAGGACAGGAAACCGGGAACCGGAATGCTGCGACGCGCGATGAAGGAGTTGGACGTATCTCTAACTCAGAGCGTGCTGATAGGGGATCGCTGCAGCGATATCGCCGCAGCAAACAGCGCAGGACTTCGCCAGGCGTTTTTGCTTGCAGGTACCGAGAGATCTGGCTGCGGCGGGTTTTATCTGGAGGTAAATACCCTAGATGAGGTGGAGCAATGGCTCTTGCGGGATTCGAGCGGGGCCGACTCTGGCGAGGTGAGCGGCCCGTTCTCTCATGGGAGTTTCTAAGGAAGCTCGGCCGCTGAAAATGTGCTTCCCTTGGAATCTTTAGCGCTTACCTGAGGACTTACTCCGTCGAGCCTGTCCAATGGCCACTGGATCGCGAGAGCAGGGTCATCCCACAGGATGGATCGTTCACCGGCGGGATAGTAGGGGTTGGTGGTCTTGTACAGGACCTCGGCAGATTCTGACAACACGAGAAAGCCGTGGGCGAAGCCTTCGGGGATCCACAGCAGCTCCAATTCGCCTGCATCATTGCGTGGCTTCAGGTGGAAGCCAGCCCATTGTCCAAACTGGTCTGAATCTCGGCGAAGATCAACTGCCACATCCCAGATATGGCCGGACAGCACCCTGACGAGTTTCCCCTGGGGCTTAACCAATTGATAATGAAGGCCCCGCAACACTCCCTTCATCGAGAAGGATTGGTTGTCCTGTACAAAGGATGCGGGGAGCTTCGCTTCAGCGAACACAGATGCATTGAAGATCTCAGTAAACCAGCCTCTATCATCACCAAAACGCCGCGGCTGGATCAGTTTCACATCGTGCAGCGGAGTATCCAAAACTTGCATCCCACAAGTTTAGCTGACGGCGGAGCTGCAGTCGGTAGTTCCGAAATGAGGACGCTTCTGGTGCGACCGCTAATTTAGACTGTATTTATCGAAGCTTCCATGATTAGAATGAACGGACTGACGTGCTGAAGTGCTTGTCTCCGAGTTACGAGGAATGTGAGATGCCGGACCGTGGGATTCGAGAATCTAAGACCCATTTACGAAAGGTCGCCTTCAATTTAACTTGTGACGCGGAGAGGCAGAGCCGGAGTTTGAAGAAATAGTTCGGAATTTGAGTTCTCTGCCGCGATACTCTGACGCATAACAACCGTATGCCGGGACCATCGCAAATTGGCGAGGGTAGCGTTATACAGACACAGGATTTCAATGCAGGCTGAATATCAATCTCCCGAGTCGCGGACAGCGGCTATCGAAGATTCTTATTCGTATACGGAGACCCTCAGCAGGCCGGTATTCCGGACGACTTACTCCCTGGATCGTGGACCCTCTGTCCTCTTTCGGTACAGGGTGTTGAAGCGCTGCGTTGACGTCGCGCTTATCCTTCTGTTTTCGCCCGTCGTCCTGCTGGTAATAGGGATTGTTGCCGTGCTGGTCGTGATCAGCTCGCCAGGGCCGGTCTTTTATTCTCATCGCCGCATCCGCCGTCATGGTGCATTCTTCTCCATGTGGAAGTTCAGAACCATGTGCGTCAACTCCGCTGAGGTTCTGGAGGAGTATCTGGCCGCCCATCCTGTAGCACGGAAGGAATGGAACAAGACGCACAAGCTGCGTCACGATCCTCGTATTACCAGGATTGGTTCTTTCCTGCGCCGCTACAGTCTCGATGAACTGCCGCAGTTCTGGAATGTGCTGGCAGGACATATGAGCCTGGTCGGACCGCGTCCTATTGTTGCCGCCGAAGTTGAGAAATATGCTGACTGCTTCGAATGCTACTGCCGCGTGAAGCCTGGTCTGACCGGCCTCTGGCAGGTATCGGGGCGCAGTGAGCTGGATTATGATCAGCGAGTGGCACTGGACTGCGAGTACGTAAATCGATGGTCTCTGAGGCGGGATATGAAGATCCTACTGAAGACTGCGGTGGTTGTACTGAAACAAGATGGGGCTTATTAGCCGTCGAACACCTTAGAATAAGTGCATGCAGAGAGGAAGTCGATCCAACCGGCTGCTGGATTTTTGGGTAGGAGTGCCGGTACTTGCGACTGGAGCTGCTCTCCTTCGATGTGTTCGAAGGAGACGATCATGGCCCGAAAAAATAGAAAAAATCGGGGTTATCTGTTCTCCTGCCCTAGGCGATACGATCCTATTTTCAGCCGCTGTTGAAGATGTGAGAAAGAGCTTCCCGAATGCTCAAATGATCCACATCTGCATGAAACAGAATCTCGCAGCGGCTGAGTTGTTGCAGGGGATCGATCGTAGAATCCACGTGAACATCACGCGACCATTTGAGACGATCGGTCGCATCCGTGCAGAGAAATTGGATGTGCTTCTTGATTTTTCGGCGTGGCAAAGAATCATCGCGTTCTACACCTTGATGTCCGGGGCTGGATTCACAGTCGGATTTCGATCTCCAGGTCAACATCGAGCTGCTGCTTATGACCTTGTTGTCGAGCATCAACGTGATCGGCATGAACTTGAAAACTTTCGAGCTCTGGTCAAAGCTGCGGGGATCCCGACCGGATCGGCTCCACGGCTACAGATTCCACAGATCGAGGTGCAGCCGCTCCGGGAAGAGAACGACATCATCGTGCTCCATCTTTGGGCTGGAACTCAAAGCGCCCTAAGAGAGTGGCCAGAAGACTCATGGATAAAGCTGGCATCGGCGATCTCGACCTCCAAGACTGTTTTTGTGATCACCGGCGCACCAAGCGATAAGCCAAAGGTTGAACAGTTTTGGAGGAAGGCACAGACGGCGGGGCTGAATGTTGTCCCTTTCATCGGAAACGATAGATTCATCTCTCTTGCGCACCTCCTGAGACGCGCCAGACTTGTAGTCAGCGTGAATACAGGGGTAATGCATTTGGCCGCGGTTCTTGGAACTCCAACAGTCTCCATTAACGGGCCCACCGACAATCGCCGTTGGGGACCGATGGGCAAGTGGGTTGAAGGCATATCGGCTCGAGGGGAAGGCTGTGGGTTCCTTCATCTTGGCTTCGAGTTCGAGGGTAATCCAACAGACTGTATGGAAAGAACCTCTGTGGATCAGGTCGTTGCTGCTGTCGAACGGCTATTAAAAAGAGTGTCGGCTACGACGGCAGAGAAGATATCGGTGGGTCTGGGGAGTTGATGTCTTATGCCTTCAGAAGCGATCTTGAAACGATGCGAGAGGTTCTTCGCACGGGGGGGCTCGCGCGGAGCCTCCGCCATCTGCCAGCGCAAGACCGTCTGGCTGCGGCCTGGCTAGTGGTATGCGGCAAGGCATTAGCCGATCGCAGCTGTGTGGTGGAATACAAAGACGCGCAGGTGACAGTCGAAGTTCTGGATGGTGCATGGCTTGAGGAGCTTAGGGTGATGAAAGAACAGCTCAAGCTGGAGCTTACTCGCATCGCCCGAGTGCCGGTTGCCGAGCTACACTTGGTAGTGAAGAGGTAGGAGCTGAACGATGAGTGGGCAGTCTGGTGTAACGATCGAGGACGTGCGGAGAGTGGCGGAGCTGGCGAATCTCGAGCTCACGCCGGATGAAGAGCCGCGCATGCAGCGGGATCTGAACGCGGTTCTCGACTACATCGCTCAGCTCAATGAGCTGAATACCGAGAACGTGCCGCCTATGTCACAGGTGGGTGAGGTGCTCGGTAAAGAGATTGTTCCTGGTCGTGGCGAGTCATTGCGCAGCGATACCGTCCAGCCGTGCCTCGATCGAGCTGAGGTGATGGCTGCCGCGCCTGAGACCGACGGTCGGTTTTTCAAGGTTCCAAAGGTTATCGAGCGATAAAGCCGGCGCCATGCCGGTTTGTGGAGATAGAGTTTGACAGCAGAAAGCCTGAAAGATCTGACCATTGATGAGGTCCGCGGCGCAATTGCGGCAGGACGCACCACGGCCACGGCTCTGGCCGAAATGCACTATGAGCGCATTGCAGCTGGGGATAAGGAGATTCATAGCTATCTCTCTGTCAGCCGCGAACGCGCAATGACGCAAGCCGAGAAGATCGACGCGATGGCACAGCGAGGAGAGCTGTTGCCTCCCCTTGCCGGAGTTCCGATTGGGATCAAGGATGCCTTGGTCATGCGGGGCGCCCCCGCAACGGCTAGTTCACTCATCCTAAAAGGTTATCGTCCGCCGTACGATGCTACCGCAGTGGAGCGGCTGGAGAGAGCAGGAGCTGTTCTGCTGGGCAAGCTGAATTGCGACGAGTTCGCTATGGGAAGCTCGAACGAAAACTCCGCTTATGGACCGGTGAAGAACCCCCGTGCACTCGACCGCGTGCCTGGAGGATCCAGCGGAGGGTCTGCAGCAGCCGTAGCGGCAGGCTTTGCTGTAGCCACCCTTGGAACAGATACAGGCGGCTCTATCCGACAGCCTGCGGCATTTTGCGGCGTTGTTGGTGTCTTGCCCACATACGGCCGGATAAGCCGCTATGGCCTGATTGCATTTGCATCTTCTCTCGATCGAGTAGGCCCTTTTACGAAGAACGTAAAGGATGCCGCAACCATGATGGAGGTTCTGGCTGGACGGGATGCGCTGGATGCGACCTCCTCCGAGGAGCCTGCAGGCCGCTATCTCGAAGAATTAGATCGGCCTGTGGAAGGGCTGAGAGTGGGGGTTCCTCAGGAGTACTTCGGAGAGGGACTGGACCCGGAGATCAGGGCCGCGATCGAGAAGGTGCTTGCCGACCTGAAGGCGGCCGGTTGCCTGATAAAGCCTGTCAGTCTGCCGCACACCCGGTATGCAGTTCCCACGTACTATGTTATCGCCACCGCCGAAGCGTCCTCGAACCTGTCCCGGTTTGATGGCGTTCGTTTTGGTTTGCGGGATGCTGAGGCAAAGTCGCTGTCCGATATGTACCGCAAGACGCGTGACGCTGGCTTCGGGTCAGAGGTAAAGCGAAGAATCCTTCTGGGAACGTATGCACTGAGTGCGGGTTACTACGATGCGTACTACAAGAAGGCGCAGCAAGTAAGAACCCTGCTGACCCGAGACTTCCTTGCAGCTTTTGAAGAGGTGGATGTCCTGATTGCGCCGGTCACCCCGACCCCGGCCTTCAAGTTGGGAGAGAAGACGGACGATCCGGTCAAGATGTACCTCGAAGACATCTATTCGGTTGCAGCCAGTCTGGCGGGTATCTGCGCTATGAGCGTTCCCTGCGGACAGACCCGAGACTCTCTGCCTGTAGGAGTTCAGATCTTCGGCCGCCATTTTGGCGAAGCCACCATGCTGCAGATCGCACAAACAATCGAATCGGCGCAACAAAGTAGTTGAAGAGCTAGCGAGCGACAAGCTTGTCGCTATGTCCTTTTTCCAAGAGGAAGAAGTACGTTCGAGTATGCTTGAAGGGGCGGTTCTGGACTGCGGTTTCAGGCGCCAGCGGCCCTTTGCGAGGGCATTTCTGAGAGGTTGATCGGTTTGCGAGAATTAGGTCGGATGCAGTCTGGTTTTGGGCGGCTAATTGCAATTCACTTTGCAGCTGCTTTTCTGCTTTATGGAAGTGCGAAAGTCTCGGGTCAACAACTCCCCGTCCAGAGCCTGGGAGGCGGAGGCTCCGATCAATCCAACTGCAGCCCTTCCGATCCGAGCTGCGGAGGCTCCAGCAATCAGATCCCATACCAGACGCGCGCACCGCAGCAGACCGGAACCAGCCTTCCAACCGGCGCGGTGATCAGCGGCTCCTCTCCTAGTACGCCGTCAAGCCAGACGCAGCCACAGATGTTCAATCGCTTCGCCCAGCTGCCTTTGGATCCCCCGACTGAGTTCCAGCAGCTGGTGGCCAATTCTGTAGGGAAGATGCTCCCGATCTTTGGAGCGAACCTGTTTCGCAATCCGCCATCGACCTTCGCCCCGGCCACCATGGTGCCGGTTACACCGGATTACGTGGTGGGCCCCGGGGATGAGCTCATGATCCAGTCATGGGGGCAGGTCACGACGGACGGCCGGTTCCAGGTTGATCGCTCAGGAGACATCTTTGTTCCTCAGGTGGGCACGCTTCATGTTGCCGGGCTGAGATTTGACCAGGTTCAGCCCGCTCTAAAGGCGCAGATGAATAGGTTGTTTCGCAACTTTAACCTCAATGTGACGATGGGGCAGTTGCGTTCTATTCAGGTCATCGTGGTCGGACAGGCGCGTCAGCCGGGGACCTATACCATCAGCTCCCTCAGTACACTCGTGAACGCAATCTTTACGACAGGAGGACCGTCGCCCCAGGGTAGCCTTCGACACATTCAGTTGAAGCGCGGAGGCAAGCTGATCGTCGATTTCGATCTTTATGACCTCCTGGTACGGGGCGATAAATCCAAAGACGTTCCGCTGCTTGCTGGAGATGTCATTTACATCCCCCCGGTCGGATCCCAGGTGGCGGTAGCGGGGAATGTGAAAATTCCGGGGATCTATGAGTTGAGATCCCCCGATAACACTACCGTCGACGATGTGCTGGAACTCGCGGCGGGCCTGACCAGCGTCGCGTCCAAGGACAAGGTTCGCCTGGAACGCATCGATGAGCGACATATGCGCAGGACCATCGAGGTCTCTCTTGAAACCGAAGGAAAGACGACGCGGGTTCAGGATGGAGATCTGCTTGAGCTTGTCGCCGTGGCCGGCGAGTTCAAGGATTCGGTGACGCTGCGCGGGAATGTCGCAAATCCTGGTCGGTATGCCTGGAAACCTGGCATGAGAGTCAAGGACCTCATCCCCACAAAAGAGGCGCTGATCACACGCGACTATTGGCTGAAGCGAAGTCAGCTTGGGCAGCCGATGTTGACCTACATCCCGACTTGCCTTCCGACAAATCCATATGGAATCCCAAGTCTGCGCTATGGAATTCCTGTCGGGGAAGAGGGCGAGGATCCTTTCTGGCGATACTCGTCGACCCAGGAATATCGAGCTCTCAGGGGCTATCCCTCTGTTGACGTGGACCGTCAGGCCCAGCGGAATGGTCTGGTTTCCCCTTCGGATATGTCCACGCAACAAAGCCAGCTGCGTGATCCGTTGACCGATACTGACGGCGGTTTGGATTGTTCTCAGTACACCGAAGTCCCTTATTACATAAGCAGGTTCTCTGCTATAGAGCAGAACGGCTTTCAAAACCCGAACAATCCCAACAATCCGGGAATGGCCACGCAATCTCAATATCCTGAGACGTCTACCTCCAACCAGATGAGTACGGCGAGTGCGAGTCTGGGAACAAGCTCGCGCAGTGTTTCGAATCACTTCGAACCGAAGAACGACGTAAAGCTAAGCGAGCCCGATATCGATTGGTCTTATGCCGTGATTGAGCGACAGAACAGGGAGAATCTCACCACCTCTCTGTTGCCGTTCAATCTGGGCAAGATCGTCCTGCAGGGAGATGCTTCACAGAATCTGGAGTTGGAACCGGGCGATGTCGTGACCATCTTTTCCAAGGCGGACCTTCGGGTTCCGCAGTCGCAGCAGACACGATTCGTACGTCTGGAAGGTGAGTTCGTTTCCTCGGGTATTTATAGCGTGAAACCAGGTGAGACGCTGCGGCAGCTGGTGGCGAGGGCAGGTGGCTTGTCGCCTGATGCATATCTCTACGGCGCAGAGTTTACACGGGAGTCAACACGGCGAGTTCAGCAGCAGCGGCTGAATGAGTATGTAGACCAGATCGCCCTACAGGCGAGCACGATTGCCACGGCCAACGCCAGCCGTTCCATCAACCCACAAGACACTGCCGCAGCCTCAGCACAACAGGCGCAGGCACAAAATATCATCTCCAATCTACGCAGGGCTCGAGCCACAGGAAGAGTTGTGCTGGAGCTTGCAGCTGACGCCAATAACATCGATCAGCTACCGGATCTTCCGCTCGAAGACGGAGATCGGTTCATCATTCCTCGCGTTCCGTCGACTGTAAGTATCGAGGGCGCAGTTTACAACCAGAATGCGTTCCTCTACGACCCACATCGTCGCCTGGGAGATTACGTCAAGCTGGCAGGCGGAGCGACGCGCGATGCCGATAAAAATCGGGCCTATGTGATCCGAGCGGGCGGAGCCGTCATCAGCAAACAATACAGCTCATCCCTGCGCGGAAATGGCTTCGATTCACTCCATCTTTATCCAGGGGATACTGTCGTCATTCCTCTGAATCTGGATAAGGGTAAGACGATGCGTCTGGTCGTCGATATCGCACAGATCGTAGGCCAGTTCGGTATTGCGATCGCTGCAGCCAATACAGTTTTGGGGCAGTAGTAGGAATCGAAGCAAAATCAAATAGCTTGAAAAGAGTGAAAGGGTACGGCAGAGATAATCTCTGCCGTACCCTTTGTTTTCGTCGAGGCCGAGTGGCTCGTTTCTGCTAATTGGACATGCGAGATCGGACGGCTACCGCAGCAGCTCTTCTGATGCAGCGACGATACCGCTCACGCTAAGTCCCTGCGACTCTCGGAGCTGGACCTGCGAGCCTGCAACTTTTATAGGAGAGGGCTGCAGACGCAGCGGGCGAAATCGAATTGCCATGCCCATCTGGGCGAGAATCTCTGCTGTTTTCGTTCCAAGACCGCCGACGCCGTGCTCTTCGATCGTAATGATTGTGCGTGTCTCAACAGCAGCTTGACGAATGGCTTCCGCATCTATGGGGACGAGTGTGGGCATGCTGAGCAGACGCACCGAGTGGCCTTTGGACGCAAGTTCGCGGGAGGCTTCGATGGCGGTTCCCAGCATTCCACCTGTGGCAATCAAAGTAAGCTGATTGCCATCCTGAATCTGAATTGCCTTCCCTAGCTCGAACTCAATCTTGTGCTGATGGAGTATCGGTTCGCCAGCTTTGCCAAGCCTGAGATAGGCAGGGCCGTGATTCCTTGCCAACTCGGTTGTCGCCGCGCGCGCTTCAATCGGGTCCCCAGGAGCCACAACGGTCATATTCGGCATAACGGACATCACCGCGAGATCTTCAACACCGTGATGTGTGTAGCCGTGACTCCCATAGGCGAGTCCGCCACCGACGGACACAACCTTGACGTTGAGATTGTGATAACAAACATCATTGCGGATCTGTTCCAGGCACCGCATGACTGGGAAGTTCGCGATCGAATAGGTGAAGACCGTCTTCCCTGCAAGCGCAAGCCCAGCGGCAATGCCAGTCATATTCTGTTCCGCCACACCTGCGTTCAGATAGCGTTCGGGAAAGCGACTGGAGAAGGCTTCAAGGACGGAATAGCCGAGATCGCCACACACGAGCCAGATTCGACTATCCTGCTCGGCCAATTCACAAAGCTGCTCGATGAATGCTGTCCTCATTCAGCAACTCCCAGCTCCTTCATTGCCATCAGAACCTGTTCATCGGAAGGTGATTTGTAATGCCATGCGAGGTTGTCTTCCATGAAGCTGATTCCTTTTCCCTTTACGGTGTGAGCAATGATGACACTGGGTCTGTTCCGTTCGAGCGGAAGAGAGGCGAAGGTGTCTACGATCTCATCGAGATTGTGCCCGTCCACTTCACGAACGGCCCAGCGAAAGGCTTTAAATTTGTCGGCTAACGGCTCCAGTTCGAGGATCTCCTCCACGCGTCCAAAGCTCTGGATCTTGTTATAGTCGACGATCAGCGTCAGATTATCGAGCAGGTGCTGAGGCGCAAATAAGATTGCCTCCCAGTTGGAACCTTCGTCGAGTTCGCCATCGCTTACAAGAACAAAGGTGCGGCTGCGGCTGCCCTCTCGCTTTGCGGCTAAGGCGAGGCCGCATCCTACAGGCAATCCATGTCCCAACGAACCCGAGGAAAGCTCCACGCCAGGAACTCCGCTGGTGACGTGACCGGTCAAGCGGGCTCCCGCTTCGCAATAGGACGACAACTCCGGAAGTGGAAAGAATCCCCGCTCTGCGAGTGTGGCATAGAGAATGGCCGCTCCATGACCTTTGCTGAGAATGAACCTGTCACGTTGATTCCACTCCGGCTCTTCCGGGCGAATCTGGAGCACTCGCCAGTAGAGCGCCGCGAGGATATCTGCCATCGACAGGCAGCTCCCCAGATGGGACGCCTTGGAGTGATGAACCATGCGAACCGCATGAGCTCGCAATCTTTTCGCAACGAGGCCAAGATCAGCTTGTTGGGTCATTGATTTTCCTTGTACCAGGCGACGGTCGCGCGCAAGCCTTCTTCGAGTCCAACTCGCGGTTGCCAACCTGTCGCCTCACGCAGACGAGTGATGTCAGCCTCAAGATGCATTACCTGATCGGGGCGGTATGGAATATCCCCAAAACCGATCTGCAATGTCGGATCTACAAGGTCGCGAGCTGACTCTACAGTTTCGAGCAAAGGCTGAGCGTTACCCGATCCAAGATTGAAGATGCCTGTGGCCGATGATGTTGCCGCCGAGACGAGAGCATCGACAGCATCGGTTACATAGAGATAGTCCCATCTTTGCTCGCACCGCGTCAGTGAAGGAGCTTTGCCGGCCAGCAGCATCTTCACCAGCAACGGGATAAGGTGATGTGGATCATCCATCGGACCGTATGCCGAGAAAAGTCGAAACCATAAAACCCGGGTAGCGGTGACCTGTCCAAATTTGTTTACGAGAAGAGACAGTGCGTGTTTCGCAACTCCGTATGCAGTTACAGGGGTGCAGGGGGAATCTTCGCTTAGCGCCCCGGTTGCGATGCCATACTCAGCCTGAGAGCCGAGCCCCACAAAGACCGGGCACTGGGTAAGCCGGCAGAAGTCCAGCATCTGCAATGTCGTGTTGACGTTCTGGACCAATTGTTGCGGAGAGTCTCTCGTTGCAGATCCCACGCCATCCCACGCCAGATGGAAAACGGCATCCGGTTTAAGGTCAGGAAAAACCTGGTGGAGATCGGATTTACTCAGATCTGCCGTCAAAACGCCGATTTCAGAGAGTTTATCCGCGATGCGCCAGGTGCTTTCAGGCCTAGGGTTACGAATGACTGCATGGACCTGATGTCCATCGGCCAGGAGCTTGCGGACAAGAAAAGAACCAATGAAACCCGTTGCTCCTGTAACAAGACACTTCATACGTGATTTCGAAAAGATGAGGTTGTGGAACTCGTCAAAACAGCAGTGCTCATTCTTAGAGGACTCGCAGCCTGTCGTCAGCGATTTCGTGGAATGACTGGATGATGAAATCAATCATCTCCTCAGTTAATCCCGGATAGACACCAATCCAGAACACGTTATTCATTACATAATCCGTATTGGGCAGATCACCAATTTTGCGATATTTGGCATTGAGATAGGCCGGCTGTCGCAGCAGATTGCCGGCGAACAATAAGCGGGTCCCAATCTTCCGTTGATCCAGCGCTCGGATGACTTGATCTCGTTTTAGCCCGCCCTCAGGTTTCACCGCAATGGGGAAGCCGAACCAGCTGGGATCGGATCCCGGCGTCGCCTTGGGCAGGGAAAAGAACTCCTGCAGCGGCGAGAGTCCTTCATACAGGCGCTTGAAGTTTTCCCGCCGAGCCGCAATGAATCCGGGAAGTTTCTTCAGCTGCGATACGCCTACTGCGGCCTGCATGTCCGACAGCTTCAGGTTATAGCCGATATGGGAGTAGATATATTTGTGATCGTAACCACAGGGAAGCTCTCCGAGTTCCCACTCGAATCGCTTGCCACAGGTATTATCTTTGCCCGGCGCGCACCAGCAGTCACGGCCCCAGTCGCGGAAGGACTCAATGAGCTTGGTGAGCGCAGGCTTTTGAGTCATCACTGCGCCGCCCTCTCCCGTGGTGATATGGTGCGCCGGGTAAAAGCTGACCGTGGAGATATCTCCGAACGTGCCGACACCCCGCCCTCGATAGGTAGCACCAACGGCGTCACAGCAGTCTTCAACGAGCCAGAGATCATGTTTTTTGCAGAATGCGGTGACCGCATCGAGATCGAAAGGATTGCCCAGCGTGTGGGCGATCATCACCGCACGTGTCTTCTCTGAGACGGCGGACTCAAGCTGCGAACAATCGATATCGTAGGTATCCAGTTGAACGTCAACGAAAACCGGTGTCAGGTTGTTCTGGATGGCTGGATTAACGGTTGTTGGAAAACCCGCAGCGACAGTAATGACTTCATCCCCAGGTTTCAGGGCGCGGTCTCCCAACGATGGGGAGGTCAGCGCGGAGAGAGCGACCAGATTCGCGGAGGATCCCGAGTTCACCAGGCGGGCATCGCGAACTCCCATCATGCGAGCGAACTCGCGCTCAAACTGGTCGGCGAAGCGACCCGTTGTCAGCCAGAAATCAAGAGAGGCATCTACGGCGTGCTGGATATCCTCAGCGTCGAAGACTTTACCGGACACTGGTACCGCGGTGTTTCCACCAACAAATTCACCCTTGGGAAAGGCCTCTGCGTGATACTGGGTGACCAGTTCTCGGATCTGCTCGCGCAGGTACTCCTGACGGGGCTTGTCGTTCCCAGGTGGCGTCGCCTGACGCTCGGAGTCGAGTTGCTCTCCCTTTTTCTCAACCGTCGATTGCATTCCTAACTCCTGTCGCCTATCTGCGTGAGCTACTAAGCTGTTGATAGGCTTCGATCTGGTCGAGGGTGATCTGCCGCATGTCGGCCCCGGTCTGCCAGTGCTTATACCATTCTACGATGAGTCGTAGGGCGTCTGAGAGGCTGAGCGCAGGGCTCCATCCAAGCAGATTCCTGGCTCGTGCGCAGTCGAGCTTTAAATAAGTCGCCTCATGAGGATGCGGGCGCTCGTCTATCGTCCACGACGCAGTGGGTGACCACTGCCGGGCGATCTCCTCGACAATCCATTTCACAGGCCGAGCATCTTCTTCTGCTGGACCAAAGTTCCATGCAGAAGCAAAATCTGCATCTTCCAGGAGCAGCTTCTCCGCAAGTTGGAGATAACCCCGGAGGGGTTCAAGCACGTGCTGCCATGGACGTATTGCTTCGGGATTCCGGATCAGAACGTCTTCTTTGGCAACGAATCCACGCATCAGGTCGGGGATCAGTCGATCACAGGCCCAATCACCGCCTCCAATTACGTTGCCTGCTCTCGCGGTTGCAACTGCGACACCATGGGATCCCAGTTTGGCAGGTGGAAAGAAGGAGTCGCGATACGATGCGCTTACCAACTCGGCGCAGGCTTTGCTGTTGCTGTATGGGTCGTGACCACCAAGTCGATCATTCTCGCGATAACCCCAATGCCATTCACGGTTCTCATAGCATTTGTCAGTCGTAACCATCACTGCTGCCTTCACAGACTTGGTATTGCGAATGCTTTCAAGAACATTGACTGTCCCCATTACATTTGTCGCATACGTCAATACAGGCTCCTCGTAGGAGCGTCGGACAAGAGACTGAGCAGCCAGGTGAAGAACAACGTCAGGAGCAAAGTTTCGCATGACGGCTTGGAGTTTCTGCTGGTCGCAGACATCTCCTTCCACATGCTCTATCAACTCACCGATCCGGGCGACCTGAAAAAGATTAGGAGAACTTGGAGGCGCCAGGGAATATCCACAGACCGTCGCCCCCATCTTATGCAGCCAGAGAGTCAGCCAGCTTCCCTTGAAGCCTGTGTGTCCCGTAAGGAATACGCGACGGCCCTTCCATACGGATTCCGAGACCGCATTCACCATTTCTTCCACGGCGGAGTACCACTTTCCCAGAGTTCCTCGAGATGTTTTTTGTCGCGAAGTGTGTCCATCGGTTGCCAGAAGCCGGAATGCAGATAGGCGTTGAGATTGCCTTCTTTTGCAAGGCGCTCCAGGGGCTCCCGTTCCCAGATCGTCTCATCGCCTTGAATGTAGTCCAGAACCTTGGGCGAAAGGACAAAGAAGCCTCCGTTGATCCAGGCGCCATCGCCCGCCGGCTTTTCGCGAAACGACGTGATCTTCGTGTCAACCATATCGAGGGATCCCCATCTCCCTGCCGGCTGGACCGCGCTCATGGTCGCAAGTTCGTTGTGACGGCAGTGAAATTCGATGGAATCGGCAATATTTATATCCGATAATCCGTCCCCATACGTAAGGCAAAATGCGTCTTCCTTCTCCACGTACTTTTTGACTCGCTTGAGACGGCCCCCGGTCTGAGTCGCATCGCCCGTGTCAATCAAGGTCACGCGCCAAGGTTCGGCCATGCTGTCATGAACTTCCATCCGGTTCTGGTCCATGTGGAAGGTCACGTCTGCTGTGTGCAGGAAGTAGTTCGCGAAGAACTCCTTAATGATGTACCCCTTGTAGCCCAGACAAACAACAAAATCGTTGATCCCATAATGGGAATAGATCTTGAGAATGTGCCAAAGGATGGGACGTCCACCTATCTCCACCATCGGCTTCGGACGGACGGATGTCTCTTCACTGATTCTTGTACCCAGTCCTCCTGCAAGAATAACGGCCTTCATGTAATCCTTTTCAAGGTTCTAGTGCCTGTCAATGACTCTATGTACTGCAGACGCAGAGAATTTTAAATGATCTAAAGATCGCACGGAAATATCTGACCGCCGCTCCTGTCAGGTTCAGCGAAGCATCGGATTCCCCATGGCTCGATTGATGCGATTGATGACACGGCAAAGAATAAACCAGATGTAGCCCAGACTGGGCGGCAATTTAATCAACGGGTAGACGAACAGGTGATATCGATAATTATCTGAGAAGAGCGAGGAAAGAAGCTCTTCATATTTCTCATCCAGAAAAGCCTCTTCGCCGCGCCCAGCATTGAGGACGAATGGCAGGAAAAAAATCTGGAGAGTTCCGTTGAGAATAATCCGAGTCAATTCAGGCCTGGCCAGCCATTTCTCGCTAATCGATTTCAAATTAGCGCCAAAGACCTTGAACAAGGCATATCCGCCCCGAGCATCCGCGCCTGCGGCAACGATTGGCTGTGAGATATATGCTCCTCTTCTGAATTGGCGCAGAAGAGTATAGGTCCAGCCTAGCTGAACCAGGTTCGTCCCAATCAGTTCGTGAAAGGGTGCGTGAGGCAGGGATAGAACTCGTTCTTTATTTACGATGTTGCCGCTGATGAAAGTCAGATCGACATGACATTCAAGCGTGAAGGTCTTCGCATCTTCGGTCACGCTGATATGAAGGGGAGCGGCCCGCTCGGGCTGTGGCGTGTCGTCAATCAGAAGCTTCGCGCGCAGATGCACGATATCCAGGTCCTCACGCTTGAGGAGGCTTACGACCTGAGCCAGAGCCCCGGCCAGAATGATGTCGTCATCTCCGACGATCCACACGTATTGACCCGTAGCTAGCTCAAAACACTGTAGGATGTTCGCATCGGCTCCAAGATTGGATGGATTGCGAACATAGCGAAACGCTAGACCACGGCTTCGATATGCTGCTAGCGCCGATTCTGTATCGTCGGTTGAAGCGTTGTCCGAGACCAGCAACTCGATCGCGAAGTTGTTTCGGATCGCTTCCAGTTGAGGCAACAGTGAATCCAGCAAACGGCAGATGTATCGGCTGCGATTATAGGTAGGGATTGCGATCGTAAGTAAGGTATTCACTCCGCGTGCCAAATCCTGCGATATTTCAAAAAGGTATAGGTTCCTTGTCCCAAGCTGATAACAACCACGACGATCAGGTATCCAGTGATAATTCCCACGGGCCCATAAATCCGTCCAAAGAGAACCGTAGATGCGCCGACGAAACAAGCAGTGAGAATCGAGTTCAGCAAAAACTTCTCCTGCTTATGGGCGCGGAGATAGAGAGCCTCGGAGAAGACGACGATGTTGACGGCCACCGCGGTCAGAAGCAGTCCTACGGGCAGAGGTGAAAGTAGCCGATGTGCGAAAGGAATCTCCCGGTGATTGAGCCAGAGGATGCCTGTCATGATCGTGACAATTCCCAGCATGCAGACCAGCAAAGCCTGCTTCACGGAGCGGAAGAAAGCGTGGTCGAGTTGGCCGTACTGCTTCCGGGCGATCATGGTTCCGAACGGGGCAGATTTCGTGTTCACCCACGCAACGGCGACCGTCTGGAGCGCCGTGGCTATGTTGAGAGACATGCCCATCTGGCCAGCCATAACAGCTCCGCGATAAGCAAATACCACCGGATTGAACAGCTGGAAGATGAAGTATCCCGAGATCCAGCTGACGGCGATCTTCCACTGAAAGGGCCAAACCTCTTTTGCCCACTCGATCCGGTGTTCGTCCGGGTTATGGCGAAGCAGTCCAAGCAGAAGAGTCCGTTTTCCATACAGCCAGACGATGGCCGTCGATGCGGTCCCTACGATCATCATCGCGGGTGCGAAGAGCCCATGATGCGTTATGAGAGCCGACCAGGCCAGCAGGCTCCCCACTGCAGCTTGAGCCAGTCTCAGGCGGGCCACTTTCGCGACATATCCGCATCCTTCCAGGAAGGCTAGAACGGGATCAATTTGGAAGGTCAGTGTCGCAGCAAGAGCTACGCAGCACCACGGAGCCTTCCAGTTCACGACGGAACTTCCATATTGATGGTTCGAGAAGAAGTACAGACCAGCTGAGATAAGGAAGAGTCCCAAAAAGCCAGCGGCGATCGAATACCAGCGCACCGACTTCTGCAGTACAGATGCCAGACGCGCGTGAGCTACAGGATCGCCATGGATCTTGTAGTCCGATGAAATCTTTAGTGCGGCGCTCTCGTGGCTCGCCATCTGTTGAATCACGAAAGAGAATCCAAGTTCGAAGACGACCTGTAGGGCAACCAGACTGAAGAATGTGTAGTAGTAGCCCTGCTCTGCAGGAGAGAGCAGATGGGCAATTAACGCTATGGTGACCAGGCCCGCGGCGCTTTGCCATACACGAGCGAGAACCGTGAAGATGATTGCCCAATCAAGCCCAACTACATCCTTGAGCCATCGCTTCACTGGATGGACGGGGACGCTAGGTGCGGTGGTGAGAGAGGCCTCCGACTCGTCTTGCCCTGTCACCTGTTTGCCTCTGCACGAACGGATTTGTTCCGTCTCCAGACCTGTTTCAACGCATCCAACTGCGGGCCTTCGACGGGGCTACTGGATAGGTGCCGTAACTTCTCTTTGATCATGACCCAAAAGGTACTGCCGATCAGGCCGAGGATCGCGAATCCAAGCACGATCAACGAGCGCTTTGGAAACGACTTGCGCTCGGGTACGACGGCTGGGTCCACCACCTGCACAATTGCTCCCTGGCGAGCTTCATCCACCTTGGCAACCTCATATTGCCTCGCCAGCAGGTCGAAGATGGTCTCGTAGTATTTGACATCTCGCAGCTTCCGGACGTACTCGATGCCGGCCTCCTGCATACTGCCCTGAGGAACGAATGCTTTTGTGGCATTTCCCGAACTGGCTGCCATCTTTTGTTCCTGTGCCCGCAGGCCGGCTAATTCCTGTTCGGCGATCTGAATTCCAGGATTCTCAGCTGTAGCGTAGGAACGCAGGGCTGCAATCTGCGCTTCCTTTGCGGCAATCTGCGCTCGCAGATCAGCAACAAGCTGGATGGCGGCTCGGGCCTGAGCATCCAGCGAGATGACGCCGGTCTTCTGTTCGGTCTTCTTCAGGTCTTCTTCTGCCTTGGCGAGATTATCCTTCGCCTGCGCCAACTGCTGTTCGAAGAACATGCGTCGCTGCGATGCCTCTGTGACCGCAAGGCTTGCAGTTCGCTTCTTATATTCGTCAACGTATGCGTTGGCTATCTCGGCCGCGCGATGGGGGTCGCTGTCTGTGACGGAGATACGGATGAGCCCATCTTTCGCTCCATTATCGATATCAACGTCGCTCTCGAGTTTCTTCCTCGCCTCGGCGCGGTACTTTACCTTGTAGAGCGATATCAGATTAAAGCGATCTACCATCGCATCTTCGATCGTCCGACTCTTAAGGATTGCTACCTGAAGATCATTCGGATTCTTTAGTCCGAGGCTGCCGCCCGCAAGAGACGCAACCGAACCCAGGTTTCCGAGTTGCGACATGAGTGCAGCACCAACAGAACTGCCGCCTTGAGGAGGAAGTATCGCGGTAGTTGCCAGATAGTGAACCGGAAGAATCAAGGAGATAACAACCCCTAGCAAGATGGCTGCCAGTGTTGCCTTCAGGATGAACCGACGCCCCTGTACAATGACGATCAGAAGCTCCATCAGGGAAATCTCTTCCTCTTCCCTAGGCTCAGTAACCACAGAGATTGTCTCTTCCTCGTTTTGATTCAGCGTTCCCAAGGATTCATCGAACCGAGTCACAAGTGTTATATTCTCACAGTAACAAACCGGGCAGACATCGGAAAAGCCTGCGGGGGTCCAACCTGAAGACCGAGCAGTCTTCGCTGGATAATTCCCCTATATCATTGCAATCATTGGTCCAGAACCCGCTCCTCCCAGAAGGAGCCATGATTGGCATCGGAGCGGCGTAGCCGGATGTTCGGAAAGATTACTTCCTTTTATAGAGAGAATGGTTTCTACGTCTTCTCTACCGTTCTGGTAACGCGACCGCTCCATTACCTCCGCAACCGCTTTCTAAAGCGTAAATTACACGTGCGGCATCTCTCCATTGGTCCGAGAGCCCACCTCAGAGGCCTAAGTTATATCTCTCTTGGAGAAAACTTCTTCGCCGGGGACGGTCTTTGGCTCGAGGCGATTAACCGGTACGGCGATGAGAGCTTTACGCCGAAGATCCAGATTGGTCAGAACGTCTCCATCAGCCATTGGAGTCATATTGCCTGCACCCATTCCGTCACGATCGGAGATGGTGTTCTGATCGGCAGCAAGGTGATTATCACCGACCACAATCATGGCAGCTTCACCAGGAATACCGCATCGCCCACTCTGCCACCTGCTCGACGCCCTCTTGAGCGAGACCGGCCTGTCGTCATTGGATCTAACGTATGGCTGGGCGACGGCGCAGTAGTGTGCCCTGGTGTCACCATCGGCGAAGGCAGTGTGGCAGGAGCCAACGCCGTTGTCACGATGGACGTCCCCCCCTTTACACTCGTCGCGGGAGTTCCTGCAAGGCCCATACGTCGCTATGATGCGCTGGAAAAGCGTTGGGTGAAAATTTAGCAGATCCCCTGTAGATGAAAGTGCTGAGCCTATGCAGATGGGCTCAGCACCCGTCCATCGCTTGCCATTGGCTTCACACCCAACAACTGTTTCCTTTCCATGCGGCGGGTTTGAGCAGCGAGGAATATGGCCATCCACAATATGGGAAATGTGACGTCGGGCACATCGACGCACATGTTGAATAGCAACGCTGCGCCTGCCCAGAATAGCCACCGCTTCGTTTGGGATAATCCGGAAAAGAGTCGTAAGTAATAGATTGCGAAGGCCAGGAAACCGGCAATCCCCACATTGCTCAGCAGAAAAGTCACGAGACTGGAAGGCCGATTGCTTCCCAGGCCGACGCCAATTCCATAGGTATGAACCAGGATGCCGAGTGCATAAATATCGGAGGTTGTTCGGTTGATGAACGAGCCTGACTCCCCTTTGGAGACAGTCAGTTGTAGCAGTACCTGTTGATAGTTCAGGAGTAAAGGCAATGCCAAGACGATCGGCACGAGACAGAGACTCGCCAATGCCAGGACTCGCTTCCCTTTTTTGATATTGACATACCACGGAAACCTGATGGGGAAATAGCGAGACAGTAAGATAGCCGCGAAGATAGCTAACGTGAATAGGGAACCAGTCGATGTGACGGCGACACTTGCCGCAATAGCAACCATCACCCTGAAAGCTTTGCCCTTTCCTTCGAGATACTCCGTTAGAAAACCGATAGAGTACAAGGCAAGACATGCACCTGCGAAGGATGGTTCCATAAATGGTCCCGGTTTGCGTAACAGACCAGGGGAACTCATGAGATCCATCAGGTCTGGGCTGTTGCGAACCACTGAATCCGGAAAAGGTATACCTGTGACGCGACAAAACGCCTGTACGAATACACAAAGCGCCAATAAATAGAAAGCTATGAGATAAGCCTTAGAAGTCTTTTTCTCAGAATAAGGGATTGTCATCAAGGCGTAAGCGGTCGCCAGGTGCAACGAAAGATAGGCAACCTGTGTCACATTCGTCCCTCCAAAGTGAAGAGGAGGACGTATGAGCGCACCCAGATCGATTCCCTGCAAAGGATCGTAGATCGGCATCCCGGCGAAGAGGAATGGCCCAATAAAAGCCGAAGCTATCGAGATTCCTCCAAAGAGCAACAGCCAAAATCCTTCGGGCAGTGGTTCTCTTTGGCGGGGCCTCAATAGTAGATTTCCTATCGAACGCAGCACGATCAGCATCTCGATGATGAAAAACGACTGAAGTCCTCGTGTTCCAAACTTCAACGCGGCAGATCCCTGGAAGATACTGGCGATAATCAGGAGCCCAAAGAGGCGATCCTGTCGAAACAGGAAGAAAAACACCGCAAAACACAGAAAGATGGTTCCGACAATCGTTGGCATCGAGTTAGAGTGTTCTCCCGCTTTCGAAGCGAACTCTTACCGCAGCCATTTCTGAAAGGTTACCGTGCATATGGATGTGGCTCATCGGCAGGACTCGAAGGCGAAGCTGGACTATTCGAGTTCGGTCTGTTCAAGAATAAAGCCGTTGGAAAGATCTGTAACTTCATATCTCCCATCTCGAGCGCTCTAAGGGCTTCATCTTCCACATGGATAGGAACGTGCGCGAAAAGTAGAACTGATGTGGGCAGATGCTCGGCTGTTGTCCCCTTGACATCAGGCGTGAACACAGCACATGAGAATAGAACAAGCGCACTCGCCTGAAGACAGAGGGCGCACACTACTGCGGTGCGCCTTGCGAACGCAGGGGGATTGCCCTTCGAGATGCCCAGGAAGGCGGTTACTGCGAGCACAGCCTGAAGAAGCCTCGAGCCCGGATCGGATATGCCGAGCGCCGTTCCGGGGACGAGGAGAAAAAGTACAAAGAAGAGCGAGCCGGCTACCCACACAAATCTCTCTTTCGTTCCATCGCGAAATCCCGAGATCATTGCTACCGCTAAACCTAATCCAATCACTCCGCACAAAATAAGGTTCAGGAGATGCAGGGCGAGAAAGATGCCTGTACCGAACTGATGAAGTGCGATGGAGCCATCGGAGGTCACCGGATTAATGAACCCGAAAGACTTGAGGTAAGAATTAACCTTGTAAGCCCAGAATGCCGCGGAGTAAGTCCGAACTGCGGAGACCATGCCAGCTTGTCCGTCGGCGTTGTTCTCCAGGTAGAACCTGCCAACGACATACCAAGCGCTCAAGAGTATCCCAGGAACTAGCTGCCAAAGCAGTCGCAGTCGTCGGAATTGCACCGCATATAAGAAAACGAGCAGGCAAGCCAAAGCGAACGGAATCATGTGCGAGAAGAAGCACAGTACTAATAGAAGTCCCAGTATCCAGTCATGCTTATCCTCGTTCATTAGGAAGCAAGCGATAAAAAGAAGCCAGCAAAGACCGAACTGGAAATTTATAAATCCGTACCAGAGATTTACGTTAAGAAATAGGGACGAGGGAAGGATCAGCCATAAGACGGCAGTGTTCTCGACAGCCCGTATCATGCGGCCAGCAGACAGAAACGAGAGGAATAAAAGCGCGCAGAGCCACAGCTTTGCTGCGATCTGCCATTGGAATAACAAGGCAAGTCCGGCTATTCCAACCGTCGTCAAAGTGTTAGGTACGGGATACGCCTTCAGGATGTGCCACGGATCCGGTATGCCAAGGATGTGATTTCGCAGCAGAACTCCTTGATAGATCCAATCGCTGTAATCTGTAAGCGACGGAGCGGCCTTATGTACCAGCAGAATAACGCCGTACAGAAAGAACAATCCTGCCACATACCATTCGGCAATCTGCGGCGAAAGCTTCTTTAAGCGTGTCCACTCGTCTTTGATCTTTTTGTCCTCTGAATACTGAGTTCACGCTTGGAGGGGGACTCACTCTCTGCTCTCCCATCTTGGCTCATGTTAATCAATTTCGGAACCCTTGGCGAACATGAAAAGCGTCCGCTTCGGAGGTTACAGTTACCAGGTACTTGGCACGGGCGGTCTGGAGGTATAGCTCCGTCTCCGAAGAGAGGGATATACACCGACGACCATGATCTTCGAAGTATTGTTGCGGCACGCGACTAGAAGGATGTGGGCGCGCTGGCGTGCCCCTGCTAGCGTATCTTCAACTGGATCGGCAGAGACCGAAGATAATCCTGCACGCCTGCATAGACTGATCTGCACTGCGTCACCTTGAATCGAACCGCGCGCGTGGCCAGCCGCACAGTCAAAAACCAAAGCATCGCAAAGTGAGGAATCTTCGAATGAAGGCGAAGAATTCTAAGCCCCGACGTTGTGAAGTACCGGTCGAGGACAGGATTGTATCCGCCTGTGCTGGCGCCCACCTTGTGTAGAATCCGGGATTCGGGGGCTGCAGCGAGCCGCCAGCCTGCATTGCGCAAGCGCACCGAGAACTCAGTCTCTTCCCAATAATGGAAAAATCCTTCGTCCAATAGGCCCACTTGCTCGAGAGCTGGTCGAGCTATCAGCATGCTTGCTCCATAGAGTGCGTCAAGCGATTGATCACTCTGTGGTTCAGTGAAGTTTCGGGCATATCCAATCCACAGATTGACCTTCGCGCCTGCCCATACCTGCACGGTAGATGGATTATCGGCGTAGTAGCAGACCGATGCCACAGCGGCAATCTTGGGATCCGTCCGCGCCTTTGCGACCAACCTGGAAAGGGAATCCTGCGCAGGCTTTGTATCATTATTCAACAGCCAGATGTACTCCGCTTTATCAGACAGCGCATAGCGCATCCCGATATTGTTGCCGCCCGCGAAGCCCAGATTCTTTGAGCTCTCAAGCAATAAAATGTCCGGATGAGATGCTCTGATCCTGCTCACTGAATCGTTCGTGGAACCGTTATCCACGACAATGATCTTCAGATTAGGGTAGTCGTTGAGCTTGAGAGCATCGAGACAATCAACTGTGTCCTGCCAGCCATTCCAGTTCACAAGAACGCAGGCTACCTTTGGTGTTGATGTCATCCTTCTACTCGCACTCCCTGCCTAGGTCTAATGATATCCATTTCAAACAGCGACGGGCACATTGCAGCGCTAGTCTACCCGTCCCCGCAATAGAGCGAAACCTCCACAAGCGATAATGAGCTATGAAGACTCTTTGCATCGATTTGCGCTGGATTGATGCTTCCGGCGTTGGCGTGTACATCAAAGGCATAATGCCTGGAATTGTCGAGCGGCTGTCCGATGTCTCCATCGTGGGCTTAGGAGATGCGACCCGAATCGAAGAGTTCCCCTGGAGCAGATCCGCCAATCTTCGATTGATCGACTGCAAGGCCGGAAGGTACTCGATAGCCGAACAGATCCAGCTTCCCCTGGCGATACCTTCTGAAACTGACCTGTTCTTTTCTCCCTACTACACAATCCCGCTGTTTTTTCGCGGCAAAATCGCCGTAACGGTCCATGATCTGGCTCATCTCACCCTGCCGGAGATTATCTCTGACAGGAAGAAATATCTCTACGCTAAGATGATGTTTCGTGCTGTCCGTAAACGTGCATCCACCATCTTTACGGTCTCTGACTTTACGAAAAACGAGCTTCTCCGGCTCACGAAGGGCAGACGAAGCGACAACATCATCTCCATCCATTTAGGTGTGGCCCCTGAGTGGCGTGAAGCAGCGGAACTACCTGCAATTCGGCCGAAGCCCTATTTCATCTGCGTGGGGAATGTTAAGCCGAACAAAAACATCTCACGTCTGGTGAGAGCTTTTCAGAACGTGCAGCACGCCATTCCTCATGATCTGGTCATAGTGGGCCAGAAAGAGGGAATGCTCACAGGAGAATCGAAGGAATTCTTCGATCAGATACGTGCTGCCGGACCGCGTGTTGAGATGACGGGATCGGTGCCTCAGGCAGATCTGCTGTCGCTTGTAGGGCACGCCGATGCCTTGATTATGCCCTCTCTCTATGAGGGCTTCGGTCTGCCACCGCTTGAGGCGATGGCGGCCGGTGTTCCCGCTGTCGTATCCCGCGCGGCATCGCTGCCGGAGGTGTGCGGTGATGCCGCACTCTATTTCGATCCTCTGGGGGAGGACGAGATCTCGGAGCGCCTGCTCCAAATCGCTCAAGAGCCCGCACTTCGGGTGCAACTCCGAGAGTCTGGTCTGAGACAGAGTGCACATTACAGTTGGGAAGCCTGCAGCGAAAAAACCGCTTCGAGATTACTCGAATCTCTCTAGAGTGTTCGGCCCCGAGCCGCTAACGGCGGATGTTTAGGTCCGGAGTCCAGGTCAATTGAAGCCATGCGCTTGTGTTGTGCTGGGACCCGGCAGTATATGACGGAATCAGAAAGCGCTCGTACTGCGTGAAGATCTGCGCCGTCCAGTTCCGGGTGATAGCGTAGGAACCGTTGATAAAGCCATCACTGATGGTGCCTCCGCCAGGAAGATAAACGTGACTGACCTTATTCTGACGATAGCCGCCTTCCACTCTTGTCCGGCTTGAGAACCAGTAGCCGCTCCGCCCTTCGATCGCCCGCCCATCACGCCCGACCGCATTGCCCAGGAGAAATCCTTTATTTGTGTTGCTGTCCAGATATTGATTGTTCTGGAAGAAGTGATTTCCTCCGAAATCGGTGGCCAATCCCTGGGAGCTTACGGCCTCTATCCGAAGATCCATATGCGGGAGCCACGGCAGCCTCGCGAAGTAGATGCCAGGATTCCAGACCGCACGGCGCGGAGCCGCTATAGGGCTGGGGTCGTCATCGGAGTAGGCATCTGCGTACAACGTGACCAGCTTCTGCATGAAAGGGAGCCGGTAACGGAAGTCGAAGTTGCTCTTACGGTCGCCGGGATCTTCACGATCGCCATAGACGAAGGTGCCCGTCGAATTGAAGCTGAAGAGATTCTGTTTGAAGGTGTGGAAGGTAATCGGGTGTCCTACACCCCAGAAGACCGACCAGCGCGTGAAGGCAAGTTCGAGGTTATTGCCGAGGTTGAGCGATATCTTCTGTCCGTTGAACCACGGCCGAGCCGGAAGAGAATGACCGGACAGCTTGCCGAGGACGATGTCGAAACGATACGTCCCCAGAGACGGAATCAGGGGCAATGGGTGCGGTCGCGTGGAGACAAAGCGGGCGTTGTAAGTGGGCTCCGCATTGCTTGAGAAGGCGAGCGGCCCCATCGTAGTCGGGCCCCAGTAAAGCTGCTGCTTTCCGAATGACAGCGAATTGCCGGCAAACGCGATGCCGCCGTAGAGCTCGAGCGGTCGCTGTCTCTCGAAAGCTGCCCGTTGCGGGACGATTGGGATCAGTGGCGTGATTCCGGGTCTCGTTCCGTCCAGCTGATTGATGAACTGATTCATCTGCTCTGTTTGGCCCGGGTTGCCGGGGCCGTGCTGCATCTCCTCCCGGGCATAGAAGAAGAGGCGCCCATAATGGGCTCGGGCCGAGAAGCCCGCGATCGCGTTCGAACCCCTTCCCTGCGGACGACCGAAGTCGTTCCACCAGGTCTGGCCGAAGTGGAAGCTGTCATTGAGCGCGGGACCTGCGATAGTGCCGTAGCGAGCATAGGCAGACTCGAGCGCTAGTTCCTGGTAAGAGCTCGACTCCTTCGAGAGCTCTTTATCGAGGTCGTCCATCAGCCGACGAGCCTCCTTGACCATGCCTGGGTCCGAGGTGCTCATCCGGTCGGCGATCTCCTCTGCCTGATGCAGCTGACGCAGGCACTCCTGCCTGGTCCAGGGACGGATGCCGACGTTCTGTGTAGGAATCAGACCGAGGGCGGCGAGCCTCTCAAGCGCCGGGTAGATCCAGCTGTCCATGGGAACGTTCGTGGATCCGATTGTGTCTGGATCGGCGTCGAATGGAGCCGGCGGACGGTGCTCGATGGGGTCCGGCGGCAGGGCGAACTGCGGTGGCGGAGGTGGCGCCGCAAGCTGTGCAGAGGATGATGAGGAGCCGGTATTTGCGGCGACGTAGTTGCGAGGCAGCGGCGGCGGAGAATCGTACGGGTTCAGCGTGTAGTTGTGATGGGCACGATAGACGTAACGACCGATCAGCCAGCCGGCGACGCTTCCGACGAGGACGTCGGAGGGAAAGTGCTGCTCGGAGAGAACACGGCTCACGCTGACAGTGGAGGCCAGTCCATAGACGGCCGTTTTACTCAGCCAGCCGGGGTACTCGGAGGCGACGACCGAGGCCATCGACCAGGCGAGGATGGAGTGATTGGACGGGAAGGAGCCGTTGTTCCAGGAAGAGTTGAAGAACTTGCCCTGCGCGTTGTTCTCGAGCGGGCGGTCTCGGCGAAAGGTGATCTTGAGGGCTTCGTTGACTGCGTAGGCGTCGAGGGCTGCTTCGCCGGCGAGCAGGCCGGTCTCGTGAGCCTGCGGCGCGTGATTGAAGAGGCTCCAGAGATAGGAGGTCGCCGGAACGGCTGCGATGCCGACGAGGGTGCCGTTTGAAAGGGTGTTGGCCTTGTTCTGGCCGTCAGGAGTCACATGGACCAGCTCCGTCATCGTGTGATGATCGCTTCCGATCAAGAGTCCCGTGGCGATTCCGAGAGGAGCGAGCCAGATTCCATCCGAGGGTTTGAGGTGGGCAGGACTGGTCCAGATGGCCTTCTGGTCTTCGAGGAGGCGCTTCGGGGTTCCGGCGAGGGTGATGTCCTCAGATCGCTGGTCGCGCGGGAGCAGCGTCATCTGGCTGGGCTTCTGCTGGTTCTGTGGCTGGGGAGCTTCAGGCAGGTCGGTCGAGCCGATCACGGCGTTGGGAGCTGCAGTCTGAGCAATTCCGAACTGCGGCGGCGCAAGAAAGATACAGGCTACGGAGAGCAGCGGCAGCCAGATTCTTTTAGGGGTCACATCCATAAACGGGGTTCGAGGTTGCCGTCAACGATGCCACCCCTAACAGGAAGGCTACCATAGGGTCGCCTCCATCGCCCTAGCGGAACGGGGCGGGGGGTACTCCCCCTGTTTTGCGCAAATCTTCGAAACATTCGACTTAGGTCCGGACCTAGTGGCAGGCGGTTACCAGGGTCGCGCGTGAGCCTCAAGCGGGAGCGAGTGACACCTCGCGTCTGGGCCTAAGTTCTTTCCTACCCTGCTCTTTCAGCTTAGCAGGTGGGCATGGATGAATCGGCAGATATATGTGTATGTGGATCAGTGGTTTACGGGTTTCCGCGCTTGACAAGGGCTGGCCTTGGCAAGCCATCGGGTCACGGCGAATTCCGCAGCTTGCGGATGAGTTGTGAGGCGCCTGCGGGGCCTTTGCAGCCGAGTATCTCGTACTCTTTCCCCTCGAGCCGGTGATAGTTGGCGAAGAACTCCTGCAGCTGATGGAGGAAGCCCGGAGGAAGGTCCTTGTAATGGAGCACCGGAGCGTAGAGGTGGGTTGCGGCGGCGACGGTCAGGAGCCAGTCGTTGCGGACGCGTTTCTTCCCCTCACGCTGTTCTGCTTCGACCACACCGATGAGCCGCGCCTGTACCAGGCAGCCGGGAACCGCCGGTTCATCCATGAGGACAAGAGCGTCGAGCGGACCGCCGTCTTCGGCCATGGTCTGGGGGAGGAATCCGAAGTCATAGGGGAAGACCATTCCCAGAGGAAGGACCTTCTTGAGCGAGAAGATATTCTGGGCGCTGTCGAAGGAGTATTTGTTTCGGCTTCCGCGAGGTGTTTCGATGATGATCTGAAGCAGGCCCTCCTCCTTCGAGGTTGGCGGAAGCTGCTCCGGGTTGGCGAGGGAGCTTCTGCGGTTCATGACAGGTAGGAGGCGCGGGGTGAAGGGGATGTTGCTTCGCGGGCACGCCGGAAATTTTGAGGGGAATAGGTTCCGACGCCGAGCCGGAGGATGGAAGAATGGATGAGGAGGAGCCTGGAATGGACCAACAGACGCAGCTGAAACAGCAGGCAGCAGAACGAGCCCTGGAACTGGTGAAGCCGGGTATGACGGTGGGGTTGGGATCCGGTTCGACGGCGACGCTGTGGATCAAGCTGCTGGGTGAGAAGGTTCGTACTGGAGGACTAAAGATCCGCGCCATTGCCAGCTCCGATGACAGCGAAAAGCTGGGCCGCAGCTACGGGATTCCGTTCACGAGTTTCGACGAGGTGGAGAGCCTTGACCTGACGGTGGATGGCGCTGATGAGGTGGCTCCCGGACTGGCGCTTATCAAGGGCGGTGGAGGCAAGCTGCTGCGGGAGAAGATTGTCGCGAGCGCTTCGAAGCAGTTTGTGATCGTCGCGGACGGCTCGAAGCAGGTGGAGAAGCTGGGTAAGTTCCCGCTGCCGGTCGAGGTGATCCAGATGGCAGAGCCGCTGGTGAGCCGCGAGCTACGCGAGCTTGGGTTTACGCCCAGGATCAGAACGCAGCCGGACGGCTCGAACTACATCACAGATGAGGGGAATCTGATTCTGGATTGCTCGGGGTTGCTGATCGATGACCCTGCCGCAATGGCAGAGAAGCTGGACTCGATTGTGGGAGTGGTGGAGCACGGCTTGTTTCTGGGGATGGCGAATATGGCGCTTATCGCGGAGGCGGGCGGGTTGATCGAGCGGACGCGATAGCAAGGTGTCCGGTCTCATCAGGTAGAGCCCACTCCATGTCTTTTCTTCGGTGTCAAGCGCAGGAACAGGTGCACTGCATTTTTGCCTTATTAAGGCCGCAGTTGTTCTTAGTTCTATGAGTTCCTATGGGTCGGGAACCGGGCAGCGTTCAGCGACAGTCGCTCAAACTTCCATACGCGGGTTGGACCGCACGAACGTACGTCGTCGCAGCTTGCCTCGGACTTAGCGCGGGCGTCGGAAGGTACTCCGGCCCAGGGGGCTCATGAGGATCACCATGACCGGCTGGCCGGTTCCCCACGCCATAGGCGTGTTCAACAATCCCCTTTACACCTGATCAAGCCAGTCTCAGTTGACGATCTGGTATCTTTCTCCGATGCTTGCTCTGGCGATGTTGCTCGGTATGGCTGGACAAACCGCTCAAGGCAAGGATGGCGCTCGGAATTTTGCCGAAGCGATCTATGCTCGCTACAGTAGAGCTCAAGGTTCGGGGCCTGATTTCCTCCGGCAAGACGGGCAAGATGTGTTCTCACCAACACTGTTTCGTTTGATCAAGAGGGATGTTGAGGCTACGCCACAGGGCTTCGCCGGGCGGCTTGATTTCGATCCAATCTGTTCATGCCAAGACCCGGACGGGCTTCGTGTTGAATCCATCACTGTAGATCCTGCAAAGAATCAATTTGTTCCCACGACTGTGATCCTTCATTACCCCGACTCAACCACGAAGACCGTTCGACTGACCTTGGTGTTCACAAAGGATGGGTGGAGGGTTTATGACGTCGGTAGCGCAACCGTACCTAGCCTGCGGAACTTGCTGAGCAGAAATCCATAACGGTGACGAATGTGCTGTGGACTGAGGACGTCTGGTGCTCTCCAATATCAAGTCGCGGCAGTCAATCGCATCTCCTGACCGATAGCCCGGATAAAGCCCGCGAGTTCACGTGTTGTGCAGCGACAATGACCGTGGGCTTCTTGCCGCGCGCAATCATGGTTCGATATCGCGCACAAAGTCTGGTCTGCGAGAGCGGGTCGGCGATGACCAGCGGGATGAGCGTGATCGTCAACCGTCTTCTGCGTCGCATGGCTGCGGCCGGATGTCTGCGTGGACGCAGGGAAACGAGGACTCCGAAAGAGATGAGAAATACGATCAGGCAGGTGAGATCCCGAAGAAAGAACGCACTCGACAGTTCGCATATCTTATAGACGGAGCCCAACACAAATAGCTTGCGAATGCTTCGAATGAGGAAGACAGGGATTCTTTCACTGAATGAACCTGCGAGGCAGATTCCCATGGAGAAGACCGATATCAGTACGAAGTAACGCGCTCCGGCGATCGCTTATGGAACTGCCGGTGCTGCGATTTCCTGCTTGTACTGCGACTTCATGCGGGATTTTGTGACCAGTGAAGGTCGCTGTTCTATTTCCTTTTGAGATGCATGGGTAGGATTGTGCCCTGGAGGTTTTATGTCGGACACACAGACTCTTGTTCCTGCCGAGCAGATGGTTGCGACCAACAAGGCTCACTTTCCTGGTGAGAGCGCGCAGTATCGGAGGGCGCGCAATGCGCTGCTCGTCGAAGAGATCGAATTACGCCGTCAGATCGAGCGTGTCGCGGCCCAGCGCAGGGCTCTGCCGGAGGGAGGCGAGATTCCGAAGGACTTCGAGCTGGTTTCGGAGAGTGGCGTTGCAGGACTATCCAGCCTGTTTGGAGAGAAAGACACGTTGCTGGTCTACAGCATGATGTTCGGTCCGCAGCGGACGGCGCCGTGCCCTATGTGTACATCGTTTCTGGCTGCGTTCAATGGAGAAGCTGTGAACCTGCGTCAGCGAGTTGCGGTTGCAGTGACTGCGCGCTCGCCGATCGAGCGGCTGCTGGAGTTCAAGAGGCAGCGCAGCTTCGCGCATCTGCCATTTGTCTCCGACGGATCGGGCGAATACACGCGGACGTATGTCAACGCGGAGGACGCCGATGTTCCGGGATTCGCCGTCTTCACTCGACGCGATGGTGTCGTTCGCCACTTCTACAGCGGGGAGATGAGCGGCGAGATGGCCGATCCGGGACAGGATCCGCGCGGTGCTCCGGATCTCGATCCGATGTGGCTGATGCTGGATCTCACTCCGGGAGGCCGAGGGAAAGACTGGTATCCAAAGCTCGATTACGGAGACAGATAAACGTATTCGCATAGTTGTGCGGATGTTGGTCTCGTTTGGAACACTGGGGAATGTCTCTTCCATCGCTCCGGAATTGCGGTCGAACCTACGCCGTGGTCGCATCGTCGCGTCTGTACGAAACTGCGCAGCGGGCAGGATAGGGCTTATGTCCGTTGCGGGGGCGTGATCTTTCGTTTATAAAAGCTTGCTTATTCGCGAAACGATCCGCAGCAACCCCAGAAAAGCCATAAGGAGCCTCAATGGATAGTAAGTTTCTCGTTCGTGCGTGTGCCGGACTCTCACTTGCAGCGTGTACCTTTGCGCCTCAACTCGTTGCGCAGACTACGCCGCGGTCCGCCGCGGCGCCCGGAACCGCTGCGGCGAATGCTCCCATGGAGGCGAAGCCGTACGACCTGCTGCTGAAGGGGGGCCACCTCATCGATCCGAAGAACAAGGTCGATGCGATTCGGGATGTAGCGATCAAGGATGGAAAGGTCGCGAAGATCGCTGTGGGGATTCCTTCGAGCTCCGCGATCAAGACGGTGAACGTCGCTGGCCTCTATGTCACACCGGGCCTGATCGACATCCACGTTCACGTCTTCTGGGGTCTGAAGAAGAGTGACTACGCCGGTGGCGACTGGGCCATCATGCCCGATGGGTTCACTCTGCGGGACGGCGTGACCACCGTCGTGGATGCGGGATCGTCGGGATGGCGTAACTTTCCAGAGTTCAAGGAGCGCGTCATTGACCGTTCGCAGACGCGGGTTCTTGCTCTGCTCAACATCGTCGGAGCAGGCATGGGCAGCGGCCCCATCGAGCAGAACATGAAGGATATGGATGGCGAGAAGACCGGGGAGACGGCACTCAAATATCCAGGTGTGGTGGTAGGCATCAAGAGCGCTCACTTCACCGGTCCTGAGTGGTTTCCCTACGACCAGGCACTCAAGGCGGGGACCGTCGCGCACATCCCTGTCATGATCGACTTTGGCTCGCGTCGCGCGGAACGCCCGCTCGATCAGCTTCTCGAAAACAAGCTTCGGCCGGGTGATATCTACACCCACATGTACAGCGGTCTCCGCGGCGAGCAGGACCCCGAGACCGGCGGCCCCGGCAAGGGCATGTGGGAGGGCCGCAAGCGCGGCATCTACTTCGACGTAGGTCATGGAGGAGCCAGCTTCAACTTCAGTGTGGCCGTTCCTCTAATCAAGGCCGGTTTCATTCCTGACTCGATCTCGACTGACATTCATGAAGACAATGTGAACGAGGGACTGAAGGACCAGCTGACCACTGCAGACAAGTTCCTCGCGATGGGGCTTCCCCTGCAGGAGGTCATTGCAGAGATGACATCGCATCCGGCGATCGAGATCCAGCAGCCCCAGCTCGGCAATCTCTCCGTCGGGTCTATCGCAGACATCGCTGTCCTCAACGTGCGCCATGGCGACTTCGGATTCGAAGATGGCTCCGGCGCCATGATGAAGGGGCACGAGAGACTGGAGTGCGAACTCACCGTGATGAGCGGCAAGTTCGTCTATGACCTCAACGGTCGGGCTGCACTGCCTTGGGACCAGCCGCCGGGAGAGGCCGAGAAGGAGGCGAGAAAGTGGACCTTGCTTCGTACTCCGGGCATGCAGCGCGAGCTTACGCCAGAGCAGCAGGCTAGCATGGCCCGTCGGCCCCGCTGGCCGCACTGGGATCCCTATGAGGTCGGCCCCAACGGGAAGGTCACATTGAAGGCCGCCGCAAAGCTTCCACCTGCGGGAGCGAAGAAGGCGAAGCTCGATGTGCCTCCTCCGGCTGCCACCTGGGCTACACCCCCGTTCGATTCCTGGCCAGCAGCAAGAAAATAAACGCGGACGTAGAAAATATCAGAGACCGCGCTCAGACTTTGGGCGCGGTTCTTTTTGGTAGCTGGCAGGTCGGGTGAAGGACCCCGATGGGCTCACAAAGTTGCGCGCAACCGGCCCACTGAATGAGTGTTCAGTTAAGTGGAATGTGGAGGTTGTCATGAAGGCCACTCAGATGAAGTCAATGATTACAACGATGATGACGGCTGGTTTGCTGGCGGGTGCGCTGCTCTTTGCTGGACCGAAGAAGGCTGATGCGCAGCAGTTCAGCATCGGGGTGCAGTTTGGTACACCGGCGTATGGATATAGCTACACGGCTTACCCCGACTACTACGCCCGTCGCAGCTACTACGATCATCTGCGCGTGGAGCAGGCGCGCCGCGCCGAGATTGAGCGACAGGAGTGGCTGCGCCGGCAGGCCTGGGCTCGTCACGAGCAGCATGAGCGCTGGGCGCATGATCGTGGATATGACCGCGATGGCTATCGTGGATGGTAAGTAAAGCAGGCTGTCAGGGCCGGTTGCGGATCTCTCCGCACCGGCCTTTTTCTGTTTAGGGGAACAAGAAAAAGAGTATGAAAGGGATCGCTCCAGCGAGTTCTGCCCCCGATCCAGGATTCGAGACCTCGATCTATAGCTTGAGACCTTGATCTGTAACTCGAGAACCTCGATCTATAGCTTGAGAACCGCGATCTAGGACAGATGTGAGATGTCGAAAGACGGCAGAGATGAGAAGATGCTGTAGCAATCTAAAAACAGGAGACTGAACGATGAAGAAGCTGTATTCGCTGATGCTGAAGCGCGGGTTGATCCTGGCCGGGATCATGACTGTCTGTGCCTCGGGTAGCGCCTTTGCCCAGAACAAGGCGATCGACTTCAAGCAGGGGAACCCCTTCAGTGACGGATTCGTCGCAGGCAAGACGCTGTACGTTGCCGGCCAGCAGGGACCGGACGCAAACGGCAAGGTGACCGGCACCGACATCACTGAGCAGACGACCAACGCTATCGCCGCGGTGAAGAAGGTGGTTGAGAAGGCTGGCTTCAAGATGTCCGACCTGGTCTCGGTGACGGTGTATGTGACCGACCTGGACGACGTCAAGAAGATGAACGAGGTTTACATCAAGGACATGCCAGATCCCAAGCCAGCGCGTGCTACCGTGCAGGTTGCCGGGCTGATTGGCGGCGCGAAGATCGAGATCGCCGCAATTGCCGTAAAGCACTAATCGGCTAGTAGAAGAGATCCGAAACAAGACCCCGGAGTTCCGTTAGAGGAGCTCCGGGGTTTGTTCTGTCTGGAGCGATGGTCAGGCTTGTCTGCGTCTTCGGAGCACCGTGACCAGGCCAGTCATTCCGCCTGCCAGCAGAACGAACGAGGACGGCTCGGGCACGGGTGCGGGAGACACGTTCGACTGGAACTGGCTGGCCAGAAGAGCGTCCGCGGCTGTGGTGGGATGGATATCGTCCCAGAAGAGATACTGGTCGGGATTGGCGCAGACCGTGATTCCGTTGAAGCAAGGCGTAGTCACGTTGGTAAATCCGTAGGCTCCGGGATTCTGGGTTACGGAGTTCAGCAGACCGTAGACGTCGGAATAGATGACGTTGGACGGAAGCGTGGATTGCAGTCCGAGATTGAATTGCTGGCTGAAGAGGGTTGCCGTGGGATCGCCGTAGAACTCCGGGGTGAGACCAAGATCGGGCAGGCCTGGGACAAGGATATGCGTTGCTCCACTGGCCTCGAGCGAGGCGACGATCGCGTTGATGTCGGCGATCGAGGTGTTCACCGAGCCGCCGGCCTCGAAGTCATTGGCGCCGCCCCAGACGACGAAGAGGGAACTGGGGATGAGTGCAGGGGGTACAGGATAGGCCGCCAGCTCGGAGAGCATTCCGGGGAGACCAAAGATGCCGAGGCTGGTCTGCGAGCCGCCATCGCCACTGTTTCCGACTCCCGTGGTCGCCCCGCCCCAGGCGAAGTCGAAGAGAGGAGCGGCCAGCTGAGCGGCCAGTTGTTCTACCGCAACCGGACCGTTGGAGAAGCGGCCGTTGTAGTAGGGAGCCGGAGGTATGCCGGAGACGGCATGGAGATTCCCATTATCCGACAGGCTGTCCCCATAGACGAAGACGGCGGAGTAGGGATCGGCATGCGCGGGCAGAGCGAAGGACAGAAGAACGGCGGCGGCAAAGGCTGAAAGGATTGCGGACCTGCGAGTGGGCACGGGAGAACTCCTTTGTAAAAACAGCGACTATCTCGCTCCTGTATGTGGAGCGAGGAACAGCTTGGGAAACTCTGGATTGTCTTTGGGGGCCCGGGATCGGAACGGGTCTGTGTCGACCGCGTTCAGAATGACGCAATCGTAACATCTGTGCGTGCTGTCAGAACATTGCCGGCCAGCAGAGGATCTGGCCGACCCACGGATCTCCATGAGAAGTCCGCCGAGTGCAAGCGCTCTGGTCAGCTCCAAATTTTAGGCATCTATCTCGGACGTCCGAAGAACAGGACATAACCGTCCGGATCGGAGACTTCAAAGCCACGCAAGCCATCATCCGTATCCTTTAGTGGTGTACTGAAGATCGTGCCTCGTTCGACAAACTCGGCGGCCAGCGTATCGGGGTCTGGTGCAAATACATAGGCATCCCACCTCATGGAGGGATGGCGTAGATGGTTCGACAGGGGTGCCACATCCTGATCAGCCTTAACGAAGAGCTGCGCTCCATCGCGCCTAATGATTGCGAAAAAAGGATTCCGATCTGGTTCCTGAAACGTAATCTCAAACCCAAGCTTTTCTCGATAAAACCGGGAGGTTTGATCGACATTACTGACGATGAAGAACGGTGAAATTTCCGTGGTCGTTGCTCGTCCCAAGAACGTCTCCTCTCGCATAGACATCTTTAGCCGGGTTGGCTTGCCAGTAGTATGCACCCACCGGATGCGTACTCTATCCACTGGCCGAGACAGGTGGGGATGCGGCGGGATCTCAGCATCACGACCTGGATAGAGGCGCCCGGTCAGGCGAGGGGCTGGTAGTAACGGGCTTCCGGGAGGGCGCAGGACTGGCAGAGAATGAGACCGTCCGGGTCGACGATGTTGCGGTCGTAGTTGATACCTTCTCCGCAGATCGCGCAGGAGATGCGGGGTGATTTGTATCCCGGCATCTCGCGGGGATGAAGTGGCACGCTGACCCACTGTTCGTCGAAGAGATCTGCTTCGGACATCTCGCGATAGGCGAGCATCTGCTGCTGGTTCTTGTTTTCGATATGAGGGTAGAGCTCGCGGGCACGCTGCTTGGAGGACTCAAGCGCAGCGATGCGGATTCCCCTGAACGTAGGGGAGTCGTGGTGCATCTCCAGGGGAGCGTGCAGATCGACAAACGTAGCAGCCATCTTTCCCCAGTCGCGGAACTTCAGGGCGCGCTTGCCGAGGCGGCAGCCGGTGACGACGGCGATGGCGTCGGTGGCACAGCGGTCGATCTCGACGAAGGTGACGAGGCGCTTCCGTTCCCTGGTGCGGGGCTCGGTGATGCCGAGGCGCTGACAGCCGAGCAGGGCAAGACGCACGCCGAGGATCTGACCAGCGCAGAGGTGGCCGTGGGCGAGCTCGGCCTGGCGGAGAAGGTCGTCGAAGGAGTCCATAGGGGGATGATACGAGGAGATGAGCGAGGCTGCCGCGGCCTGGGAGAGCGCGAAGGAATGTCCCATCGCAAGTTGCGGTATCGTTGCAACAGACTTTTGGAACGCTGCTGGAGGAAAGTTCGTGGGCATGTTGTGGAGGCACTTCGCACTGGGATTCAGCGCGCTGCTGCCGCTGGTGAATCCTCTTGGAACAGCGTTGGTGTTCCTGGGGCTGGTGGGTATCCAGCCTGTGGCCGTGTACAAATCCCTGGCGCGGCAGATTGCGATCAACATGGTGGTCTTCTTCGCGGTCATCGAGCTGATCGGGTCTTATGTCCTGTCCTTCTTCGGGATCTCGCTGCCGATCGTGCAACTGGCGGGCGGCGTGGTGGTGGCGGCGATCGGCTGGGGAGTGTTGAACCAGCCGGACGCGGACAGCGCAAGCCAGGCCGCAGGTGCACAGATGGCAGCCAGCAAGGTCGCCCCACAGGGGATGTGGGCGTCGAAGACCTTCTATCCCCTGATGTTTCCGATTACAGCCGGCCCGGGATGCCTGGTGGTGATGCTGACGCTGAGCGCACACACCATGGAGGGGACGACCCTGACCGAGAACGTGCTGGCGCGTGCAGGGCTGTTCGTGGCGGTGATTCTGCTGGGTGTGCTGGTCTACGTGTGCTACGCATTCGCTCCGCAGATCACCGCAAAGATTTCACCGTCTACGACCCATGGAATTCTGCGGGTAATTGCTTTCATCCTGCTCTGCATCGGCGTGCAGATTGCCTGGAACGGACTTGAGGCGCTGATTACGCCGCTGCTCCGACATCACGTATAGGTGTACGTCTAGATGACTGCCGCGGGGCTGACGGCGACGATCAGTTTGCCGTGCCCAGTGCGATAAGCGACTCTCCCAGTGTAGGCTTCTTCGGCTCGGGTGAAGGGTACGACCCCAGCGACGCAGGTCCGGAGCTTGCCTGTGTCGATCAGGGCAGCAATCTCCATGAGCTGACGCTGGCTGGGTTTGACGATAAAGAAGGCGTGCTGCACCCGAGGATCTTCTGATGATTCTTTATCGGCAGCGATGGTGACGGCGAAGCGGCCTGTTTTAACCAGAGGAAGCGAACGCAGGAGAGTATCGCCGCCAACTGTATCGAAGACGATATCGACCGGCTGCTGGACTACGTCCTCAAAGCGACGGGAGTGGTAGTCGATGATCTCGTCGGCTCCGAGCTGGCGGACGAGAGAGAAGTTTGCAGCCGATGCGGTCGCGATGACATGAGCACCGTGCAGATGGGCGATCTGAACGACGAAGTGGCCAACAGCTCCAGCGGCTCCGTGGACAAGAACGCGGTCGCCGGGATGGAGATGGCCGTGCTCAAAGAGTCCCTGCCACGCAGTGAGAGCGCCGATGGGAACAGAGGCGGCCTGTGTAGGGGTGAGAGTGATCGGCGCGGGCGCGATCGAGGAGGGCTCTGTAACGCACAGCTCGGCAAGTGCACCCTGAGCGAACCAGTCGTTCATCCCGAAGACAGCCTGACCAAGAGTGAAGTCGTGGACATCCGGCCCAAGGGCAGCGACGGTGCCGGCGAACTCGTGGGAGGGGACGGCGCCGGTTCTGGGGCCACCGGCGGCATCGTGCGTGGTGGGGTACCACTCAAGCTCGGTGGGAGTGATGCCGGCTGCGGAGACACGGACGACAACCTGGCCCGGTCCCGGGATGGGATCCGGCAAGATGGCTTCAACCAGTCTGGGAGTGTTGCTGGAATCGGCGAGGCGCATGACTTTCATGGGGAGAGCCCTCCAGTACCTGGGTTGCGTGGAGCGTTGAAGTTAGCTGCGAAAGGCGCGGCGAATCTTTTGCTCAGTGTTGTACTGGCTGAGAGCGTAGACGGCCCAGATGGTGGCGGGGATCCAGCCTATGAGGGTGATCTGAAGGATCAGACAGAGCACACCAGCGAAGGGGCGTCCGATCGTGAAGAAGGTAAACCAGGGAAGCAGGAAGGCGATGAGGAGTCTCACTGGAGTCCCTCCGGGCTGGATTTATTCTCTTGTTCTCTCTACTGAGTTCTTTCTAACAGATGAGAGGAGACAGGCCAAAGTTAATGGACTTCTCCCAGCTCTGGTGAATCAAGCCCGGTGGATCGTAAGCAACACGGGACAGGTTAGTTCTGGTCGTCGTTATCGCCCTCTTCCACGATGGAGGAGGTTCCAACGACATCGTAGGTGGTGCTTTCAGCGCCTGCGGGCTGGATGCTGACCCGGAGAGGAAGGCGATCCCACTTTGCGGGAGAGCATACCGGGGTGGCATGACTGGCCTGCGGCCAGGGGCCGATACGCTTCTGTAAGACCGGGCGGTGGGCTCCCAGCTGCGCGACGATGACATAAAGGCTGGAGCCCTTCGCGGTGGTTGAGGTTCCACAGTACGCGGCGTAGTCGCGGAACCAGACAGCGTCCGAGACGAGCGGGTCGAAGTCGGGAAGATGAAGCGCAGTGATATGACCGGTGAGCCGATCCACGGTGATCCAGGGACCGGGCTGCCAGATCCAGCGGGGGCTGGTGTCAGCGGGCAGCGCATCGTTGACGCGAAGTGCCCGCCGGATGGCGAAGGTACGGTCCGTGATCTCGTGAATGTTTCCCGTGGTCCAGTCGCGCTGGCGGCCGTCGACGATCAAGGGGCGAACCTTGATGGTGGAGGTGAGGTCGAGCTGAGCCTCGGGCGTGGCGTCGGGCTGAGTGTAGGAGACGCGCCGCGTCCCGCCGAGTACAACGGCGTGAGTTTTGGATCCTGCTGCGAAGCCTTTGCAAGGAAGCGAAGTCAGGCTCAGCAGTAGAAGGATTGCGGGAAGAGATTTCACTTGGTCGAACCCGGGGGTAGGGACCAGCTCGTTCTTGGGTTCGGTGAGAGCTGGTCTGGATGATAGAAAAGCGCACGGAGGTTTTCCGTGGCACGGCATGAATGCAGCCATGTTATCTAAAGGTCCTGAGGCTTGGACGGCGGACAGCTAACACTTTTGGGGAGTGGAACAAAAGGGGTTATCTGTGGAAGAAAGTTCATGAAGGGAGGGAAAGTCTTCCCGAGGTGCTGAGGAAGGTACAGCGGCTGTGGAATACCTTGTGAATGTTGCTTAAACCGCGAAGGTGAGCGGAGTAGTATCGTGAAAACGGAGCGTGTGCCTATGGGAGGCACGCCGAGTGGAGCCCGCAGAGGGGTCATCTCCAGCAGTGGAAAGGATACAAACAGATATGTGGAAACCGAATCAGCCGGGAAGCAACAACCCCTCAACACCAGAACCGTCGCGGCCGACTCCTCCGGCGCCGAGCTTTGAGGCTCCGCGTGCGGCTTCTCCCGGCGCAGGAACGACTGCGGCACCCAGTGCAACGGGTGAGCAGGCAACGATCGGCAAGTCGCTGGTTGTAAAGGGCGAGGTCACGGGATCTGAGTCCCTTTATATCGACGGCAAGGTGGAAGGTGCGATCAATCTTCCGGGCAATCGCGTAACCGTTGGCCGCAACGGCCAGGTCGCAGCCAATATCGTGGCTCGCGAAGTTGTGGTTCTGGGCAAGGTCCGCGGTAACTGCCAGGCCAGCGATCGTGTAGATATCCGCAGCGAGGGTTCGCTGACGGGCGATGTTATCGCAGCACGCATCTCGATCGAAGATGGTGCCTTCTTCAAGGGCGGCATCGACATCCGCAAGCCGGGCACCGCTGATGCGAAGGCGGCCCAGGTTGCTGAGCCGGTTACAGTCTAGGCGTAGCCAAAAGTAACTGATTTTGCAGAGGCGGCTCCGGCATCGATGCCGGGGCCGTTTCTCGTTTTGCCAGGCATTCGCCGTTCCTGCCAGATGGATGGGATGCGGGTCTGAGTGCCAGATCTAAAGGTTGCGCAGGACGGTGAAGAGAGCCGCTAGGATGAGCGTCGCCGAGATAGCCACGGGTGGAGGCTTGAGCGGAAGCTGACGGATCTGCGCAAAAGCCAGCCATGCCATGACGATCGGAATGAGCAGCATGGTGAAGGGATTGAGGTGCAGGGCCTGATCGAGGTGGCCGTGCAGAAGCGCGGCGAGAGCTCGCGTGGTCCCGCAGCCCGGACACAGGATCCCGAAGATCTGGTGAATGGGGCATTGCGGATAAAAGCTGTACTCCGCGGGAGGGAAGCGGAACAGCATGGCAGCGGCAACGGTACAGAGCAGCGCGGCTCCCAGAGTGATCCTCCTGCCGGAGGCGTGGATGAGCAAGGAGTCCGGCTTAGAAGATGCGTGCCGGAGGTGAGACACCGGGTTACGCAGAGGAGAGATCATCCTGGCTCCCGTTAGAGGCCGCTGCGATAGCGCATCCCCTGCTTGGCTTCGTTGATGCGGTTGAAGTGGTACTGAAAGTAAAGGCCGCCGAAGAAGAAGGTCATGATGGGTCCCAGCCGCAGGCCGATTGGTTCGGCGCTGTTGAAGTGGGCTTCGAGCGAATCGCGCATCGCAAACCGGTACAGGATGACCAGGACGAAGACCCCGATGCTGATGAGGACGGATAACGGTGAGGTGTGGTGGTGGCCGTGCATTGCAAGTGCGCTGGTGCGTGCCGATATGCCTCCGTTGACGAAGGAGAGGATGGCGTAGCCGAGGAAGTAGGGAAAGGCACGCGTCTGGGGCTGAACCCGCTTCATCCAGAGGACCTGAACGAAGTCCCAGATGACGGCGAAGAGGCCGCAGGTAACGATGGCGAGCAGCAGCACCAGAGCCCAGTGAAGGTTGGGCGGATCGGGATAGGGAGACACGGCGTAGGCCGCGGGCTGCCCGTAGGCTGCAGTAGGTGGAGCATACGGCATTGGAGGAGTTCCCGCTGCGGGATGGGGTGCAGTCGCCGGATTGAGAATCTGGGCGACGGGCAGCCAGTCGGGCATCTCTTCGGACTTCGCGAGGTCTGTAAGGAGAACGTTGCCGGTTGCAACGTAGCGCTGCAGGTCTTCGAGCGTGTAGGGACCGTAGGTCTGACCCGCACGGGAGATGAGATAAGGCATAGCGGCTCCTCAGTCTTTCAAAGACCGATGAGAACACGGGCAGGCTCTCCAGACAAAGAGAATTCCCCGACGGAAGGACGACGAAGTGGTCCTGCTGAAACTATTTCCTATCTTGATTTGTATAAAGAGGCAGGCGTGTGAAGTTGGCCGCACGACGCGATATGGGCAGGGGAGATAGTGTGATCAGAAATGCAGGAGTGTTGGTTACTGTGCTGGCGCTGGCGCAGTGCGTCACCGGGCAGGCACCCGCGTGGCAGAAGATCGAGATGCCGGCAGCAAATGAGGTCGCAAAGCGCTGGATCAATCCTCCCTCCGAGTATGGACCGGAGCCCTACTACGGGATGGGCGGCGCGATAACGGTTGATGTCATTCGCCGCGACCTGGACACGATGAAGCGCCTCGGATATCGCGCGGTAACGGTGCAGTATGGCCGGGGTGCACCGTTTGCCTATCTCTCGCCGGAGTACTTTGCGTTCTTCCGGAAGTTTGTGGATGAGGCGAAGAAGCGCGATATGCGGGTGTGGATCGTGGATGATGCCGGATATCCAAGTGGATTTGCCGGAGGAAAGTTTTCTTCCGAGAGGCCTGAGCTGCGGATGCAGTCGCTGGTGGCGGCGGAGACGATTACAGTCGCTGGCGGCGAGGTTGTGGAGCGCTCTTTGAAACCGGAGACGGTTGCGGTGACCGCGACACGTCTGGATCGAGACGGGACCGAGGCCATTCCGTTTGCCGGCGGGAAGATGAGGTGGAAGGCACCGGAAGGGAGCTGGAAGGTGACGATTGTGGAGCACCGCTTCAGCACCTCGCCGACGAGAAGCGACACCAATCCGAAGAATGTGAAGGATGGATCGCAGTCGCTCGAAGATTACCTGGATCCCGCCGCGACGGCGCAGTATCTCGCCTTTACGCATGAACAGTACAAGAGATATGTCGGCGACGAGTTCGGAAAGACCATCCTGGGATTTCGCGGGGATGAACCGGATTACTCCATTCGTGGACTGCCGTGGACGCCGAAGTTCTTTGACCGGTTCAGAGAGATCAAAGGCTACGACCTGCGGCCATATCTGGCGGGACTGTTCGCAAAGCCTGAGGAGATGCCGGAGCAGGAGCGGAGAGTGAGGGCGGACTATTCCGACGTCTTCTCGCAGATGTTTCGCGATGGCTTCTTTAAACCGCAGGGAGATTGGTGTGCGGCGAATCATCTGGAGTATCAGGTTCACCTGAACCACGAAGAGATGGAGATGAACCTGGTACGCAGCGAGGGAGAGTTCTTTCGCGATATGCAGTACGTGCAGGTTCCTGGGATCGATTCCATCTGGCACCAGATATGGAAGGACACGATCTCGGACTTCCCGAGGCTGGCCTCTTCGGTGTCGCATGTCTACGGGCGGCCGCGAGCGTTTACGGAGAGTTTTGCGGCGTACCGCCCGGAGCCCGACGTCGATATGGCGCGGTACATCCTTAACGAGCAGTTCGTACGAGGTGTGAACCTGGTGGAGACGATGTACTTCCCCGCAAGCACCGGCGGGCACGCAGGCTCGCCCTACATGCACGAGGAAGGCTATCCGGCGCTGCTCGAGTATGTGCGGCGCATGAGCTATCTGCTGTCGATGGGTCGGCCTGCGGCGTCGGTGGCACTGTATCTTCCATCGAGCGCGATGTGGATGGGAGATGAGGCAGCCGACCGGGCGTTCGTCTCGACCGAGAGAATGCTTTCGGAGCGTCAGATCGACTTCGATATCGTGAGCGAGGATGCGCTGGCGAAGGACTTGAAGGCTGGCAAGGGAGCGTTCGAGACGAGGAGCGGCAATCGCTATACGACGGTGATTCTGCCGGGAGAGATAGTGATCTCGGAGGCGGCGCTCGACCGGCTGCGGGAGTTCGCGAAGGCCGGAGGCGAGGTCCTGTTCCTCGACCATCTGCCCACCTTGCTCTCAGGAAAGACGTATCGCGATGCCAGGGAGGCGAAGCCGACGGACTTTGCATGGGCGAAGGTAGAGGTTGGCGCTCAGCTCGCGGCGACACCAACGCCTCCGGCACAGCCACCTGCAGAGCCGCCGGCAGCGCAGGTGGTTCCTGCGGGATTCGAGAAGGCATTGCGTGAAGCGGTGAAGCAGGGCGATGTGAGTCTGGAGCGCCCGGACAAGTCGCTCCGTGTTATGAAGCGGCGGCTGAGGGATGCGGATCTCTACCTGCTGTTCAACGAAGGGCCCAAAACATTCAATGAGCAGATGATAGTGCGCGGCAAGGCCAATCGTGTGGAGGATTGGGATCCAGGGACGGGCAAGGTCACGGAGGTGAAGTCGTCGGCCATCGCTGGAGGAAGATCGATCGCGCTTTCGCTGCACCCTTATGAGGCTCGTGTCCTGGTAGTGCGGTGAGGGACCTTCGAAGATCGAAGGATGACAACTTCGGCGGGTGGTGTGATCGGTTAGAGGTTCGAGCTCCGCGCGAATGGGGTAGTGGCCCCCCGCATCCGACGGCGGAGGTAAGAGGGAGAGAAACAGATCCCTCCACTTCGCTGCGCTCCGGTCGGGAGGACATCGGTTTGTGGAGGGAGGTTTGTGGGTGGGAGAACTTCAGAGAACCTCTCTTTGTCAGAGAGGTTCTCTGAAGGATCAAAGGCTCTTGCCGTCGGCAGTTTCCAACTGGGTGTCCTTTGCAGCACGGCTGAGGGCGATGCGAAGATCGGTGACTTTATTTAGCGCAAACGCCGAGGGATTGGTGGGCGCGGTGACAGCGATAAAGTCAGCGCGATTGACCTCTTCGAGGTAGAAGCTGGGCCGCTGATCGGCCTCGGCAGGCTGAACCTCGACATGGCTCATCTCGATATTTTTGACGTGGCGCAGGAAGAAGCCTTGGGAGGGAGTGGTGTGGCCAAACATCCCGGGATCGGGGTAGGCTGCTTCCTTCTCGGGCATGACGATCTTCGCGTCGTCGGCGGTGCCTCCACCCTGGTGCTGGATGAAGATGTTGGAGAGCTTAACGTCCTTGATGGGATATTCAGGGATGCCGCTGAGGATGGAGCAGATGTGGGGAACGGTGTTGTAGCTGACGAGGTTGTCGACCACAATGCGCTGCAGCGTGCCTACCTTGGTGCTCTCTTTCGGGCCACGCAGGCGTGAGCCAAGACGGAAGAAGAGTGGAGCGTTGACGACGTCGCGCATGGTGATATTGGAGATGGCGATGTCTTCGCAGAGGGCGCCATCCTCGCTCTCGAGCGCGAGTCCCATGCAGGCGTCGAAGACGCAGTTGGAGATGGTGATGTTCTTGAAGCCGCCGTTGGATTCCGTACCGCACTTGATGCGTCCGTTATGGGCGACGTGCTGCGTGTTCGGGGCGAATCGCTTGTAGCTGCCGTCGAGCATGGCTCCGAGTTCGTAGGACCCGGCGACGTAGCAGTTGGTGATCGTCATGTTCTCAGTCGCGCGCGCGTAGCCCAGAGCGTAGCTCGACTTTGGGCAGATACCGTCGTCCCACGGCGAGTTGACGTAGCAGTTGGAGACGCGAACGTTGCGGCAGCAGTCGATGTCCATGCCGTCGCGGTCGGTGTCGATGGTGAGATTGTCGATGGTGAGGTTATCGACGCCGGTCAGCAGAAGTCCGAAGTGTCCGCCCTTCAGGATGGAGAAGTCGCGGAAGATGACGTTGCGGCAGTTCTTCATCGCGATGGCTTTGTTGCCCACGCCAGCCTGCTCGGCCTGGTACATGGGGTACTCGCCACGTGGGGGACGCGTGGGTGGGGGCGTCGGGGTTCCGGCCAGCCGTTCCGGACCGAATCCGGTGGTCTTCGGTGCGCCGGGAGGACGACCGGGACCTGCGCCGAAGCTGAGGCCCTTCCCGTAGATGAGGCCCGGGCCGACGATGGAGACGTCCTGGATGTCGATGCCCCAGATCAGCGAGTTCTTCCAGTGATTGTGGCCGTAGTCCTGGTAAGCGTCCCAGGCGGTGTTGGGTTCGGCGGCGTCGTAGGTTCCGCCGTTGTAGCCGGTGGTCTCGCCGGGCTTCGGAGACTCAGCCGCGAGCAGGATGCAACCCTGGGAGAGGAAGAGCGAGACGTGGCTCTTGAGGCGAATGGAGAAGGAGAGCCAGGTTCCGGCGGGGAAATATACGGTGCCCCCGCCTGCAGCGGCAGCAGCTTCAATCGCCTTATTGATCGCGGGTGAATCGACGGTTTTGCCATCGCCTGCCGCTCCGTAGGTGCGGATGTCGAAGATTGCGCCTGCAGGGAAGGCGGCAGAGGAGCGTGGAGCGGCGTGGGCGGAAGGCACGGCGGTGGCGGCAGCTGCGGCCAGCCCCATGCCCCCCAGTTTGAGAAGGTCACGGCGAGCGGAGTTTATGGTATTCATGGCGCAGCCATGCTAGCAGAGAAGTGGTAGGACCAGAAACTATTTCCTAATTGAAAGGTAAAGCAAAGGTCCGCAGCCTTTGGCGGCATTCGCCAAAAACCTCGCAATCCAAGATAATTCCCAGATGGACAGGCCGTGCTTTCTGGTTGTAGATCGTGAATTTCCGGGCACTCTCTCTACCAGGAAGCTGGTGCTTGAGACTGCAAAGTTTAACGTTTTGACAGCTTACAGTGGTCGTGAGGCCGCGGCGATCTTTCGACGGTTTCCAGCCATCGATGGGGTGGTCATGGACTGTGAGATGGAAGACATTCCCGCCGAAGATCTTGCTCGGAGCATGAAAGCTCTGGTACCGACGGTGCCGGTGATCGTGATCTGCGCGCCCGGAACGTCAACGTGTCCGAGCGCGGATTTCCGGGTAGAGTCGTTCCAGCCCCAGATGCTCCTGGATACCCTGCAGGGTTTGAAGCCGCAGGAGACCCTCGAGATCGAGAGGCGGGACGAACAGTTGAGCCGAGACAAGCGGAGCTAAGAGCTTACGGCTTGCCTGCCGGAGCCGTGTGGGACGCGGCTGGTGCTACCGGTGCCAGTTCCCTCATCTTGCGGTTGAACTCTTCGTTCGCCTGGCGGATCTGTGGCTGGACCATGCTCACCTGAGTCTCCATCAGCTGCATCGTCTTTCCCATCAGCAGCGGAGACTTCGCGATGAGAGCCTGTCCGGCGGGCGAGCGGTAGAAGGCGAGGATGCCGTCAAGCTCCTGCTCGGTGTACGCCTGATCATAGTTCTGGATCACAGAGGCTTTGATCTTGTCCCAGGATACAGCGCCGCGGGTGATCGATTGGATCTGCCCGATGTAGTCGTTGATCGTCTTCTGCTGCACCGGCGTTACAGTTCGCGTTGCTGTCTGCTGCGCAGCCATGGCCTTCATGCGGCCTGTCATCTGCTGGGTCATCTGATCGGCAAGTTGGTCGACTTTCGTGATCTGCACAAGTTCCTCGATCTTTGCCCGTTTGGAGGCCTCATCGGCATGGAGGAGGGGAGCGGTTGCAAAGCACAAGAGAAGAGCTGCGGAAAAAAATCTCATTTAGATACCTTATCTGGTTGTTCGAGCGGCCTGCGCGCGAAGTGGTAAAGAGACCAGGCGAGCAGCGCGAACATGAGAACACTGACCCAGTCATGGTGGAGCGGATTGTAGCTGCTGAACCGGGGGATGGTTCGATCGGTCGCAGACTCGTACAGTTTGATGGCAACTCCCATCAGACCCACGATCCCACCGGCAGCGATCAGCCCGGAGGCGAAGAGAGAGCCGGACGAGATCTCGGATTCCAGTTCGGGATCGCGGAGGCAGATGCTTCTGGCAGGAAGACCTGTGTCTTTATCGAGATGCGAGGGATCGGCAGGGTTGAAGTCGGGGTGCTGTGCCAGCCACGCATCCTTGTCGCTCAGCCAGAGATCAAGGGATGCCTGAAGCTCTGATTCAGAATCGCTTTCATAATGTTTTTCAGCAGCGCGATCGACCAGCCAGCGGATGACTCCGCCAACGAAGATGGCGAGTGTGGTGCCGATGGAGAGATAAGCTCCGACTGCAAGAGTAAGGGAGCGTACGCCCAGCAGCTCGACCATGATGACGAGAGCGACGCCGAGCAGCACGAGCGACCATGGCAGCTTACGGCTGAGGATTCCATTGATTACGGTTGCCATGAGGCGGCCCTGGGGAGCCGCGGCCTTCTCACTGCCAATGCCCTGCGTCCACTGGATCTCGATCTGGCCGGTGGAGGGGCTGTACAGATATTTGCCGTCTGCAAGGGTGGAAGATCCGATGGCGTTGAGCAGGATATAGCTGCGGGCGTTGGTGATCTCGCCGCCGCTCTCGGGCGAATTCGGAGTGTTCGCCTGCGCTGTTGAGGATGGAATTCCCGGGTTGCTGAGATGGATGCGATCGCGGGTGAAGCTGCCCTGATTCTGGACGCCATCCGGAAGCTGAGATAGCGAGATGGCTATGGGTTTGGGCATACGCTGAAAGCTTTCGAGGCCCTTGTTCATCGCGTTGAGCGTCATGCCGATGGAGAGCACCGAGATGATGACGCCAATCATGATGGCAAGTTGCTGCTTCCAGGGCGTGGCTCCGATCAGGTAGCCGGTTTTGAGGTCCTGAGCCGTGTCTCCAGCATTCGAGGCTGCGATACAGACGATTCCACCGATGGTGATGGCAAGGGCCCCGAAGGCGGGAGCCGTCCATCCCTTGACGAGGAAGATGGCGGCGGTGGCCATCAGGGTGGCGATGGTCATCCCGGAAACAGGCGATGCGGATGAGCCGACGATGCCCACGATCCGTGCCGAGACAGTAACGAAGAGGAAGCCGAACAGGACGACCAGAAAGGCAGCGGCGAGGTTGGCGAGGGCTCCCACCTGGGCTCCGGGGACAGGCTTGAACTCGAGAAAGACCCAGAGAAGAACAACCAGCAGAACGGAGCCTCCGATGACCACCGACCAGGGCAGGTCGTGTTCGGTCCTGGGAGGAGCACTAGTGCTACTAGCCGCAGATCCCTCCATTTCGCTGCGCTCCGGTCGGGATGACACACTCTTGCCAGCTCGGTTCTTGCCGATGGAGCGGACTCCCTCGGTCAGGGCGGCGAGGATGGTCGGTGCGGTCCGGAGAAGCGTGATGAGGCCGCTGCAGGCCACGGCACCGGCTCCCATGGGACGAACATAGGTCGACCAGAGCTGCGAAGGGCTCATGTCGCGGATTAGCGTAGTGCCGGGATAGAGCGGCGTACTGAGGTGCGATCCGAAGAAGTAGATGGCAGGCATCAGCACCAGCCACGAAAACACGCCTCCGGCGAGCATGACCGCGGCGACGCGCATGCCGATGATGTAGCCCACGCCGAGATACTCGGGGGTGACGTCGGCGCGGATGGCTCCGCCGCGCAGCAGGTGCTGCGTGCCGAGATCGGGAGAGTAGTTGGGCGTGGAGGGGAAGAGGCTGAAGAGATTCTCATTCTGGAAGAGCGTATAGAGGCCACCGAGTCCCAGGCCGAGAAAGACTCTGCTGGCGAAGCTGCCTCCCCGCTCGCCCGCCATCAGCACATCGGCGCAGGCGGTGCCTTCGGGATAGGTCAGGCTGCCGTGTTCCTCGACGATCAGCTGGCGGCGCAGGGGGATCATGAAGAGGACGCCGAGCCATCCTCCAAAGAGGGCGAGGGCGAAGATGCGGGTGGATTCGAGATCGAACCCGAGGAAGATAAGCGCGGGGAGGGTGAAGATCACTCCCGAGGCGATCGACTGTCCGGCATTGCCGGTGGTCTGGACGATGTTGTTCTCGAGGATGGAGGCGCGACCGAAGGCGCGAAGGATCGAGATCGACAGCACCGAGATGGGGATCGATGCCGCTACGGTAAGGCCGGCGCGCAGCCCGACGTATACAGTGACTGCGCCGAAGAGGATACCGAAGACGGCTCCGAGCAGGAGTGCGCGAACGGTGAACTCGGGTCGCGACTCCGTGGCAGGGACGAACGACTGGAAGGCGGGTTTGGTGGTGGTCGTCGCCATAGGCAAGAATGTCTCCGCGTCACGTGACGTTTATGGCTGGTTGAGTGTACCAGCGATGGACGGCCTCGCGACGGAGAAGAACGTCTGTTGTCGTCTAGGTTACAGGTCAGGAGAAGAGAAGGGCTCAGGAGCTGCCGGGCGGCCGACGATTGCATAACGTAGCAGCGCGCCCAAAGCGCAGGCCATCAGGAAGAGCATCGGCCCGGTAAAGAGGAAGCGATCCTGTGCCCACCGGGTGTCGAAGAGCGCAGGTGTCTGCGAATTGAGCGTTCCGAAGAAGCGAGTGACCCGGCCCACAGTATTGTTGGCTCCGAGGACGCTGGCGTTTCGTGACTCCCACGTGAAAAAACGCACCAGGAAGGCGATGCTGACCGGGATCCAGGCCAGCAGAACGGCAGGGATTCTGTCGGGCTCGACAAAGCGAGCCATTCCCGGAGCGAGCTCGGTCACAGCCTTGCCCAGACGGCCAAACGGCACCAGCCCCAGGAGAAAGCCCGACGCCGCGAAGATTGGCAGGAAGTAGTTGAGAAGAAAGACGAACTTGCTCACCGTCGTCCAGTGCATCTTGGTGGCGATGGCCCAGACGGGAAGAACGAAGATCCAGGCGAACTTGATGGCCAGAATCGCGACAAGGAGATACAGAAAGAGGCACTTGGCGCACCAGGCAAGCACACGAGACATGCTCTCAGGTTTAGCACAGGCGCACCTGATCTGGTGCGGGAATCTTGACGCGGGGCCGAGGGAGAGGACTATACTGCGGGCATCGGCACGATCCGATTCGTTGCTGCGAGTGAGGTGCGTCTTCAGCCAACGCTGGATAGACAATGCGCTCGAATCTGCTCAGGGAGCTCCGCCAGGAGGTCCGCCGGGTGGTGTGGAGGAATGGCGCGCTGTTTCGCGCGTGCTCAAGAGTCCGGGCTATCTGGTGCGGGCGATGTTGGGCGATCTGGTAACAACCATCTTTCCAGCCGATTGCAGGGTCTGTGGGGGACCGCTGACAAGCGCTGGACTCTCTCCTCTTTGTTATGGATGTGTCGATTCGCTGCGGGAGCAGACAGCGGAGCTCTGCGCCTGTTGCGGCGAGGCTCTGGACATGGACGGGCTGCGCTTTACTCAGCAGATAGAGAGAGAGAACGTCCTCTGTTCGCCCTGCCGCATGGTTCGTCCGGAGTTCGAACGGGCCGCTGCATGGGGCGTCTACTCCGATAGCCTGCGCGACGCGATTCGTCTGCTGAAGTACGAGCGGATGGAGGCGGTGGCACGTCCCCTGGGAGTGCTGCTGGCCCGCGTGATCGAGAGGCTGGAGCAGTCGGGAATGGGACGCGAGGTCATCGTGATCGCGGTTCCATTGTCCTCGCGCAAGCAGAGGATACGGAGATACAACCAGTCGGTTCTGCTTGCGGACGAGGCTTTGCGGCGGCTCGCGAAGATTGGCCTGCGATTGAAGACAGCGCATCCGGCGATGATTCGCGTGCGCGAGACCGAGAGCCAGTTTGGATTGAGCTCGAGAGAGCGTCGCCGAAATCTTCGAGGAGCCTTTGTGGTAAAAGACCCGGCGGCGGTCAGCGGCCGTGAGGTTCTTCTCGTCGATGACATCTATACGACCGGCGCTACCGCGCGCGAATGCGCACGTGTGTTGCGACAGGCAGGAGCGGCAAAGGTGTGGGTGGCGACGGTGGCCCGGGCACAGAAGGAGATGGTGGCGCGGTGGGATGTGGGCCAAAGCGAGTCTCTGCGGGATGAGGTGCAGGCGCTAACGAGATAGCCTGCGTGCGAGTTTGAGATCTGAACGTGTTCGACCGGAGGACAGGAAGATGCAATCGGGCAAGCAGCGCAAGCAAGGTATAAACAGCAAACGGCACATGGGACACGGTTCCAGCAGCCCGACGCGCGTGGTGACGACCACAGAGGTGCGGGCAGGAGTGTTCCGGCAACCGGCGATGCAGACGCCGGTTCTGGTGTTGAATGCGTCCTACGAGCCGATCAATATCTGCGGGGCGCGGCGGGCACTGGTCCTCGTCCTGAAGGGCGTCGCGAGAACCGAAGAAGAGCAGGGGCAGATGCTGCATGCGGCGCGAATGCGGGTTCCCATGCCGAGCGTGATCCGCCTTCTGGAGTACAGGAGAATCCCTCACCAGACCCGTGCCCTGTCAAGGAAGAACATCCTGCTTCGCGACCGCAACAGCTGCCAGTACTGCGAGACGATCCTGACGGCGGCGGAGCTTACGCTGGACCATGTCATCCCCCGCTCTCGCGGAGGCCTCTCGACGTGGGAGAACCTCGTGGCGTGTTGTCATGCATGCAATCGAAGGAAGGGTAACCAGATGCTCCACGAGCTTACGGATATGCGCCTCAAGCGCGAGCCCCGTCCCTTTTCCCTGCATACCTCGCGACACATCATGCGAATGATCGGGAGTGCGGACGCTGCGTGGAGGAAGTATCTCTACTTCGAGCACACGGAGCCTGCTGCCTGAGTTCCTGATTTTTTCGCCTGCTTGTGGTGCCAGTCGATCAGCGGTTCGGTGCGAGTATCGTGATTCTGCCATAGCTGGCCTGTGGAGTGTAGTGCGAACGGATGTAGTCATCGAGAGCGGTGACTCCGCTTGAAATACGGCTGTCATTTGGTTCGAAGGTATCGTCCCAGCTGGAGTTGAGCGCGATGACCGGCGGATCCTCCCTGCGGATGTCATCGATCATGTCGTTCTGAATCGCAAGGGTCGTCTGTACTCCCGGATGCAGGTCGTACCAGCGCGTAACCGAGCGCCGGTCAGAGAGGAAGTAGAGCCTGACATCCCCCCAGAACAGGCGATCATGGCGTCCATTACCGATAAAGATCAGCTGGTCCGGGCTGCTTCTGCGCTCGATCTCGAGCGCGGCGGAGAGTTCGTCAGGCTCTACCAGCATGCAGCGGGCGCGGCTTAGCTCAGCCGGGGGGTGACAGCGGTGGTAGAAGGAGTTGGCCGCCGCCGGATGCAGCGCATCGCGCAGATTGACCCGAGCGAAGGTCAGGATATGAGAGAAGGTCGCAGCGGTGCAGACTGCGAGAAAGAGGACCGTGAGGGTGAGAGCAGCTCCCACGGGACGGCTCAACTCGCGGAGATGTCCGAAGAGAATGGCAAGCACAGTGAGGCAGACGATGATGCTCTGAAGCAGCTGGACCGGCCCGACGCGGATGAGTCCCTTTCCGAAGAAGAGCGAGGCCAGCAGAACCAGAAGCGCGAAGGTCTGGCGCTGCCAGTTATGCGGAAAGATGCGCGAACGGCGCGAGGTCAGAAGCGCCAGTGCGGTCGCCGCCATCGTGAAGATGGGCAGCAGAACGATGAGCGACTCGATAGCTACTCGCCCATCCCAGGACAGCGGATGACGAAGCGCCTGCAACGTCTCGGGGGTAAAGAAGGGAAGGCGGCGGACCTTCGGGTAGATGACGGCGGGCACGTAGAAGAGGTCGTAGAAGACATTCTGGAAGCCAGCTTTGACCACGATGACGAGATAGACAGGCCCGGCGATCAACACAACACCGGCGAGGTAGATCAGCACTCTTCGTCCTGCGGTCCAGGCCCATTGGCGGGTCGATTCTCCCGGAATCCGGGTTCGGCTCGTCCAGAGCAGCATCACCAGCTCCGCCACAAAGATGTAGAAGCCGGAGTCGTGGCGGAAGATCGTGGTGATGCTGACAAAGAAGCCCGCGAGAAAGAGCGACCTCTGGTCGAAGCCGTGACGGAAGTAGCTGGCGAAGAAGAGGCAGCTTACCAGGGAAGCGAGCGTCGCCGGATACACCGGGAAGTTATAAGCCGGGTAGTAGATCCCCGTCAGCCAGAAGATTACGGCAGCGAAGGCGATAAAGGCCCAGCGCCGACTGGTCAGCAGCCGGGCGAGGGAATAGCAGACACAGGCAATTCCGGCGCGGATGAGAGCATCGTAGACCCGGCCCCCAAGCGTGCTGACGCCAAAGATCTTGAAAAAACCTGCGAGCAGGTAAAACTGTGCGGGGCCGTACAAGGTCCAGAAGTCACGGTAAGGAATCCTGCCGTGCAGGACACTGTCGGCACCGTAGAGAGACAGAAACTCGTCATACGGCCCGCAGCTGCTTTTGAATCCAACAACCTGAACCAGCATGGCCAGCAGGAACAGTCCGCACATCGCGAGCACAGGCCGGTTCTCTATCGCGCAGGAGAGATTTCGGAACGACGATCGATTCAAACAATGGACTCCACACGAGGAGAGGGCGCAGGCACAGGTATCGGTTGAGGGATGGCGCGTGCCATGGAGCGGCCGAGCCGGACGCTCTCTGCGATTCCCCGGTCCTCCGGGTAGTAGAAGCAGGTGTCGGCGATCTGCAGGCCCTCGATCGGAGTCTGCACCGGAGGAATCTTCGCTGCAAATCCCGGCTCGCACACAGGCTGACCATGTCGCAGCCGTCCCACGTGAGTCGCGACGATGTCGCTCGCCTTCAGTTCAGGGTTCAGGCGCAGCAGGCAGCCGAAACCTTCTGCGAGAAGATGCTCGTCGGGCCAGTAGAATTTTTCATTCGTCGTCGGCATGTAGTAGGGGATATAGACGATGGAGTTGCTGATCTCTTTCCGCAGATTCGTCAGCTCGACGACACCGGGTATGGTCAGGTCGGGGATTGAGACGTTCACCCAGAAGTGTTCCGTGACCGGCCTGCGCAGCTTGAAGATGACGCAGATTACCCCGATGTTCTGGATGGCGCGGTAACGCTGCTTCCAATCCTCAGGCAGGTCGGGAATCATATCGGCCACATAGGGGGTTGGGGTGGTCGAGATCACGTAATCGGCCTCGAAGTGCTGCGAGGATGTCTCCGCACCCGTAACCCGGTTGCCCTGCGTGGTCACAAACTGCACCGGCGAGCCGAGATGGATGCGGCCGCCCAGCTTCTCGATATCCCGGACAAGCGCATCCACTAGCGTCTGCGATCCGCCATCGATATAGCCCAGCTCCTCCTGCATGATGCTCGAGCGGGAGCGTCCAATGCGCCGGATGCGCGTCCAGATCCACGCCGCCGAGATGTTATCGGCATGCTCGTAAAACTTGAACTCCAGCAGCGTCTTCCAGAACCGCCGGTAGGCGTCTTCGCCGCACCAGCGAATGATCCAGTCCTTCGCGGATTCGTTCTCCAGCTCCGGCCAGCTGTCGCGGCGGGTGCTCACGAACGCCAGCAGGCCGTAACGGAGCTTCGAAAGCAGGGGAGCATGCGGAAGTTGAAGCAGCGCCACAGGATTGCCCCACGGGTGAAGCCGTCCATCGGTATAGAACCCCATCGACGTCGGTCTCCAGCGCAGGCGGTCTTCGAGATTAAGCTCGCGAAGCAGCTCGAAGGTCGGATAGTCGGTGCGGCACACAAAGTGATAGAAGCGCTCGATGGAATCGCCGGCGAAGTCGAAATGGGCTGCCATGCCCCCTGGCTCAGGGGCTGCCTCCAGCAAATCCACCTGGTGCCCATCCCTGAGCGCCTGCCAGGCAGTTGCCAGTCCCATCACTCCTGCGCCGATAACGAGAACTTTCGCCATAAACAGATTGGCATCCCGGTGCGGGATGGAGATTCCCCTATCTAGATGTCTTCTGATAAACCAGGCCCGAAGAACTACAGCGGAAAGTCCGGACGTTCAGGACTCCTGTATGGCAGGCGCACGTGTAGCGGGACCACGCTGGCCAATTGGGAGTTGGATGCAGCGCCAGAAAAACCGGTTAGCTGCATCGGCGCAGATTATGATGGTCCTGACGAAATAAACCCGCGCTGCCCTGCAGCCTAGGATTTTCTCGTGGAGGTTGAATGAAAGCCAGCAAGAAGAGACAGTTGGGAGCAGTTCTATTCGGCATTGCGGTAGTCGTTCTTGTTTGGCACTCCAAAACCCCCACTGAGGCTGACGCTGTTATGGCGGCTTCAAAGCTGGCCGCCATCGGTTCCGGAATGGCTGGCGCTGCGGGACCTGCCTCCGGGTCCGGTCCCCATATCGCCGGTTGCCCGATCTTCCCCGCGGACAACGTCTGGAATACCCCGATCGACACGCTTAAGAAGGACAAGCACTCCGAGGACTACATCCAGCGGATGGGACCGGCGCTCCCGATCCATCCCAACTTTGGCTCGGAATCGGTCAATGGCATTCCGATCACGATCATCAAGCCCGGACGTCCCCGTATCCCAATCACCTTCATGTATGGGGACGAGAGCGACTCCGGACACTATCCCACTCCTGAAGGCGCCCTGATGGAGGGCGGACCGAACTCGCCCGAGGACTCCGATCGTCACATCATCATGGTGGACGAGGGCCGCTGCATGCTGACCGAGCTCGGAGGCATGGTCAAGCAGAAGGATGGCAGCTGGAGCGGCGGCGCCGGTATCAAGATGGACCTTACCAGCAACGCCCTGCGCGCTCCCGACAAGACCTCCACCGATGCCGCCGGTCTGGCTGTTCTTCCGGGCCTGCTGCGGTACGACGAGGTCGCTGCCGGAGAGGTCAAGCACGCGATCCGGTTTACAACGCCCCACACCCAGAGGCTCTATGTCTGGCCGGCACGGCACTTCGCCTCCCGCATCACGGACCCGACGTATCCCCCGATGGGTGAGAGGTTCCGCCTGCGTGCCGACTACGACATCTCCAAGTTCTCCAAGGAGAATCAGGTGATCCTGAAGGGGCTGAAGAAGTACGGAATGATCCTTTCCGACAACGGCGGTCCCTGGTTTATCATCGGCGAACCAGACAAGCGATGGAGCGACAGCGACCTGGCGCGCCTAAAGGTTCTCAAGGGTGAGGACTTCGAGGCGGTCGATGAGTCGGACTGGCAGATGCTGCAGGATTCCGGACGCGTGGACCCGGTAGCACTCCGTTAGTCCTTGCCTGGTGTAGAGATTCCTTTGATCGGTGGAGTAAGAATGGCTTACAGCGAAAGCTATACGTGTGACGTTTGCGGGAAGAAGAAAGAGTCTGACGGCTGGTGGCTGGCCTGGGTGGACTGTTTTCCGGGGCCCAAACCCGAGGAAGACCAGCCCCTGATCAAGCTGACTCGATGGCAGGCCCATCATGCTCATTCCGCCGGGGTTCACCATCTCTGCGGAGCGCGTTGCGCCGGAACCATGATGGACCGCTGGATGATGGAGCAGCACGCCGACCCCGATGCGCACTGTCAGACGGCGTAAGCGAAGGTTTTCTCCCAAGAACGGCTGAGTTTCGACACAAAGCAGGGATGCCCCGGAAGTCTGACTGCCGGGGCATCACTGCATGGGTTCGAAACTCTATTTGGGCGGCGCGGCTGGAGCCGCTGGCTGCTGCGGCTGCTGCTTGTTTTTGTCGTCCTGTGGAGCGCGATCGTTGGTGATGTCCTCGCCGTTGTAAATGATGCGGCTGGTCGCGCGGAACTGCTTGTAATCGGTATAACGGACGATGTTGCGCATGTGGACATCCTGCCGGGCAGCACCATTTGACGCCGGAAAGTGCAGCGTTCCCTCCGCCTTGGTGTACGTCGGGAACCAGTATTTGCCGTCGATCTGCTCATAGTAGGTCGTGAATGGCGGCTGCAGGTCTTCATGTCCCCGCCGCGTATCCTGCGGCACGGTCTGCCCATTGATCAGGACGATCTGATAGTCCTGCTGATCCACCCAGACTTTCCCCTGGAAGTAGTGTTTCCCTTTCTCGAGCGTCTTCGGACCTGCCTCGAACACGTAAGTATCCAGCTCGTCGACCTTTTGGCGGCCAAGATACTTGATGTCGTACTGCGGCATCTCTTCCGCGGTCAGGACGAAGGGCAGCCGATGCTCAATCTCATCGAAGTCGACCGGCGACATGATGACCCGCTCAAGCGTGTTCTGGGGCGCGAAGACCACCCGCTCCTCGCGGCGGCCCTGCTTGTCGAAGGTGATGTCGGTCACCTGCTGATACTCCCCGTCGGGCCGGCCGTTGTCATCGGAGATGGTCTGGACCTTCACGGACTGGCGAAAGATATAGTTCTGGCGGGCGATGTTGAACTGGCTCTCTCGCTGCCCGAACCTCTTGATAATCTCGTCCACCGTGATCCCCGAGGGGGGCGCCGGGTCCAGCGGTCCAAAGCCTTGGTCTTCCGCGGCATAGACGGTGCTGTCCCAGTTTGGGACGAACCCGAAGATACGCGAAGGATTTGCCGATAACGGCACAAAAGACGCTGCGAGAATGCTGACGGTGAGCGCTGAGGCAAGCTTCATTGAATCGAGTGCTCCATGCATGAGGGAAGAGGCCCGGGTCCGGACACTACTCCCCCATACAGCATAGACGCGGCAGATGGAGGTTTGGTTGATGCTGACCGTATTGCAGGTAAGGACTTTGCAGGGAACCTGGATATATCCGGCATGTGCACTGGTTGCACTGGCTCTCACGGGGATCGTAGGGCTGATGTGGCTTCGCCTTCGCGCCATACGATTTGCCTGCGAACGGGAGCGTCGTGGGCGCGAGGAGATGGAGACGTACGCCCGCCTGGATCTCTCTGCGGCGCACGACGGCAATCTGGCCGCCATCGCCGGAAGGGTCTGCGGCGTGATCGCCGCCCGCAGCAGCTTCAGCCGCGTGGCCATGCTGACTGCGGGAGCGGACGGCAGCCTCTATGTTGCTGCAACGCAAGGGATGGATGCCGCGACCAAAACGGCGCTGGAGCAATGGCTGCCCCGCCCGCAGGCGGATGCCGGAGAGACTGCGGCAGAGATAGGCGGAGTACCGCTGGGCTGCTGGAGCAGGGTGGTCCGGCTGGGCGAAGGGGCGGACCGTAGGGTGAACCGCGCCATCTTCGTTCCAATCACAACTGACGAGCGGCAGGTAGGGGCGTTGGTAGTCTGCGCGGATAGTATCTTCCAGGTCCAGCGCCGTATGGCCGAAGAAGCGGTCGCCGGCCTCGAGGCTCTCAGCCTGAAGATAGCGCGAGAGGTCGCGCGGATCGCGCCGGAGCCGCAAAAGATAGCGCCCGTCCAGCCCGAAGGCGAGCTGGTGTATCTTCGCTCGGATCCGTTTCGAATCATGCTGGAGACCCTGGCGGGAACGCTCGAAGATCCAAGGATCTCGCCACAGAAGATCTAATAAACGGCTTGGCGAACCCGATGACGAACGGCTCGCTTGCAACAATCCTGCCGCCTGTCCGACAGGCGACCTGTCATGTCAGATGTGAGTCTCCCTCAGTTCTGGCGGGATGCTGACGTTATAGACTGTCGCCGGAGCCACCGGCGCGATGAAAAGACTGATATTGGTACTGACCGGAGTGATTGTGGGCGGCACGGCCGCGGCCCAGGTTCCACGCAACTCCACAATGCCTCCACAGAATGAGCCCTCGGCGACGCTTGCCGGCGAACCTGAAATCTCCTCGGGCCGTCGGCCTATGACCTTCGCCGACCTGCAGCGGATGAAGCGTCTTGGTGATCCCCAGATATCTCCTTCCGGCCGATGGGTGATGTTCTCCGCGGTAGACGCCGATCTGGCCGCGAATACCAAAATCACGCATCTGTGGGTGGTGCCCATGGCAGGCGGTAAAGAGCACCAGGTCACCTTCTGGAAGGAAGGCGAGAGCGAGGGCCGATTTTCCCCAGACGGGAAGCACGTCTCGTTTGTCTCGGTCGATGGGGGCGACTCCTCGCAGATCTATCTCGCGGACTGGCATGAAGGCGATGGAAAGCTTGGAACGCCGAAGCAGTTGACGCACATCAGCACCGAAGCGGACGGAGCCGTGTGGTCCCCCGATTCGAAGCGGCTGCTCTTTGTCTCGCGCGTCTACCCGGGCTGCAGCGACGAGGAGACCTGGCTGGAAGAAGAGAGCTGCGATCGCCGGAGAGAGGATGCGGCGAAGAAGAGTCAGGTGAAAGCCATGGTCTTCGACCACCTCCTCTATCGCCATTGGAACTCATACATCGGGCCTAAACGGAGTCACGTCCTGGTCGTGAGCGCAACCGATGGCAATGACGTGCGGGATCTGACCCCGCGGCAATGGATCGGCGATGCCGAGGCTCCGGTCTTTTCGCTCGGAGGACCGGTCGGCTATGCCTGGGCTCCTGACTCGCGCGAGATCGCCTTTGTGACCAATCTCGATGCGGTGCCTGCGGCAAGCACCAATAATGACGTCTTCACGCTTCGGCTGGACGAGACTGGCGAGCGCCCGGTCAGGATCTCTACCTCTCCCGGAAGCGATGACGCTCCGGCGTACTCTCCGGACGGCCGCTGGCTCGCCTTCCGATCGCAGGCAAGGGCGGGATATGAGAGCGATCGCTTCCGCCTGATGGTCTACGACCGCCAGGCAGCAACGGCACTCTCCGCCGGGAACACGGCGCCTGCTGCGGTCACTCACGAAGCAATGCATTCCGGAACCCGCCCCGGATCGCATAAAGCTGCGACGGAGAAAGTTACAGGGAGTCTCAAAGAGCTGTTGCCCCGTTTCGACGAGTGGGTCGACGAATTCACCTGGGCACCCGACTCGAAGACCATCTACTTCGTCAGCGAAGAGATGGGCGAGGCGAACGTTTTGTCCGTCGGGATCGACCTTCCGGAGGCGACGGCGATCGCCAATAAGGCCGAGTACGGCGAGCTGCAGATCGCCCGGGACGGACGCACCCTTGTGACCTCCATGATGACGGTGCGCGCGCCCGTGGCCATCTCCGCCATTCCTCTGAACGCGGAGGGCCACGGCGGAGCCCCGGTCGTTCGACTGACGCACTTGAACGACGACCTGCAGCGTCAACTCGATCTTCCGCGTATGGAGAGCTTCATGTTTCCTGGAGCCGGGAACACGACCGTGCAGGGATTTCTGCTGCGTCCGCCAGGATTCGATGAAACCAGGAAATACCCGGTCAAGTTCCTCATCCACGGCGGCCCGCAGGGAGCATGGGGAGATGCCTGGAGTTATCGCTGGAATCCGGAGCTGATGGCGGCCAGCGGCTATGTCGTCGTGATGATCAATCCGCGAGGATCCACCGGCTACGGACAGGCATTCATCGATGGCGTCAATGGCGACTGGGGTGGCAAGCCATACGTCGACCTGATGAAGGGACTCGACTACGTCGAGCAGCACTACAGCTTCGTCGACAAGACTCGTATCTGTGCGCTTGGCGGAAGCTACGGCGGCTATATGGCGAACTGGATGCTCACTCACACCAACCGCTTCGCCTGCATCGTGACTCACGACGGAATGTTCAACCCTCAGAGCGCCTACGGCACGACCGAAGAGCTGTGGTTCAACGAGTGGGAGTTCCGCGCGCCCGGCGATCCCGAACCCGGGCAGCCGTGGAGATACGCTGACAAGCCTGTAGCCGACGACCCGTTCCGAAGATGGTCGCCCATGCTCTCCATCAAGAATGCAAAGACGCCCACCCTGGTGATCCATGGCCAGCGTGACTATCGTCTGGATGTCAGCGAGGGCTTTCAACTGTTCACTGCGCTGCAGCGGCTGCACGTTCCTTCGCGGATGCTCTACTTCCCCGACGAAGGGCACTGGGTTCTCAAGCCGCAGAACTCCCAGCGATGGTATGAAGAGGTAGGCGAGTGGTGCGATCGCTGGACGCACTCCAACACCTACTCCGCGGCGACACCGTGATGGCCTTTGCTCGTCCGAAGAAACCACGTGAGCCCCTAGGCGAAGCGGCGCTGTTTGACTACGCAGTGGCAACGCTGGCGCGCAGGATGCGAACTGTCCGCGACCTGAAGCGGCTGATGCGGACACGCGCCGAAGAAGGGGAGCCCGGCGAGCGCGCGATGGATCGCGTCGTGAGTCGGCTCAAGGATCTCAACTACCTCAGCGACACTCGCTTCGCCGCCGATTACACGCGGCTGCGGAAGGAGAACGAGAAGTTCGGCAGAAGACGCGTCCAGCAGGACCTTGCGCACAAGGGCATCCATAAGGATCTGATCGCCTCCACACTTGCGACCGCCTACGATGACATCGATGAGCTTGCGCTTGCGCGGGAGTACATCGCGCGCAAGCGAATCAAACGTCCGGAGGGCGTGGATGCAAAGAAGCAGGCTGCCCGCATTACAGGACGACTGATGCGCGCGGGTTTCTCCGCGGGCACCGTCTTCAAGCTTTTGCGCACATGGGATGTCGAGGTGGATGACATCGAAGAGCCTGTGCCGGATGATGAGGCCTGACCCGCTGCAACTCGTCACAAAGTAAAGAAAATCGCCGTCCGCCAGACGTGTTCTCGTGATTGGTGAGTATACACTGTATACCTAATGGCACCCCAACCAACTTCAAGGAAGATCGCAACGACAGCACGGCGTGTGCTGGCGCAGGAGGGTTCTGACGCAGTGACGATGCGCCGCATCGCCGGCGAGGTAGGCATCACCGCGATGGCCGTCTATCGTCACTACCCTAACCGCGCGGGGCTGCTCAATGTACTGGCCGATGAAGGCTTCGCCGAACTGGCGGAGCAGCTGCAGCGCGCTCGACTCTCGGGCAGCACAGAGAAGAAGCTTGAGAAGCTGATGAACATCTTTCTCGACTATTCGCTCGAGAACCCACGCCTTTTCGAGTTGATGTTTCTGGAGCCGCGAGAGGGCGCACGTCAGTTCCCCGGCGACTTCCGCGCAGGCCTGTCGCCAACGGCCAATCCGACGGCCAACGTATTGCAGGACGGAATGACATCGGACGTTCTCCGCGAGGACGACGTGTGGGAGATCGTCTTCGAGATGGGAGCGCTGCTTCAGGGCCTCATCATGCTCTACCTGGGTGGCCGCATGTCTCTGTCCGAAAAAGAATTTCGCGGCCTCTGCCGCAGATCGTTTACGAGGTATCTGCATGGAATCTACAAGTAAGTTTCATCAGGCGACCGCTGCGATTCTGGCCGTCGCTTCGACCGCACTGCTGCTGTGGTTCGGCAACGGTCTCAACCCTGTGTGGCCGCTGATGTGGCTCGCGCTTTCGCCTGTGCTCTGGTTTTCTCTGCGCAGCCGCTGGTGGAGCGCAGCGTTAGCCGCCGCTGTCTCGATGCTGGCCGGCGGCTTTACCATGTTTCATTATTTACACGGTGTCCTTAGAATCCCGGTTACGGTATGGCTTGTAATCTACGCCACCGCGAGCGTCGCCTTCGCGGCGGGTGTGCTGTTGTTTCGAGCTTTGGTGGGGCGCGGTGCAGTCTGGGGCGCTTTGGTGGCGATGCCGGCGGCGTGGGTATCGTTTGAATACCTTCGCAATCTCACCACGCCGCACGGCTCGGCGGGAGCCTTCGCGTATTCGCAGCTGACGTTCCTTCCGATTCTTCAACTCGCTTCCATCACCGGTCCCTGGGGCATGAGCTTCGTCCTGGTGTTCTTCTCCTCAGCCGTCGCAATCGTTCTCCATCTATGGCCAACGCGAAAGAGGCTTGCCAAACAGGTGTTGGCAGTGACCGCCGCAGTGGTGGCTGCTGTACTTATCTTCGGTGGTATTCGCCTGGCGCAACCAGAAGGAAAGACGGTTCGCGTGGGCATGATCACCTCCGACGCGGCACCGTACGCAACCGTGACTGATGAAGGAGCGCCGACAGAAAAGCTCTTCCGCGATTACGCCATCGGAGTGGAAAAGCTCGCAGCCGATGGAGCGCAGACGATTGTGCTGCCTGAAAAGCTGGGTGTTCTGGTTGATCCATCTACCGCGGAGAGCGATGCCATCTTCCAGCCTCTTGCGGACAAGACCGGCGTAACCATCGTGGCTGGATCGGTCCACGTAGCGCGGCCCTATACCTACAACGAAGCCCGGGTCTACACGCCCCGCGTGGCGGTGGCGAGCTACGACAAGCAGCATATGCTTCCGCCGTTTGAATCGAATCTCAAACCCGGAACCTCGCTGACGCTGCTGCACCGCTCCGGCGAGACCTGGGGAGTCGCCATCTGCAAAGACATGGACTTCAGCCGCCCCGCCCGATCCTACGGCGAAGCAGGAGCCGGTCTGATGCTGGTGCCCGGATGGGACTTCGTTGTGGACGGTGCGTGGCACGGCCACATCGCCGTCATGCGCGGCGTCGAAGACGGCTTCAGTGTGGCGCGATCGGCCAAGGGAGGCTTCCTGACGATGAGTGATGATCGTGGCCGCATCGTCGCGGAGAAGTCCAGCAACGGAGCGCCCTTTGCGACCCTGGTGGCCGACCTTCCTGCCCAACACCACGCCACCCTCTACCAGAGCCTTGGCGACTGGTTTGCCTGGGTTTCCGTGGCTTTGCTCACCTATGCGCTGGTATCTCTGGTCGTGTGCATGATGCGCCGCCAATGAAGCCAATCCCTAAACGGCGCGGAGCACGCGTACGGGAAGCGTGAACAGCGCCGCAATCAGGTCGAAGGTCCCGCCTACGACGATACCGACCAGCCGGAAGGGCAACAGAACCAGCCAGATCAGCGGATACAGCAGGACTGCGATAACAGCCACGGGCCAGCACGTAACGAGCAGCAGGCAGAACAGGAGCAGCTTCAGCATCGGTATATCTCTCCGGCAAGGAAATACGCGAACCGTTCGCTGAAAGTTCCCTGCCGGTAAGATGAGGGAGCAATGGAGGATCCGGACCGCATCGTGGCGGTGGACTGGTCAGGCCGTGTCGATGCGGCCGGGCAGCGCAGGCATATCTGGGCCGGCGTGTGGACAGCTGGCAAGGTCACGCTCGAGGCTGGAAGAACGCGCGAGGAACTGGTCGCGTGGCTGATCGAGTTGGCACGCCAGACACCGCGCATGGTCGTCAGCCTCGATTGCTGCTTCAGCTTTCCCGCATGGTTCCTCGCCGAGCACGGCTGTACGACCGTCTTCGACTTCTGGAAGAGGGTCGCCGAAGGACAGGGCGAGCGATGGCTGGCGCGCGAGTGTGAAGAGGTAGCCCGCGACGTCCGCTTCTGGGGCAAACCGCACAAGCGCCCCGAGGAGTTCTGCGGCGACAAGCTGCACCGCTCCATGCGATTCACCGATATGGACAACAAGATCACGCCCCGGATGCTCGAGGGCGATCCCGAACGCGCCGCCAAGGTGAAGGGAATCACCCCGAAGTCTCCGTTCCAGATCGGCGGCTCCGGCAGCGTCGGGACAGGCAGTCTTCGCGCAATGCCGTTTCTGCTGCAGTTGCATGATGCTGGCTTCCGCGTCTGGCCCTTCGAGTCTTCACGACTCAAAGCCGCCCGGCCCCAGCCTCTACTGGTGGAGATGTACACCCGCCTGATGACCGGCGCGGTAAAGAAGAGTAACCCGGCAGCGCGCAAGGCCTATCTGGCGGCCAGGAAGACGGACGCGGTGTATGCCGGGCTATCGCGCGCCGTCGTGGCGAAGGCTCTGGGCAGCGAGGACGCCTTGGACGCACTCGTCAGTGTGCTCGAGATGGTGCGGTGGCGCGAAGACTTCGCCGCATTGAGGGCGACGAAGGACCCAATGCTGCGGCTGGAGGGAATCACCTGGCGGCCAGGACTTCCGTCGCAGTGACGCGCATGCGATAAGCTGGGCCGGACATTTTTTATCGGGTGGGGCGTGCATGGAAACAGGACTGGGTGGGAAGACCGTCTTAATCACAGGCGGAGCCAATGGCATCGGACGAGCCACCGCTTTGGCTTTTGCAGAAGAGGGCGCGCAGGTCGCCCTGCTCGATCACGATAAAGCCGAGCTCATGAACACCGCGGATCTCATCCGCAATCATGGAGCTAACGTCTTTCCCATAGAAGCAGATCTCGGCACGGGGCCGGGCGTTGAGGCGGCAATCGCCGCAACGCTCGCGACCCTTCCGAACGGTCTCGACATCCTCATCAACAATGTCGGACACGCAGACCCCAGGCCTTTCATGGAGATCACCGACGAGCAGTGGGAGCGGACCTTCCAGTTGAACCTGATGTCGACCGTCCGTGTCACCCGGCTTCTTCTTCCGGTCTTGCGGCAGAAGAGCAAAGCCGCCATCGTCAACAACGCCTCCGACCTGGGAAGGCAGCCCGAGGCAGCGCCAGCGGACTACGGTGCCATGAAGGCGGCGATGCTCTCACTCACGAAGAGTCTCGCCCGTGCCGAGGCCCCTCGCATCCGCGTCAACGCAGTAGCTCCGGGGCCAATTTGGAGCACCTTCTGGTCGCGGCCTGGAGGATTTGCCGAGGGCCTCGCCGCAATCCACAACATGCCTCCTCGCCAGGCCGTGGATCACGAGATGAAGCTCCGGCAACTTCCGCTCGAGCGCCTTGGGGAGCCGGAGGAGGTCGCAAACATCATGGTATTTTTGGCCAGCGATCTGGCCTCCTACGTTACCTCGTCGGTCTGGGGTGTCGACGGCGGAAGCATCCGCAGCATCCTCTGAAGTCCGGACCAGCATCATCGCCGCCGCTCTATTGTGGCGTCGCGGTCAACGTCAGCTGATGTACATTGCTGTAGGTGATCGCGAACGAGTCTCCATCCTTGTAGTACGTCGACGACTTCACGGCGAAGCCTGCCGTGTCGCCCTGTACCGCGACCGTCATCCCGGGGAGTGTCCATCGGTCAGCAGTGACGTCTTCGATCTTTGCTCCTTCGGCCTTGATGCGCAGGATGATCGTGCCGTCGGTAGCGATCTTCATCGCGGTGTGTTCCACATCGACGTTGATCTTCGGCGACTGCCACACATAAAACCAGCCGATCGAGCCCGAAGGCGTGCGCCACTGCGCCGTGCCGGGATGGAACTGCGTATTCGGCGGAGCGTCCTTGGTGAGCTTCGTATTCTCGCCGCCCAGAATCACCTTGTCGCCCACCCACGCGGAGGCGCTGCGCTCATCGGTGATCTGGCGGTGGACCATGTGTTCTCCTGCAAACATCTTCAGCTTCGCGAGCGCGCCAGCAGGCGGATTCGGACCTAGGACCGCGACTTGCGGCGCAAACCACAGGTCGGCGAGATGGTCGGTGTTGGCATCGGGAATCGGGAAGGGAGCCTTGTCCGGGGGCAGCAGCGCACGCATCCAAAGGCCCGCATAGGCGACGTAGGTCTCCATATCCATTCCATAGGATCGGTCATACGGTCCGGCAAGATTCCGCAGCCCCGGATGATAGAACTCGGCGATATCGTTCCACAGGTGAGCCTCAATGTTGCTGCCTGCAGCTCGCATCTCCGCAGTCGAGCCGTAGCTGCGCCACAGCGCAAGGCCAAACAGATCTACGCCGTAATACGTGGGTGAGTTGTACTCGTCGAAGGAGTTGTAAAGGTGGTAGAGGCGCGCCACCTCCCGCACCCAGGCGGCGGACTTCTGCTTCCACTCGGCATTGTTGTCGTGCGTTGCAGCAAAGTCCCACAACGCGCCGTACATCAACGCGATGTTGGAGTAATGGGGCGTCAGACGTCCCTGCTTCATCTCTCCGGCAATAGCGATGTCGATGGCCTTGTACATCTTCAGCGCGAGACTCGCGGGAATTCGCTCTGGGTATTCGATCAGGATCAGCTCGAACGTGGTTCCGATAAAGACGCGCCAGTTCGGATCGTAGTTTGCCCACATCACGGTATGCTCGCCTGCAGGATCCGGCTCCTCCGGTGTGCGGCGAAAGGTTCCGTACCAGGGCTTACTTGCGTCCAGAAACTGCTCCTTCAGGATGGCATCCAGGCCGTCGGCAGCTTTCTCCCGGTCGCCGGGCCCGTCTCGCATCAGTAGTCCAAGAGCATAGTTGCTGGTCTCGCGAACCATGTGGTGCGCGCGGCTTTCAGGATCGGCATGTCCACTGAACCCCTTCGGCGTGCGGACCAGGTGAGCCTCACCGTCCCACGACTCGTCCATCGACTTCATCGCAATGTCGAAGATGCTGCGCGTGTTGGGCGGCAGCTTTGCGAGGACGACGTTGCGTGGCGTCGCCGCACCTGAACTTGAGGCAGGCAAAAGAACGAGTGCGGCTGCGCAGAGGATGGCGCCGGGGATGCGAAATAGCATGTCGAATCTACGCTCCTAGAAGGTTAGCTTTCCGCCAAGCTGTAGCGTGCGGTTGGCTCCATTGGTTGAGGTAATCGTACCAACGGTCTTGGCGTTGGTAATCGTCGCTGCCGGATTGCTGAAGGTTGGGTGATTGAAGACGTTGAACGCATCCACACGGATCTGCAGACTGACGCCCTCGTGGAGCAGCGTCGTTTTAGAGACTGCCGTATCCCAGTTCTGGTAGCGTGGCCCCCACAGCATGTTGTAAGCGGAGTTGCCATACTGGAAATCCGTCGCATAGAACGCTGCCGGATTGAACCACTGCTTGATCGTCTTGTTGGAAGGATAGAGGGACACCCCCGGATGACGGCTGGCTCTTCCTCCTACTCCTCCCTGCAGGCTCGATGACTGTCCGACGGAGAATGGAGAACCCGACTGGAACGTCGTGATGCCTGAGATGGACCATCCCTGGATCACGCTGTTCGCAAAGCCTCCCACGTTACTGAAGAGCGCCTTATTCTTCCCGAAAGGCAATTCGTAGGCATAGCTCATCTGCAGCTGATGCGGCCGGATCGTTCCGATATTCCCGTAAGAATCATTCAGGGTCAAAGAGTTCTGAAAGTTCTCCGTACCGAGAACGCGAATGTACTGGTACTCCGCATTCAACGTGAGGCCGTTGGTGTACTGCTTGTGCAGACCTACCTGCGCGGCATTCGAGTTCATCCCGAAGATCGGGGCGTCGTACCAGGAGATGGCAGAGAACGGCTGGATCGGCCTGCGCGGCTGCACCGCTCCCGGCGCTGGCGTCACCGCGTTCAGATCGGGATTCACATTTCCCCCGCCGTGATAGTTGTTCTGCTTCAGCGAATGAGATCCGACGTATCCGATCCGCAGGCCGAAGTTCCACGGCAGCTGACGCTCCACCGCGAGGTTCCACTGTTCTTGATATGGAGTCACAGGCGATCGTTCCGTTGCAGCCGTCGGATTGGTCGCAACCGTTCCGGAACCCGGGAACGGATTGCTCATCGTGATCGACGGAGTCTTGCCCGTCGGTTGTGAATAGGTCTGAACCGAATAGAAAGGCAGCCCGGTAAAGACAGGGTTCCCTGTATCGAGCGTCGGCAAGAGGTTGTAGTAGATTCCGAACGCTCCTCGCACAACCGTCCTGGGCGTGACCTGGTACGCAAAGCCAAATCTCGGTGCGACGTTATTCTTGTCCTGCCCGAGATAGCTCCATATATTCGACGGCAGACCTGCGTCGGGTGCAAGCACCACGGGCACCGCTGCGGTGACCGAAGGCAGCGCCGCTGAAGGCATCTGCTTCGCAAAGACCACAACCTGTTTCAGCGACGGTACAAACATCGAGTTCAGGCCGTAGGGGTTCGATTCCTGCCACTGCAGGTCGTACCGCAGCCCGAGATTCAGTGTCAATCGCGGAGTTACCCGCCAGTCATCCTGCACAAACGCCGCATACTGCGGCTGCAGAAAACGAATGGTGGACGCGGGAGGATTCGCCTTCTGGGTCTGCGTAGGGTAGCCGAGAAGGAAATCTGCGTAGGCATTGCCGGTGTACTGTCCGTTGAAGTTGAACGAGCCGCGCTGCGGTGCAAGCACCGCCTGGTTCCAGTGGTTCGAGCGCAGAAACGAGAAGCCCGTCTTGATGCTGTGGTTATGCAGGACCTTGGTCAGAACGAAGCTGAGCTGAATCGTCTGGTCCAGGTCCTTCGATCCCTGCTCCGCAACCGAGGTAATGTTTGTGATCGTAAGCTGCGGCGCGCCTTCCAGCGGCTGGGCGCCAAGCCCGGGAATAATGCTGGCGAAGTCGGTGCCAACATTCTGCGGCGTGCGATAGATCGGAACGTGATTGTACGAGCCGATAAACTGCGTCAGCAGCGTAGAAGAAAAGACGTGAGTCCAACCCACGATCGTATTCATGTTGCGCTCGCCGATTCCCGCCATGCCGCCGAATTTACTGGTCGTGCCCACGGCCGGATTCGGTCCGAACAGACCGGCGATGTAGCTGACAAAGAGATTGTCCTTCGACGTAAGCCGATGATCGATACGGAAGCTGTAGCGGTCGACGTTCTCCGCCAGAGGCACATTTTCAATCAGGTTGACTCCAGTACCTGGAAGATTCGGAACCGGGTACAGGGAATTCTGCAGCGCAGTGGAGACGGAATTGAGCCGGTTTGCAGGGATCTTGTTTCCAGGAAACGGTGTCTGCGTGTATGGATCGATGATCGGCGTCGCGATCTCCGAGAAGTCCCCCTTCCGCTCCAGCTCGGTCGGCATCTGGCTTGACAGCGTCACCGCTTGCCTGCGGCGAAAGCCTTCATAGTTGAAGAAGAAAAAAGAGCGATCGCGTCCGTTGTAGAGATGCGGAATCGAGATTGGCCCAGAGAAGTTTCCTCCAAACTCGTTACGGTTGTACTTCGGCAGCGGACTCGCACCGGCAAAGTAGTTCTTGGCGGCAGTCACGCGGTTGCGATTGAACTCAAGCAGCATGCCGTGATACTGGTTCGTCCCTCCACGGGTCACGACAATAACCTGCGTCGGTTGGGCGAACTCGGCAGGCGCTCCCGTGGTTATCGTCTTGAACTCGCGAATCCCGTCCAGCGGAGGATACTCACCGTAGCCCCGCTGCAGGTAGGCACTGGTATTAGTTGCGCCGTCGATTGAGAATCCCGCCGAGCCATATGCCGAGGCTCCGCCGACCGAAGGCGTAACCCCATACACCGGAATCGAATCCTGCGCTCCCGCGTTCTGGATTCCCGGCGCCAGCGCCATCAGTCCCGTGATATTCAACCGGCCATTCAGCGGCGTGTTGGTAATCGTCGCCGCGTCGATCACCAGCCCTACGGAGGAGTCCTCAGTTTGGATGGGGGGTGCCTCAGCCGTAACCGTAACCTTCTCGCTCTGCGAACCGATCTCGAGCACGGCGTTGATCTCGGCCTTCTGGTTAATCTCGAGCGTCAACTCCTGCTCGTATGTCTTGAAGCCGGACAGATCGACCGTAACACGATAGCGACCGGGCTGCAGCAGGGGAAGGTTGAACTCGCCGTTGGCCGAACTCGTGACAACCCGGTCTTCGTTGGTCTCAAGTCGTTTGGCGGTGATGCGGGCTCCGGCAACCACGCTCCCCGTGGCATCCGTGACTACACCCGTAATCGTGGCGGTAATGCCCTGGGCATCAAGGTGTGGGGAGGCAATAAGTGACAGGAGAGAGAGGGCGAGTAGAAATCGTATAGCTCGAGCGAACATGGGCGGTCTCCGGAGCAACTCAGACAAAGCAACGCAGTAATCCCGACGAGCCGTTAGTTCAATTCTGTTTGGCAAAGAATGTAGGGATAGCGCAAATCGAAAGTCAAGCGCATAACCTTGCACGTCTATCTCTGGTCAGCAGCGCTGCCCCGGAAAGCCGTTTCCAAATGCGCTGATAAACTGAAAGTCTATGAACTACAGGTCTGGAAGCCAGATTCGCGAAGATTTTCTGCGGTTTTTTGAAGGTAAAGGGCACCGGAGAGTGCACTCGTCGTCGCTCGTGCCGGCCAACGATCCCACGCTGCTGTTCACCAACGCAGGCATGAACCAGTTCAAGGACGTCTTCCTCGGGCTGGAGAAGCGCGACTACTCCCGCGCGACGACCTCGCAGAAATGCGTCCGCGCCGGTGGCAAGCACAATGACCTTGAGAACGTCGGCTTCACCCGCCGCCACCACACCTTCTTCGAGATGCTCGGCAACTTCAGCTTTGGCGACTACTTCAAGAAGGACGCCATCGCCTACGCCTGGGAGCTGCTCACCTCAAAGGAATGGTTCGGGATCGATCC
>NZ_JAEDXW010000018.1:0-122148 GCF_036877565.1 Edaphobacter sp. HDX4
CGGCGGGGAAGGGGCGCAGGAGATCGATGGGCGGCTGGTGGGTCTCCCCGCGATCCAGCCATCGAGTGTACTCGCTCTCGTGCAGGATGACCGGCATGCGGTTATGCACCGGCGTCATCAACTGATTAGCATCAGTGGTGATGATCGTGAAGGTCTGAAGCCAGCTTCCGTCGACAGGATTTTTCCAGGCGTCCCATAGTCCGGCGAAGGCCATCATCTTCCCGTTGCTCAGGTCGAATGCAAAGGGACGTTTGTTCTTTGGATCCTTGTGGGTCCACTCATAGAAGCCGGCCGCAGGAACCAGACATCGGCGCTTCTTGAACGGCTGAGCCCACCAGCCGCGGGTCACGCTGTCGGAGCGAGCATTGATCGTGGTCTTCCCTTTTAGATCGGCAAGGGCCTTGGTGCTGAATGGCACCCAGGCCCCAACGAAGCGATATGAGCTCGCGATCGCCAGTATCCCGATTGGCCCGAATTATAGGCTGCATCGTTTGAGGGGCGACGTTGTAGTCCCATGGCGGCACGGGAAAGTCTTCGACCTGCTTTACGTGGAACGCCTCGGCAATCTTCTGCTTGTCTGACTTACGGTAGTAGCGGCCGCACATGATCTATTACATAACCCCTGCAACGATTGGATGCGATTGATGGTCAAACTAAATACTGGAGGATCCCATGGGAATCGACCAGGGACTCAAGCTGTTTTTCGAAGCACGCGAGAGCGTTGTACTGGCCCAAGGTAAACATAATGTGGCACACGGCTGATACTTGTTATCCCGTATCCTTACGGAGATTTCGTCGTGTCTCTGGAGATGTCGGGCCAACATTCTATTTGATGACTGCCCACTGTTTATTCCACAGCGGCAACGGGAAGCCTCCAGCCGTACCGGATCGCCATGAAGCGCAGCCCAAAACAGAGAACGGCTCCGACACAGGTAGCCAGGGCAGACGAGAGATGTAGCATGTATCCGATCACCACAATCGCTGCACCAGCCAAAGCAGCGACGGCATAAAGGTCAGCGCGCAACACGACAGGGACTTCCATGATGAGGATGTCACGCGCAATGCCACCACCAATTCCTGTCAGCATCCCGAGCAGCGCCGCCGAGATCGGGCCAAGGTGATAGGTAAGGGCCTTCGTCGCGCCCGTAACAGCGAAAAGCGCCAGACCGGCTGCGTCGAATATCAGAACAGAACCGCTCAGGCGGTTAATGAACCGATAGCAATAAAACGTCAACAAACCGGCAAGCAACGATACAACGACATATCGCCAATTGCTGAGCGCCGCAACCGGCGTCGCTCCAATCATCACGTCACGTGCGATTCCACCGGAGTTAGCTGCCGCAAAGGACAAAACAAGGACGCCAAAGATATCAAGCCTGTGCTTGACTCCAGCCACGCCCCCGCTCAGGGCGAACACAAATGTGCCGCCCAGATCGAGCACCTCGTGAAACGTGTCCATTCGAATTGAAATGTGAAAGGGCTCGACCACTCTAATCTATCTCCTGGTTCAAGCCTGACTCGTTACTTCTCCAGCCAGTCCTGCGTGGTGACAACCAGTGTTTCAACCCCCGTCTCCAGAGTTGGATGGATCACCGGTGCGAAGTATGGGCTGTGATTGGTTGGAAGTTGACCGATAGTGCCGTCTCTCTTCGCCTTCGCATAGACGTCGCGATCTACTCCGCCGACGAACCAGAAGACCGACGGAACGTGCCACTCTGCTCCGAAAGATCCGAAGTCCTCGCTCGCCATCGTCGGCTTGGTCTCCTGCACATCGTCAGATGGAAAATGTGCCCGAAGCGCATCGCGCACCCGCTTGGTCGCAACCGGATCATTCGTTGTAAGAGAATAGCTGTCCAGCAGCGTAATCTCTGGCTTCCTGGGAGCACCTGAGGCTTCGGCTTCGGCGTTCACGATGCGCTCAATAGCCGCAAGCACCAGTTTGCGCACCCCCTCGTCGAAGGTGCGTACGTTCAACTTGATGACTGCCTCATCGGGGATGACATTCTCCTTCGTCCCTGCCTGCAACACCCCGATGGTCACCACAGCGGCCTCCGTCGGTGGCACTTCACGCGAGACAATACCTTGTAACCGCAATACCGTTGATGCTGCCATCACAACAGGATCGATGCTGGCCTCGGGCATCGATCCGTGAGCGCCGCGACCAAATAATCTGATCTGCAGGCTGTCGGCGGCGGAGGTCGTGACGCCGATGCGTCCACCAATAACACCAGCGGGCATGCACATCACGTGCTGGCCGAGTATGACATCGGGCTTCGCGAATCGCTTGAAAAGCCCGTCGTCAATCATCGCCTGTGAGCCCTGCGCGGTCTCCTCTGCCGGTTGAAAGACGGCCATCAGCGTCCCCTTCCATGCATCGCGGGACTTCGCAAACAGGGTGGCCGCACCGATCAGCCACGTCACATGCATGTCGTGACCGCAGGCGTGCATCACCGGCACGGTCTTCCCGGCGCTGTCAGTCGCCGTGACCTTGCTGGCATAAGGGAGGCCAGTCGCTTCCTGAACCGGCAGCGCATCCATGTCAGCGCGCAGCATTACTGTTGCGCCCTCGCCGTTGCGCAGCAAACCGACGACGCCGGTCTTCCCAACGCCGGTAGTTACTTCATATCCGGCGGCGCGCAAGTGGTCCGCAGCCACCCCGGCTGTCCGGTTCTCCTGCATCGAAAGTTCCGGATGAGAATGGATGTCCTTGTAGATCGTCTCCAAGTCTGGAAGCAGGCCATCGAGATTTGCAAGTAGGGTCGCGGAGGTCTTCGATATAGTCTCGCCCATGTGTCCAATCCTTTCGCGGGGTAATTCTACAACTTGAGACTGCAGTGAAACACCGGCGGACTAGGCGAAGCTGCATCGAGGGATGTAGGCCCACACTTCAGAAGCCTACGGAGCGGATATGGACTGATGGCCAAACGGTGAATCAGGATTCCGCCGGCCTTCCACAACTGGCGATATGTTGCTGCTTCGATCCTCGCAGGCTTGATTACGTTCTACTGCTATCGCATCATTAACCGGCTAAAGCAGCCCTGTGCTGGTATTCACTGCCGCTGGATTGACGCTCTTTGCTGTTGCCGGCGCGACTAAGGCGCTGGCCTTTCACGCCGAACCAGTCGCGACGACGTTGCTCGGGATGCTGGTGCGCGATGTCTTCTTGAGATATATCCCACCGTATTGCGCACCGAGTTGTACGCGGTCGCAGCTCTCGTCGACGCGTTGGTTGTGGTCGCCGCCAGGATGCTGCATATTCCCCCTCCCGTGTCGGCGACAACGGGCGCCATTCCTCTGCTTCGGACTCAGGCTTATGGCAATGCGACGAGGTTGGCATTCTCCCATCGCGCGCGTCAACAGCAATCGAACCCCGAAACTAGTACGATCGACCGGACGGGATGTTGAAGGGGGGCTCACGATGAGTGCGACTGTGCTTGTGTGCGGGAGCGTATTTGACGGTGTCTCGGAGAGCCTGACGGGACCGGCGGAGATCCTGGTCAAGGACAATCGAATCGCGAGCATTGGCCGCTCCGTCGAGCGGCCGCCAGGGGCGCGGGTAATTGATCTGTCCGCTCGGACGGTCACGCCTGGATTCATCGATACCCATGTCCACTTGACGATGGACGCGGCTAATCTGGCACACCAGACGCTCGAATCTTCCGCCAGCAAAGCACTGAAAGGGTTAAGCCTCGCTCGCGAGTACATGAGCTACGGCTTCACGACTTTACGCGATCTCGGCTCCGTGGATCCGGAATGGCCGACCGTCGATCTTCGCAACGCGATTAACGCCGGCTTTGTGGAGGGGCCTCGGCTGATTGTCGCGGCGCACATTCTCTCCGCGGGCGCGGGCCATGGCGATCTGCGCGGCTTCTATAGCCCTCGCTGGAATTTACCAGTGTCGGCAATTGCGGACGATTCCGGAAGCATCAAGGCCCTGGTGCGCCGCGAACATACCTTCGGCAGCGATTGGATCAAAACCAGCAACACTGGCGGCTATTTCAGTGCCGGGGACGATCCGGCGCGTGTCACGTGGTTCGACGATGAGATAGAGGCGTTGACATCGACCGCACGCCAGTTGGGCATGCCGGTTGCCGTGCACACCGGCGCTGCCGAAGGCTGTAAGCAGGCGATTCGCTTTGGCGCGCGCAGTCTCGAACATGCTTACCTGATTGATTCCGAGGGACTTCAAATGGCCGCTAAAGTGGGATCGTATGTCGTTCCCACAATGCAGATGACTCAGGAAGATTTGCACGAATTACAAGCCGGCACGCTGCCGTGTCAGGCTGTGTGGAAGTTCCGGCGCGATAACGAAAAGATTCTAGCTTCACAAAAGCTGCTCGCCGCAAGCCCGGTCAAGATCGCCTACGGAACTGATTGCGGGATGTTTCCGTTCAGTCATGGCATTCTCGAATTTCAGGCGATGGTCAAAGCGGGCCTGAGTCCGGTCCGAGCTCTGAAGACGGCCACAAGCGTTGCCGCTGGACTCCTAGGCCGCGACGACCTCGGGATGCTCGCTCCCGGTAAACTCGCCGATATCGTCGCTATGCCGGACAATCCTATTGAAGACATCAGCGCTACGGCGAAAGTTGATTTCGTGATGAAGGATGGAATCGTATACCGCGGACCTGGACAAGTCGGCGTTCTGAGAAAATGAAATCTCGAGAACACTCCGATAGGATCGCGCGGTCCTTGATCAAAAATATCCTCTTTCCCGTAGACTTCTCACCCTCCTGCGTTGCGATGGCTGCTTACGTCAAGAGAGCGGCAATTCTGCTAGATGCGGGTGAGAACCGGATGTCTAAGTTCATGCATATTTCGGCGACGAAATTAAGGATGCTCTTATGGGCTCTGCTCTTAACGGCGTCTACATATCCTTTGGGGGCTCAGGAATGCCTTACCTCTCGACCCATGGGTTGGCTGGACCGAGCCACCCTGACCGGTGATTGGGCCGGCGTACGCACTACGCTGGAAAGAGCGGGAATTGGACTGCGGGCTGGTTTCCTCACGGAAAGCACTGCGAATCCGGTAGGCGGCCAAAGACAAAGTGCGCGATATACGCAAGAAGTAAACTTCGGCGCCGACCTCGATCTAAGCCGCTTGATCCATGACCAGGGTGCAACTATCCAGATTACATTTAATGATCGCGTGGGCCGTAGCCTTTCTGCCGACGCGATTGGAAACCTGTTCGCTGTTCAGCAGCTTTATGGCGCTGGTCAGAACTTTCGGATTGCCGAGTTGAACTATCAGCAGACTCTGTTCGCAAACAAGCTGAACTTCGAGCTTGGGTGGTCGCTTGCAGGTGACTATTTAGCGTCGTTGCCTGTTTTTTGCGATTTTCAGAATGGCTTCATCTGCGGACATCCGTCCCCGATGACTACCAATAGCGGCGCCAACAACTATCCGGTTGGGCAATGGGGAGCCCGCGTAAGGGTGAACCCTACGCGCCGGCTCTATGCCCAGGCCGGACTCTACCAGGTCAACCCAAAGGCAAAAGACAGCGACGAAGGTTTCGACCTCGGGTTCAGCGGCACTGGCATACTCGTGCCCGTTGAATTTGGCTGGCTGCCAGGCAATCCTCAGACTACTTTGGCGGGTACTTATAAGCTCGGAGCTTACTACAACTCGTCTAAAACACCCGACGTGTTAACGGATCTTAACGGATTGTCTGCGGGTCTTACAGGAGCGCCGTTCATGGAGCACACTGCGCGTTTCGGTGAGTATGTGATTGGAGATCAAGTGATCGAGCGCGATAGTTCTAACCCCCAGCGCTTGTTGAGAGTGGGCGTGATAGCTGGGATTGCCGACCGGGCAACAGCGACTTACCAGTACTTCGTCGCTGCCGGGGGCATCCGTGAAGGCACGTTTAGGCATCGCGATGTTGATTTTGTTAGCGTGCTATTCGCGCACGGTAGCATTAATCCGCGGTTAACCCGCTATCAAGAAGACCGCAACACCGTGGCTCCGGGCTCGGTCGGCATCCAAACATACGAAAGCATCGGGGAAATCGACTACAACATTCAAATCGCACCGTGGCTCTCGGTCCGACCGAACCTCCAGTACATTATGCGGCCCGGGGCCACCGGATCCATTCCCAACGCTGTCGTCATCGGTCTGCATACGGGCGTGACGTTCTAGCTTGGGTGTGAAATTGTAGGTCCGTCCTTGACTCATTCCTCGCAGCTGCCGGTAGAGCGAGCGCTCTATCACCATCAGGTCGTGACCGACAATGATCTGGCCCTTGAAATACCTGTGGACGAAATGTGCGGCCAGATGTCGAGGGCGATCATGCCCGTGCGCGCGTACGCGTTCGATTGTGGAGAAGGATGCATCGCTTTGACAGCGGGGCCTACACCTAGCTGCTCAAGGTGGCAAGCAGGCCGAGAGCACGGCGGTAGGATCGCTGGTCCGTTAAATTTGGGCGCAAATCCAAACCGCTCTGTGATCGGAGAACGGAACCGGTTCGGCACCGGCCTCCAGCGATTTCAGTCCTCTCACGAAGAGCCAGTCCAGGTGTCGACGAATCCGCGGGCATGTAATCAACTCATCTGGCAACGGACTCTCGAATCCATGTTGTCTCATCGCGACACGGACCGCAGGGATATGCGCATGCCGCGAGGGCACTGGCAACACATTTCTCAACCAGTACAAGTCATTGGTGTTGAAATCGCCTCCAATCAATTGCGGCCCGGCGTGGCGCGCGGCACCCTCCAGTACTGGCTGCAACTGCTCCAGGCGTTGCTGCACGTTGATGCGTGTATCGAGATGCAGGTTCCAGATACGCACCTCCGCCCAGGTGGTTTGCACAGTCGCTGCAATGGCAAAACGCTTCCGGCTACGAAATCGAAGATCGAAAGACCTCAGGCGCTCGGTCTTCCTCTCTAGTATGGGAAATCGACTCACGATCGCGAGACCCTGGTCAGCGATCTCAGGAGCGTCCGCGAAATACACATGAAAGCCCAGCCTCCCCGCCACCTCCTCAGCCACACCTGCTTTTCCGCTATCCCGAGAAACCTCCTGGAACAAAAAGATGTCCGCATCGCGTAAATGTGGACCCGCGCGAATCGCGTTCATCACTTTATCGGAGCAGGATTCCTTCGCCAGATTCAGCGAGACCGCGCAAAAGGTTCGATGACGTACTGCCTCGGCAGCACACGCGGAAACCATGGCGGTAGTCTCGCGATCGAGTTGACATGGTGGCTCCGGCATGATGCCTCACATTCGCAATGTTCGTTCTCGATCCCTGCACTCGAGACTGTCACGACCTCCGTGGTTAGCATTGGGCCCAACCATGGGGCTTTTACGCCTCCGAAAGAGTTTGTATGCTCTGTAAAGGAGGGCACAGCCAAGCCAGAAAATGAAAATGGTTGCCGGGTAAACCAATACGTTGGGATAAATCACCAGGAGAATCGCTATAGCAAGAAGAAGCGCTCCGGTAGCTGACAACATTTTCCCTTCGACGGGCTCAAAGACTCTTCGGTTCGTGATCGCGGCTCCGATAGAGCTACTCATCCGCAGCGCTCCGGCTGCCGCCGCCGCCGCCTTGCCACCCCCGCTCGTAAGAGCTGGGTGCGAGAGCGCCGGCTCACCTGGCGCACGCACCCTGTTTTTTGTATCCAGGACAATCTCCGTCGCGTTCGTCAAATCCTGAAGGTACATCTCTTCCATCTCTCGCGCGAAGCCTTCATCCTCGATCACCGCGTCCAGCTCGCAGTTACCGAACCAGCTCGCGATGTTAAGGTTTGTGGATCCTACGCGAGCCCAACGACCGTCCGCTACCGAGGTCTTCGCGTGCAACATGGTTCCCTTCCATTCAAAGACGCGCACTCCAGCTTGCAGAAGAGGTCGATAGCCCGCTCGTGACAATGGTTTAAGCAGTCCTATGTCCGTGCCGCCCGGCACAAGTAACCGGACGTCCACGCCGGCCGTAGCTGCCGCTCTCAGCGCTTGCACGAAAGTGGTAGTCCCGGCGTAATAAGCGTCCGTCATCCATAGACGCTTTTGCGCCAGCGCGGCCACAAGTTCGTCCAGTCGGATCATGCCGGCTGTCGCTGGCGTACTCTCGACCACACGCATATCCACGGTTCCGGCCGGCGGACCCTCGTACTTGTGCACCCATTCCTGCTCAGGAATCGCCGCGCCCATATTCGCCCAGACCTGCGCAAACGCCCGCTCGATATCGATGACCGCGTTTCCTCGGACTTCTACTCCGGTATCACGCCATGGATCCAGGTTCTTCGCCGGGTTACCGACCCAGTCCATTCCGACGCACAGCCCGGTGATGAATGCTCTCTCTCCGTCAACCCCAAGCATCTTGCCATGTTCGCGCGAAACCCAGCCCAGTGGACTGTCAAACCGCGGGGGGTTATAGCAGCGCACTTCCACGCCACCCACGCGCAAGCGATTCCAGAAGCGTCGAGATGTCTTTCCGAAACCTCCCAGCCAGTCATAAATGAGCCGCACACGCACTCCCTGGGCGGCTTTTGCAATCAGGGCATCCGCGAATTCGCATCCAACAGCGTCCTCGTGAATGATGTAGCTTTCGAAATAGATATGGTGTTTCGCGTTGCGAATCGCATCAAGCCATGCTGGATAATTTTCCCTCGCATCTTTGAGCAGCCGAACCTGATTCCCTTCAATGAGCGCTGCACCGGCAGCGCGGGAAAACGCCTGGTCGGGAAGTCCATGCTTCACCCTGGAACAGTCATGCTCATCTCGATCGAATTCTAAAGGTGTGCTCATCGTGCTATTCTCCGTCATTTCATCGGATGCTGGGCACGGACCACCCGGATTGCCCCATAACGCGCGATGTAGCAGAAGTCATCTACGATCCTTGGCCTGTTGAGGGAGTTTTATCCTGCATTCAAAGAGAAGCTCTTGAAAAACAGCCTGATCGGCCGCACCGCCGCGCCGACCTGAAGGAGTATTTGATGTCTTCAGGCCTTCAGATGAAAGCGTCCATATGCAGTGACCGGCACAATGGCTTCCGGGTCAGTTCCACCATTGTCTATGGGCAAACGCAAGCCCTCATCGTCGATGCGCAATTAGCCTTGAGTGTGAAACCTTAGGTCCGTTTCCTCGCGCTGCCGGGTAGAACGAGCGCTATATCACCATCAGGTCGTGACCGACAATGATCTGGCCCTTGAAATACTTCGATGCTCCCTGAATCCATCTGTTGTCCGAAACCAGAGCGCTCGAGTCAGGCGTCAGGTGCGACAGAACAAGCGTTTTTACCCCTGCTTCTTGTGCGATCCGTCCAACGTCTTCGGTAGGTGAATGATCTGCCCGCATGTGATGCATCATGGTATCGAAGCTTGCAGAATGCCACTCGGTACTCTGCTGGCGAACCATCTCTTCAGTGGCCGGCACCTCCATTGCTTCGTGTACTAGGACATCGGCGCCCCTTGCCATCTGCGCAACCGCCTCCAGCGGAACGGTGTCACCGCTGAATGCGATGGCACGATCCGTGAAATCAAAACGGTAACCGTAGGCTGGCCGCACGGGCGGATGCCGGACCAAGACCGATGACACCTTAACATTCTCGTCTTGCATCACCGGACCCTCTTTCGGCAAATCCGTGCAGGTGATCACTCCGAACGGCGTAAGCTTGAAATCTTCGGCCCAGAAATCAATCGTCACTTTCATAGACTTCATATAGTCTTCCGTCATCTGGGCCAGCGGTGGTGGCCCGAATCCGGTGACAGATTGTTTCAATCCATGGATCCAGCCGATAATCAGGAATGGCCCGTACTCGACGTTGTGATCCGGGTGGTGATGGGTTATGAAAATCGAACGGACCGCGGAAAAAGGAATACCGGTTCGCGCAAAGAGGTCCGTGACGCCGAGGCCACAATCGACTACGTAGGCTGCCCCATTGTGAACAAGTATGCTCGACTGCATGTGTCGATTCTGTCCGGGAAGCGGCCCTGCGCCAGTTCCGAGAAGAACTAGCTTGGTCCCCTTTGCATCTTTTAGCTCAGCTCGAACCCGAGCCTCTTCGATTTCCCGCGATTGATAATTTGGTAATGGAGTGGACGGTTGTGGCAGTGCCAACGCGGGAACGGCGAGAAGAGTGCCGAGCATCGTGCGGCGCGTTAAATATATGCTGCTGTCTTTCATGCTGTTCTCCTTTTCCGAAGGGGCAATGCCAGTTCTTTTCTCATGTAGAAGCGTTACCCGTTCTAGCGGCTTTATTCTGACCCAGGTCGCGACTGCTTTCCTACAGTTTCATGCTGTCGCCATGCTCCACCGTGCTGGCGAGGACGTAAGTGATCGTCTCGATGCCGCGGCAAGGGTGCGAGGGAAAGCCCGTCAGATAATCTCCCGGAACGTCGTCGCGAAAACCGTCGAGGAGCAGGAATGGATCAACCTCTGATGTATTTCCGAAGCCGAAGGCGCGGCGCAGACGAACTCCCGCCCCTTCAAGCGCTGGCTTGGCTATAAGGAGTTGCCTGATAGGCCCAGATGGAAATATTCCCTCCAGCGAGTGGAGTTCTTCCTGCGCAATGCCGTACCATACTACACCTACTTTGAACCGGTGGACGAAATGTGCGTCCAGATTGTCTAGCGCGATCATGCCCGTGCGCGTACGCGTTTCGATTGTGGGGACGCATGCATCGCTTCGCCAGGGGGACTACACCTAGCTGCTCGAGGTGGCAAGCAGGCCGAGAACACGGCGGTACATGCTGATAAATATTATCAACCAACGACCCGGAGCTTTCTTTTAGGAGGCATGACTGGCTCCTCGGAAGGGAATGTCAATTTTTTGAGCGCGATCCTGTTGAGATCGCGGGAAGGGTTCATTTCGTGCCCTTCAGGGCCTACTGTGATGGTGGCTCGCCGTCAGGTCCAAATCCCGCTCCACCGCGCGCAGCACCTGGTCGCTGATCTGTCCTTCATCGCGAAGCCGTATCAACGTATTTCTCTCGGTCTGCTCCACGCTGTGGACGATCCGCTCAAAATTTCCACGGCTCTCTTTATGCGCCGGTCCACCGGAGCCGCTCACTGCCGCCAGTCGGTGCTCGTATTGGTGGATCAGGTCATCGTATATTTGAGCCTCATCCACGCTGGCCCGTTCCCGGTCGGACCGCAACTTCGCGAGTCCCTCTTCGATCACTGTCCGCCGGACCTCCCGCTCCTCCGTGGCCATGCCGCCTCTGCCCGCCAGTCCAAGCACACGGATCAACGCCGGCAGAGTGGAACCCTGTAAGACGAGCGTTACGAGGATGACTGAGAATGTCAGGAAAATGATCAGATTTCGTTGCTCGAATGGACGTCCATCGGCCAGCGTTTCTGGCAGGGAGAAGGCGGCCGCTAAGGCGACTACCCCACGCATTCCTGTCCATCCCACGACGAACAGGCCCCGCGCGGTTGGCGGAGTTTGTTGTTGCTTAAGCAGGCGCGTCCGGATCCAAAAGGCGAACCACGCCCCTGGGAACGTCCATATCATCCGCAGCGCAATCAGAACGCCGCTGAATATGGCCGCATAGAGCAACAGCGTCCAACGTCCATACCCCCGAATGCCCGCCAACACATATGGCAGCTGCAGCCCAATCAGCACGAACACCAGCCCATTCATCGCGAACGTCATTGCCTGCCACACTGCCCTGAGTTGGAGCCGCGCAGTTGGGGAATAGATTGTCGAGCTACGCCGTCCGATATAAAGCCCGCAGGCCACGGTTGCCAGCACCCCGGAAGCATGGACCGCATTCCCCGCCAAGTAGGCGGCATAAGGCACAATCAGACTGATGACAATTTCGATCGGCCCATCGTTCACGAAGCGCTCGAACCACGCCTCCACCGCTCCAAGAGCGAGCCCTACACCGATCCCGCCCGCCGTCAGCCATGCCAGCCGTAGCAGCCCCTCTCCAGCCGAAGGCAGCTTTCCGCGAAGCAGAAATAGCAGCCCAAATTCAAGCGCCAGTAGTGCCGTCGCATCATTGAGCAAGCTTTCACCCTCGAGTACATCCACGATGCGGCGCGGCAGCCCCAGTGTCTTCGCAATGGAAGTGGCCGCAATCGCATCCGTCGCCGACACCACCGCTCCCAGCAGAAAGCCGGACTTCCAGTCCAGCGCAGTGATGAGGTGATCAGCGGTATATGCCACTCCCCAGACTGTGAATCCCACCAGTCCAAATGCAAGCATCGCGATGCTCACTAGGTTGTATCGGAAGTCGCGCCAACTCGTTAGATACGCAGCTGAATAGAGTAGAGGAGGAAGCAAGATGAAAAAAACCACGTCTGGGCTCAGCGGGATCCGCGGAATGCCCGGTATAAAACTAAGCACAAGGCCAGCCACCACAAGCACGATGGGATAGGGAACGCTCCATCGGCGAGCCAATCCCGAGAAGCCCGCCACGAAAACGAGAAGCAGCAATAACGTCTCTAATTGATGCGCCGTAGACCCGCCGCTCATCCAGGCATCCCTTTTTCGTCACCGATGATACATCCCCGTGCTGCTGGCATCGGATGGCACGTCAAATCAAGCCGCTATCATGAAGGAAAAGAGGAACTATTCCGATGCTGGCCGGTTGGAGGATGACCTCAGGATGATTTCTCAACGGACGCACATCTTGACCATGAACAGAGGGCCGGCAACTTTGAAGTCAGCCCTCTATGAAGCTGGAAATGACGGTGAACTTCTCGTATCGATGACGGTGGATCGGACTGGGTTCTTCGGCCTGCCGCTTGAAGATTGCGGATCCAAATGGAAAGGTATTGCTGGATTCTCCAGTCGACTTTGAAAGGAAAAATAAATGTATGGACAATGATGAGATACAAGCGCTGCAGCTAGACGAGCCGCGCAATGACTCAAGAGCTTGCCGGAGTTCACGTGACGGATGGCCCCGCTTCAAGGGATGCTTCGTGGAATATCTAAAAATGAATGACGTGTGAAGCGATAAGCAGCCATCCTATGAGAAGTAATACAACCACGGCCATTGAAAATTGAAAAAATAGCTTATTGTAGTTGTGGCTCTTGAATGGATTACCCTTTTGGAACGGATTGTTCGAGTTGTCATCCGAGTTTTTCATGGGAAGAATTCTACTCTTACCTCGGAATCGCTGACATACGCACGCCTGGACTTCAGACGACGATATTCCCCAACAGATTACAGAGCATGAATTGACTCGTAAGTGAGATACGATATTGACCGGTCAACATTGAGGTGCGGGCAGACTTCGAGAACGTATGAACATGCATCCTCTAGGACCTTCTCTGCCCCTGCACTGCCGAAGGCCAGGATCGTGGTTTTGAAGGGCCGGAGCATGGAGCACAAACGATCATGTGGATTGCGATGGTACCTATAATCCAGCGGTATTTCGCCACGATGGGCAGGCGCATTTGTGGGCCCCTGTCGAGAAGACTTCATCAGCCTTTTGATCGGTCGAAGCGGTAAAGAAAAATCAAAGAGGAGAATTATCTATGTCGCAGATAACATACCAAATTGATCCGGCCCATACTTCCGTCCATTTCAGTGTGCGGCACATGATGGTCTCGAATGTGCGCGGCGAATTCGGAAAGGTCTCCGGCACTGTGATGTTCGACCCAGATAATACAGCCAACTCCACAGTCGAAGCGACAATCGATGCCTCATCCATCGCTACCCGCGATGATCAACGGGACACCCATTTGAAAAGCGCCGACTTTCTCGATGTCGAAAAGTTTCCAACGATCACCTTCCGCAGTACGAAGGTTGAGATGCACGAGGGCGGAGCCACGCTTACAGGGAATCTAACGATTCACGGAGTCACCCGTGAAATCGTGCTGGACGTGGAAGGCTCAACGCAAGAAATCAAGGACCCATGGGGAAAACAGCGAATGGGAGCCTCTGCGACTGGAAAGCTGAGCCGCAAGGATTTCGGCCTGATCTGGAATGCAGCTTTGGAAACAGGAGGTGTGCTTGTTGGCGACGAGGTTAAGATCAACATCGATGTGGAGGTGGTCCGTGCGTGACGCCTGAGTAAGTTCAGAATAGGAGCTATTCGGCGATGCACTTGGCATCTGTCTGGACACTCATCAATTCGAAACCAATGAGGTGATTCGATGAACACTTCGACTACAACGAAACATAATCTGGAGCGCAGACAAGAAGCTACCTTAATCACTCCGACCGATTTAGAAGCAAAAGCGACGAAAGATATCGCGGCAGCCATGAACGCTATTCTGGCCGACGTGTTCGCGCTTATCTGAAGACCAAGAACTTCCACTGGCATATGAGTGGGCCCCACTTCCGCGACTACCACTTGCTGCTCGATGAACAGGCCGACCAGCTGTTCGCGATAACCGATCCGATTGCCGAGCGCATCCGCAAGATAGGCAGAACGACGATCCGATCAATTGGCCATATCGCTCGGACACAACGCATATTGGATAACGATGCCGAATACGTGGAACCGGAGGACATGCTCGCCGAACAGCGTGAGGACAGCAAGACTCTTGCCGCGCGTCTTCGCGAGGCTCACGGAGTTTGTGAAGATCACAACGATGTTGCCACAGCTAGCCTCATTGAAGTCTGGATTGACGAGACTGAGCGAGGCACCTGGTTCCTGTTTGAGGCAAGCCGGCGACTGGATTCCACCGACCATTAGAACCTGCAAGAGCAGCTTTTCGACTGCGGGGCTACAATTTGCATGGCAACCTGCACGCTAGCTTCGGCGTCTCCCTCAAAGGGAGGCGTTAGGCTTGGGGAGGCGTTATGTTCCGTATTGCTCAAACGGCATCGTTCTGTCTCGTCCTTATCGCGGCGCCATTGCTTAGCGCGCAGAGCAAACAAGCAACCCCAACAAAAGCAAACGTCGCCGAAAATACCAGCGGCGATTGGACCACCTATGATCGCGACTATTTGGGCGACCGCTATTCGCCTCTCAATGAGATAAGCGCCGACAATGTCTCGCGGCTGCAGCAGATCTGTACCTACGACTCCGGCGTCAAGACCAGCTTCGAAACCGGACCGGTTGTAGTGCATGGGACACTCTACTTCACGACGCTCGATGCCACCTTCGCCATTAATCCCGAAACATGCAAGCTCCTCTGGAAGCACACCGAGCCGCTTACGCAAGCGCAGCGCGCCGGGCTGGGCGTGAATCGCGGAGTGGCAGTCGCAGATGGTAAGGTGTTTCGCGGATACGATGATGGCAAAGTCATCGCGATAGATGCGAACTCGGGCAAAACAGTTTGGAGCACTCCGATCGCAAAGCACTCCAGTGGCGAGACCATTCCGGCAGCACCCCTGGCATGGAACGGAACGGTGTTCATCGGCAACGCGGGTGGAGATAACTTCGGCGTGACTGGGCGGATTTATGCTCTCGACGCAAACACTGGCAAGCAAAAGTGGCAGTTCGATGTGGTTCCCGACAGCGGGCCTGCCACCAATACCTGGACAAAGAAATCGGTGCAGAACCCGCCGACTGGAGGAGCCACCTGGACCTCGTATCACGTGGACCCCGCAACTGGAGTACTCTGGGTTGGCACGGGAAATGTCGCGCCGGATTTCGTCGAAGCGATGCACCCGGGCGACAGCCTCTATACTAGCTCCATCCTTGCGATTGACGCGACATCCGGCAAACTGCTCGCCTACATCCAGCCGGTGAAACACGACTTCCACGATTGGGACATGGCCACGGCGCCCGCGTTAGTCACTACGCGCGACGGACACAGACTGGCCATCGCTGCCGGGAAAGATGGCATGGTGTACGGCATCGAAAATGACGTGAAACCCGGGTCAAACGAACAGCAGCCGAAAAGGTTGCACTCCGAATATCAGACTGTCGCAACGACTCGCGAAAATGTCGACGCTCACCTCACTGACGCGAAGTTCACGCGATTCTGTCCGGGCTCACAAGGAGGGGCGGAGTGGAACGGCCCCGCGTATTCGCCACAGCAGAACCTTGTGTATGTTCCAGAGATTGACTGGTGCACCTCGGTCAAGCTCGCGCCACTCAGCGCGATGAAGGGCGCGCCGGGCAAGCCTTGGAATGGCTCGCATGATTCCAGCTTCGGCAAACAGGACCCGGTTGAGCAATGGCGCGGATGGGTAACAGCGATCGATGCCGATACCGGCAAAGTCGCATGGAAATATCAGGCCCCGACGCCCGTCGCGGCGGCAGTCACCGCCACGGCAGGCGGACTGGTCTTCACCGCCGATATGGACGGAAACATAGTGGCACTCGATGCGGGCTCCGGCAAAAAGCTCTGGAGCCACAATACCGGCCAGCCAGTTGGCGGTGGAATCGTGAGTTATGAAGCGGACAGACGTCAGCGTATTGCGGTAGCTACGGGCATAAGCTCGCCCATTTGGCCCAAACAAGGCACATCCGGACGAATCGTCGTGTATGGCTTGAAATAGCGCCGCCAACTGAGGAGCATTGTTCAAAGAGCGCCCCATGTCGGCTCGACGCGCCTTTCCCCGAAGCGGCAGACGCGCCAACCTGCAGTCTTCCGTGCAAACACGCTTGATGAGTGTGTCATACAATCGACTCGAAGTAACACAGAGGTTCATATGGGTATCGCTCGACCCACCACGGCAGACACGACCTCTTTCGGTATTCACCCGTCCACCTTTCGCCTGCCGGCAACGGCGAGGATCGGACGCGTTCGACTCGCAGTGTCGCAACTCGCACGGTCCGTGCATTTCTATTCGGAGGTGATCGGGCTAGCCGTGTTGGAGCGGGAGGGCAACCTCGCTAAGCTTGGAGCTAAACATTCCCAACGGGTTCTTCTGGAACTGGAGGAACTGCCGGGCGTTCACCCTCTCGGTCGCCGAACTCGCCTGGGTCTTTACCATACGGCGTTTCTCTTACCCAGCCGTTCCGCCCTCAGCAACTTTGTACAACATCTACGCCGAGATGAGATTGAATTCGGTGCGGGTGACCATCTCTACAGCGAAGCAATCTACCTTGTTGACCCCGACGGCCTCAGTGTTGAAGTGTATGCCGACCGCCCGCGTTCTGAGTGGGTTGTGGAGAATGGAGAGCTCTTAACAGGCGTGGAGCCCGTTCGTTTCGAAACATTTCCTGTAGTTGCTGCTGACGACTGGCGTGGCGCACCTGCTGGAACGACCATGGGCCATGTGCACTTCTATGTGGGCGATCTCGAACAGGCCAAGAAGTTTTACCATTCCGGACTCGGGCTCGACATCACGACCTGGCGCTACCCTGGTGCGCTGTTTACGTCGGCTGGAGGGTACCACCATCATGTTGGTCTAAACGTTTGGGTGGCTCAGTCACCCGTTGCCTCAACCGAGGATTCCCGCCTGTTGTTTTGGGAAATTCTCCTTCCAGACAGTGGCGAGATTCAGCGTGCCGCCGAGAGCTTGATGAAAGCCGGCTATCCACCTCTTCAACAAGGCAACGGATTGCTCTTTAGAGATCCCTGGGGCATCACGGTAGCTCTTAGGATCGCTGACCCGAACGATCGATGAATTCGTCCTGCCCTCTGGCCTGTAGCTCTTGGCTGTCGAGCTGACGTCCCCGCGACCAGCAGATGCCAACCTCGGAATATCGCCATGACTCTGAGCCAGAAACAGAGGAGTGCGCCCAGGATCATCGTCGCAAAGGACGGCACGTGAAGAAGGTGTCCGATCACCACCGCAACGCCGGCAGCTAGCGCGGTAACGGCGTAGCTAGCTGACATCCTACTTCGACCGACGACGGTTTCGATCGCACCATGCCTTTTCTCTTCACGGATATCTGCCATTCTGCCAATGGCATGCACGGTTGCCGCCAGGTAAGATCGGGCTTCGTAAGCCTCACAGATGTCGTTCATCCTGCGTCCTGTGTCCTTCCAAAGAGCGAGTCGAAGAAGAGGTCGCATGCCAAGCGTATGATTTGCTTGCACTGATGGAGGGACGGCGCCTCTAACTCTTGTCCGGCTTCAAGAACATCACGAAACGAGCCTTTCCGGGAGTGCGGACGTGAGATCTCTTCACCCTTACGTCTACCCGGAACACGGCTGGGTGGGGTGAGTTCGAGTCGCCCCAAATCAGACGAGAGGCGTAACTGATTTCGATCTTTAGAGGAGAATCAAAATGCCCGAAGCAAGTGAAATTGAGACTCTTCGCTCGGTCATTGCGGAGGACGAGAAAACTGTGAAATCCCTCGAGAAGGAAGAGACGGAGATCACTGGGCATGTACCAGTTCAAGGGTTTGAGGCGGCGACGACCAGAGAGAGAGTTATGTCGCAAGCTCGCGTAATCGAGGACCGGCTGTACAAAAATAGAAAGAGGCTAACTGCGCTTGAGCAGCAACTGCGAAACGCGGCTGAGTCTAGCTCTAGATGACTCAAAGAGGTTCGAAAGTATCACGATGATCCCCGTCGCATCAGAAATGGAGCCGATGGCTTCAAGCGGCGCTTGTACGCACGCACGTTGTCAACTATCTCCGGGGGCACCTCGATGAAAATGAGGTTCAATCAATCAGTTCGTATCATCGTGATCGCAGTGTGCGCAACAGCTAGTGCTGGCGCGAAAGGACAATCGAACGGAATGGACCCGTCGAAAATGCAGCTTATCGGCACGGTCGATGAACGATTTCAGTCCTATAACATTGAGATGCTTGAGGTAACCGGCGGCAAGTTCTGGAAACCTTACGGCTCCCTCGAAAAACCAACGGGTAAACCAGCAACGGCAGCTTCTGGAAGCTCAACGCCTGCCGGCATGGATCCCAACCTCTACGAATATCGCGCTCCGCTCAACCTTGCGAATCCGCGTCTCCGCAAGATGGCCCTTGCGCTCGGACCCGCCTACATGCGTGTGAGTGGCACCTGGGCAAACACCACCTACTTTCAAGACAAACCAGGGCCGGCACCGAATACGCCGCCAGCAGGCTTTGATGGCGTTCTTACCAGGGAGCAATGGAAAGGCGTCGTTGATTTCGCAAAGGCCACGGATGCAAAGATCGTCACCTCTTTCGCCACCAGCCCCGGTGTACGTGATAGTGCAGGTGTGTGGACACCGATCGAAGCAGACAAATTCATTGCGTATACTCGCTCGGCTGGAGGAGAGATCGCCGCGACAGAATACATGAATGAGCCCACACTCGCTTCTATGGGTGGCGCTCCAAAAGGCTACGATGTCGCCGCTTATGCCCGCGATGTTAAGGTCTTCGCCCCCTATCTCAAGAAGGAAAGCCCGCAGACAATCTTTCTAGGGCCCGGAGGCGTGGGTGAAGGCGGGGCTCTCCCCCTGCCCACGACAGGAACTCTCCCATCCAAGGACATCCTCGCCGCCACGGACTCCGTTTTCGACGCGTTGTCGTACCACTACTACGGGGCAGCTTCGGCTCGCTGTGGGAAAGTAATGCCGACCGCAATGACGGCGCAGAAGGCGGCTCTGAGCCGAGAATGGCTGACGGGAACAGATAGGGTCGAGATCTTCTATGCCGGACTGCGCGACCAATACCTTCCGGGGAAGCTCCTGTGGGTCACAGAAACAGCCGATGCCGCTTGCGGGGGAAATAAATGGGCTTCGACGTTCACCGATAGCTTCCGATATCTGAACCAACTGGGCACGCTTGCTCAGCGCGGAGTCCAGGTCGTGATGCACAACACGCTTGATTCCAGTGACTATGGACTTCTTGACGAGAATGACTACAAGCCGCGGCCGAACTTCTGGGCAGCCGTTTTATGGCGCAAGCTCATGGGGACTACAGTCTTACGGCCGGGAGCTTCGCCTTCGCCGGATCTTTATCTCTACGCGCACTGCCTGAGAGGCGTGCCCGATGGCGTTGCACTTTTGGCTATTAACGCAAGCTCGCGCCCTCAGACAATGAACATATCGAAGGCATCGGAGCGCTACACTCTGTCAGCGCAACAGCTCGACAGCGGAAGCGTCCAGTTAAACGGCAGCGTTCTCGAACTTCAATCGGATGACGCCCTCCCTGCCATGAATGGGGCGAAAGCGCCATCTGGCAGGATGACGTTAGCTCCCCAGAGCATAACGTTTCTCGCCTTTCCTGAAGCGGGGAACGAGGCTTGCAGTAAGTAGCGATCGCGTTTGGAGGCACCGCTGCTCTAGGGTGCCCTCCTCTCGTATCGTGCGGCAGGGTATTCCACTGCAGGCTGAGATAACCGATGGATTACCGGCGACCCGCTCATCGATCTCCTAATTTCCATGCGAATGACGTGGCTTTCGTTCCAAAAATGGCGGGTCTCTATATCGAGAACACGGCAACGGAAGACGCCGTCTTCCTGGAACTCTTTCCATCAGGAGAATTTCAAGAAATCTCATTGAATCAATGGCTGCGCGCCTACCAGAGCAGGTAGCGATGGCCCACACAAACCTTTCAGAGGCCGAACTTTAGGTTATTTCTGAAAAATACATCGCTATTCTGTAACTTATGGATCATTCCAGGACAACAAGAAAGGATTCTCATGTCGAAGCAAGTCTCAATCATTTCGCAGACAGTCTTCTCTCCCTCTGCCCTACAGGGCAAAGTGGCTGTGGTCACCGGTGCTGCGCGTGGCATCGGGCGTGCCATCGCCCTTGCGCTCGCCTACGCCGGTGCAGACATTGCCGGTATCGATCTTTGCGGAGTTGTTGATTCGCGGTCGGGCGTTACGCCATCCTCTCCGGAGGATCTTGCAGAGACGGGGCGACTCGTCAAGGCTGCTGGTCGTCGCTGGTATTCCGTCATCGTCGATCAACGCCAACTGCCCGCAATGCGCCAGGCCTCAACGAAGATTGAGTCTGCACTTGGCCCGATTGATATCCTTGCGGCGAACGCAGGCATACAGCAATTCCACCCTCTTCTGGAATTGGAAGATGACGACTGGAACATCACCATCGACACGAACCTGACCGGCACCGCAAACACGCTGCGCGCCTTCGGTCCTGCCATGGTCGCCCGCAGTTATGGGCGCATCATCGTCACCACGTCCACACAAGGGCAGCATGGTACCTATCACGGGGCTGCCTATTCCGCTTCGAAGTGGGGATTGATCGGGCTGACGAAGTCAGCCGCGTGGGAACTCGGCAAGCACGGCATTACGGTGAATGCGCTCGTTCCCGGTCTGATCGACACGCCATTGACGCGCCATGAAGAGCGCTATGCGCAGGCTCTTGAGAGCAGCGGCAAGGCGCCCTCGGGCAACCTTGTGAAAGATGAGCAGGCTGCACGCGAAGGGCTGGCCAGGTCTTCTCCCCTCCGCGTTCCCTGGATCGATCCGAACGACATCGCGCCAGTTGTCGTTTTCCTCGCCTCGGATGCGGCGCGAATGGTGTCTGGCTCCTCATATGAAGTGACGGCGGGTGATAGTGCGAAGAATACGGCGTGATTGTTGTGTGTGGTTGGAGGGTCGTTTTGCTAATTATTTGGCATACATTTTGCTAATTATCTGGCACACTCTTGCGTGTGGACAAGCACGTTGATGACACCGTGATAGTTGCGCAGGTTGGCATGCGCAACTTGAACAGACCACGTTTGTGGTAAGCGTCCTAAAGGAGCCAGGATAGGCGCATCGACTACGCCTAATGGCGTTGAAACGTAGCGCCGCTTACCATTGAAGCTACACTCCTAGTTTGATAGCCAACTCGGTCGGTGCCAGGCGAGGAGTTTTGCTTTCATATGTTCCACGTTCTGGCGTCGTTGTGGGTCGGCAGCTACGTTATGAAGCTCAGCGGGATCGGATCGTAGATCGTAGAGCTCCTCGCGGTCATTCTCCCACAAGGTATATTTCCAGTCGCCATCACGTGCCATGTATTTCGCGTGTGCCGTGCCGAGTGCGTACTCGGCAAACACCGGCCCCAAGGCCATGTGGGTGCCAGGATCTCTAACTATTGGCGCAAAGCTCTTGCCGTCGTTCGGCTGAATCTGCCGCACTCCGCATAGCTCCGTCAGAGTCGCGCTCAGAGAAACTTGGCTGAGCGGCATTGATGCCACTCCACCGCCCCCATTTGGCAGATGAATCAGCAGCGGAACACCGCAGGATCCTTCATAGAATTGAAACTTTTGCCATAAACCAAGATCGCCGAGCATCTCGCCGTGGTCGGAAGTGTAGACGATGATCGTATCGCGATCGCCGCCCGTCTCCTTGAGCGCGCTCAGAAGCTGCCCTACGCAATCATCCATCTGCGCAAGGTTGGCGTAGTAGTATGCCATATGCTGCTTCGCTTGAGCTTCATCGCGAAGCTCCGGCGTCGGTCCGTTGTATCGGATCGATTCGACAACCTCCTTCGGAAGCGTCGCCAGGTTGGCCTTTCCCCAGCTCGGCGGAAGCTTCATCTCCTCAGCCTTGAACATGTCTGCAAAGCGTTGTGCCGGCATAAAGGGATCGTGCGGCTTCAAAAACGAGCTCACCAGGAAGAAGGGCCCGTCCTCCTCGCGATGCCTTCGGAGGTAGCGAATCGACTCTCGAGCGACGAACGAATCGAAGTGATCTTTTTCATCGAGAAGCGAGACCTTGCCTACATGCACCGATCCCTCCCGTTCGTCCTTATGCCGGGCGTTCTTCCACGGATCACCCTCTTCGCGCCACAAGTCATCGATCTCCGGCTGTCCCGAGCCGGAGTTGGGCCGCCCCAGTTCATCGGCATAGATCGCCGTCTTCGGCCCGAGATACTGAAACCAGTCATTGAATTCCAGCCGGTAGTCGAAGCCGTGCGACTGCGCATCAACCCAGTGCATCTTGCCGATCAGAGCCGTGTTGTACCCCGCCGCACCGAAGTGGTGAGCCATCGTCTTATGCTTCGTATCGTAGGGATGCGCGTTGTCCTGCGCCTCGTGATTGTGGCTGTAGAGGCCCGTCATTAGAGAAGCGCGCGAGGGCGTGCAGACCGGGTTGGCGCAGTAGGCGGCGGTAAAACGCACGCTCTTGGCGGCCAGCGCGTCCAGATGGGGCGTGCGCGCGACCTTGTCGCCATAAGCTCCCATGCAGCTGCGTTTATGCTGATCGGCCATGATCAGCAGTACATTAGGGCGTTTTGTCGCAGCAAGTTGCGCGATTCCCGATCGCCTCACGGCAGCCGATGCCGCGAGAATCATGCCATTCTGCAGGGCGGTGCGACGATTCATGCCATCCTCTTCAAAGATCAAACCATTCTGTCTTTCACTGCGAGAAGAATGTTATTTGTCGCATCTCTTCCGTTCTGGCATCATAGGGGCATGCGTAAGACCTTGTCACTTGCAGTGTGTCTCCCCGCTACTTTGCGGTGTCCTGCAACGCGGCAGCTTTCGCTCTGTTGTTGCTGATAGACGCGGTCTGAATACGCCTTCTTTTCAAATTTGTAGTGCGAAGTTTTGTGTATAGCTTGCTACCTGCGTGTAGCGGAGCTATAAAGCTCAGCGGCGTTCCAACGCACATATCTCGGCTGCGAAACATGCTCTAGACGCTCTCATGAGGACACGTAATGAAGAGACATATTTTTTTGTTGGTAGTTTTCCTTCTTGGAGCGGCTCCGCTCTTTGCCCAGGAGTCTGGCACCCTCGCCGGTCTGATCACGGACCCTTCTGGAGCCGGGGTAGTCAACGCCAATGTCGTCCTCACCAGTACGGCCACCGGGCAACAGCGAACCGTCCAATCCAATGAGCGCGGCGAGTACAGCGTTCCTGGTCTGCCTGCCGGGCCGTACACCCTGCGCGTCGAAGCGACTGGGTTCCAGCGTCTGGAGCGCAGCGGTGTCACTGTAAGCTCCGCCAGCACAGTCTCCGTCGACCTCCCGCTCACTATCGGCGCCACGTCCGAGACGATCACCGTCACAGAAGCCGCTTCCCTACTCCAGTCCCAGTCCGGAACCGTCTCCTCCCTTGTCGACAGCAAACAAATGGTCGCGCTTCCTCTCTCCACCCGAAACTTTACCGACCTCGTTCTGCTCACCCCTGGAGCCCACGTTGGCTCGGCCTCCAACCTCTCCGAGGGCGGTAGCGTTTACTCGCTCCGAGGAGGAGCCAACTATTCCGTCAACGGATCCCTCGCCGCTGCAAACGGCTACCTGATTGACGGCATCTACGATCGCAACCAGTGGCTGAACACCCTCGTCCTCGTTCCCATCGTCGATAGCATCCAGGAGTATCGCGTCCTCACCAGCAGCTACACCGCCGAGTACGGCGAGGCTGCCGGAGCCATCACCACCGTCACCACACGCTCCGGCTCGAACGGCTTTCACGGCCGCGTCTGGGAGTTTCTCCGCAACGATGTGATGAACGCGAACACCTACTTCGCCAACCAGGCCAATGTTAAGCGTGCTCCTTATCGACGAAATGTCTTCGGCGGAATGCTTGGAGGCCCGATCTTCCGCGATAAGACCTTCTTCTTCGCCGACTACCAGGGTATCCGCCAATCCATCGGCAACACTGTCACCTCGACCATACCTACACTGGCGCAGCGGCAGATGGTGGCAACTGGCAACTTCGCCGGTCTTGGAACGCAGATCTACAATCCCTTCTCCACTACAAGGGTTGGCGGAGTGACCACAAGAGCTGCCTTCCCGGGCAACCAGATTCCCACAACCCTGCTCAATGGGCCTTCGGCCAAGCTCTTCAGCCTTTTGCCCGCACCCACCAACGCAAACGCGACCAACAACTACACCATCTCCCCTGTCACCACCCAGCAAACCAACCAGTTCGACGTTCGCATCGATCAGAACCTGTCCAAGGCAGACCGTCTCTTCTTCAAATACTCCTACGACCGCACCAACCAGGTCGCACCTGGATCAGTTCTTACGGTAGCCAATCCGCCTTTCACTATCGGGCCGTACGTCGCGAGCACCACGGCCAACGCCGCGGCGTCTTTCGAGGCTTTCGCCCACTCTGGAACTCTCAGCTACACCAAAGTTATCGGTGCCCAAACCCTCATTCAGGGCCGCGCCGCCATTATCCGCTGGAATTCTGAGGCCATCCCCACCGGCGCGAGCTTCGCCTCAGCCACCGCCATCGGAATCCCGGGTATCAACTACAACCAGAACTCCGGAGGCCTTCCCGCCTTTACTATCAGCGGTATTTCCTCCCTGGGCGACTCCACTTCGTGGCCCGAAATCGCCCACGTGACCACCTTTCAGTACGATGGCGACATTACTCGCACCGCTGGCTCTCACACCATCAAGGCAGGCATGCTCTTCTTGCGCCATCGCTTCAACGGTTTCTCGGCATTTCCCACTCGCGGAACCTACGACTTCAATGGACAGTTCACTCGCCAGATCGGCGCCACCACAACAACAACCGCCCTCGCCGACTACGCCCTGGGAGCAACCGACGCTGCCACCCGCAACATCCTGGTCGGCAACTTCGGTATGCGCAGCTTCCAGCTCGCTCCCTACATCCAGGATACCTGGCGCGTCACCGATCGCCTCACGCTCGAGTACGGGGCCCGCTACGAGATCAGCGCGCCCCCTTATGAAGTCAACAACCATTGGGCTAATCTCAATATCCAGACTGGACTGCTGATGGTCGCTGGACTCAACGGCAACAGCCGCCGGCTCCGCAACATCGACTACAACACCTTCGCTCCCCGTGCCGGTCTCTCCTACAGCATCGGAGCTTCCAGAAAGACCGTGCTCCGTGCAGGTTTTGGGGCCTCCTATGTCGACACACTAGTAGGCGGCGCGCAGATGTACAAGAACCTGCCCTACTACTTTTCGCAAGTCGTCGCGACCAGCTCAGCGGTTCCACCAGTCACCCTGCTCAGCGATGGCTTCCCCACCCCGGTAGCGCCAGATCCAAACAACATTGCCGCCATCTCTGTTGGAAGTCCCACCGCCTGGGACATCAACACGCGGCAGACAGGCGTCTTTCAGTACAGCGCCGGAGTCCAGCGAGAGTTGCGCAACGACCTTATCGCCGAGGTCAACTACGTCGGCACGCGCACACAGCACCTGCTCATCAACTCGCTCAACCTCAACCAGGCTGTTCCAGGCCCCACGGCCGTCGCCACACGGCGTCCCTACAACACCATCAATCCCAATCTGGTGAACGTCGCCTATCGTACCGCCGCAGCCGATTCCAACTACAACAGCCTTCAGGTCCACGTCGAAAAACGCATGTCCAGCGGCTTCAACTTTGGCCTCTCCTACACCTACAGCAAATATCTCTCCACCTTCGGAAATCCCAACGGCAGCGGCAATAACGACATTCAGGACGCACGCTGCCTGCGCTGCAACTACGGACGCATGGCCGACGACCTCACACACACCCTGGTCTTCAATCACGTCTACGAACTGCCCTTCGGCAAGGGACGCAAATATCTCAACAGCGGAGTTACGTCCACGGTTCTCGGTGGATGGGACTTCAGCGGAGTCTGGTCGCTCCACTCCGGCTCTCCCTTCACCGTCTTCTACGGCACGAACGTCTCCAACTCCTCCGGAGGTGGAACGCAACGCCCCAATCGAATTGCAAGTGGAAAACTGAGCAGCGGAAGATCCATCACCAAGTGGTTCGATACGTCGGCATTCGTGGCACCGGCAGTCTACACCTTTGGCAACTCGGGAACAGGTATCCTCGAAGGCCCTGGATACTTCAATGTAGACCTCACACTCGAGAAGCGCTTTCACATTACCGAACGCTATGCCTTCACGCTTCGCGGCGAATCGTTTAACACCTTCAATCGAGCAAACTTTAATAACCCGAACGCCACGATAGGCACGGCACAAGCGGGAGTGATTAATTCCACACAGTCGCCGCGCGTCTTGCAGCTCGCTGCAAAGATCGACTTCTAGCTAGATCTTGAGTTTTCAGCCGCGACGCTGACCCGTTTACCGGCATCGCAAAACAAGTATTTCAATAAAGATGAGCAGAGAAGGAGTCGCCGGTGCCGGAAACAGGAACTACACGTCGCGGTTTTCTAAAGGGAACAGGCGCGTTGCTCGCCGCGGCAACATCGTCCGCGCAGTCGCGCCAACAGTCTGACGCCGTCAACCTGATCTACATCCACTCGCATGATTCCGGCCGCTACCTGAGCCCGTACGGTCATGGCGTCCCTACGCCGAACCTCATGCGGCTCGCTCGTGGAGGAATTCTCTTCCGTCAGATGTTTTCCGCCGCGCCAACCTGCTCTCCCAGCCGCGCCGCTCTGCTCACCGGCCAGTCTCCGCACACCGCCGGCATGCTCGGCCTCGCCCATCGAGGATGGTCGCTCAATGATTATCAGCAGCACATCCTCTATCGCCTCAAGTCAAAGGGCTATCACACCGTCCTTGCCGGCCTGCAGCACATCGCCAAAGATCCGCATAGTATCGGCTACGACGAGGTCTATACCCAGAAAAACACTACCGCCAGCGTCGTCGCTCCACATGCCGTCGAGTTCCTTCGCAGCAAGCCGACCAAACCTTTCTTCCTCGACGTCGGCTTCTTCGAGACTCACCGCGAATATCCCACCCCCACAGACAGCACCGACTATATCCTTCCGCCTCCGCCTATCGCCGACACGCCTGAGACGCGTTACGACATGGCTGGCTACCACCAGAGCGCACGTCAGCTCGACCGCGGTATCGGCATGGTCCTCGATGCGCTGGATGAGGCTGGCCTTGCAGAGAACACTCTCGTGCTTAGCACCACCGACCACGGCATCTCCTTTCCCGACATGAAGTGCAACCTCCGTGATACCGGCATGGCCATCTCCTGCATCATGCGCGGCCCCGGCGTCTTCAAAGGTCCTAAGGTCTGCGACGCCATGCTCTCCAACATCGACGTCTACCCCACTCTCTGCGAGTTTTTCGACATGGAGATTCCGTCCTGGGTTCAGGGCAAATCCTTCCTCGCCATTCTCGAAGGCAAACAGGCTGAGGTTAATACCGAAGTCTTTTCCGAGGTGACCTATCACGCCGCATACGAACCCAAGCGATGTGTGCGTACGCACCGCTACAAATACATCCGTCATTATGACGGGCGCACTACCGTCGTGCTTCCCAACTGCGACAATGGCCCGAGCAAAACGCTTTGGCTCAAAAGCGGCTGGAAAACAGCTCCTTTGCAACAAACGGAAGAGTTATATGACCTGATCTTCGATACTGGCGAGCACAATAACTTGCTCCACGATCCGAGCCATGCAGCGACGCTGAAGCAGATGCGTGCCACTCTGCAGAATTGGATGGAACGAACGAATGATCCTCTACTGAAAGGGCCCGTGCCACTCGTCGCCGGAGGGCTCACAACCGATGTCAATTCAGAGTCGCCTGAACCTGCTACCGCTCCAACTCAATTGCTACCAAAACAACCTTAAGAAGATCTACGAAGCTTCCGAGACCCGGACGGACAGCCGGACGACCGCGACTGCGGTGAGCCACTTCGATCTTTGCTCCACACGCAGATTCAGCCCGGTACTGAGAGTATTGGCGGCAATTCTTCTTCCATAAGCCCGGCCGATTCGTCTTACCAAACGCTGACAGATCCCTTGCGACAAAGTTGCGTTAATCAATATCGCAACTTTGGTACGCCACTGATTCCTATGAGGCGCTGGAGTACCATTTCACAATCCCAGCTTGTCATTCACGGCGACCACAATCTCCTGCTCCGCTCCGAGATAGCGTTCCGTCGTTTGGATCGAAGAATGGCCGAGCAAAAACTTGATCTGCTCCAGATCTCCACCATTCTTACGGCACAGCTTGGCACAGGTACGGCGAAGATCATGTGCGCCGAAGTGCTCGATTCCGATTTGCTTCGATGACTGTTCAACTATTGACCAGATGGCCCAGTCTCCCAGTTTACTTCCGAGGATTTTGCCAGACTTTGAAAGCGGTCGCAGCAGTCGCCCTTCTTCCACCTTGGCCGCAGCCATCCAGGCATCGATTCCCTTTCTTTACCCAGGTCGGAACAGCCACCGTCCGAACCCGTCCTCCCTTACCGACGAGGTCGACGATCACTCATCGGCCCTCTCGGAGCTGGCGCTTCAACTCAGTCCTTCCCGAATGCTGTATCCCAGCCCCCGTTCTGTATGGAGAAGGCGTGACATGCCAGGCTGATCCAGTTTGGTGCGTAGAAACCGAATGAAGACATCGAGATTGTTCTCACTTACATCACGATCTTCCCAGACGACTTCAATGATGCGACTTCTCGGCACGACGCGCCCAGCTGATCGCACGAGACATTCCAGGATCGCGAACTCAGTCCGAGTTAGCTCAAGGCGGTTACCCACGCGCGTTGCCTCATGCAACAAGGACCTTCAGCGCGGATAGGAAAGTCTCAGGCACTGCGTATCCTTTCGATGATTTAGGTCAGTTTCTGCCGCCCAACTAGCTCGTCTTGAGCCAGTTATAGTTACTCGTGATGATGGAACTCTTGCTCCGTGAGTGGTGGAAAAGAATCGCGACTTACGTTGGCGAGTGTTCCGTCAAGACTTGATGAACGTTATGTGTCCTTGAAAAGTCTTCTGATTCACAGAAAGCGAAACGACGCCCTTCAATAAGTGCATCGGCCTGTTCTCGCCCGCTAAGAGCTCAGCGGGCTTTTCGTGACGTCTCAAAATGGGAGCGCACGCTTTCCGTCAGCTGGCACCTGCTCTGCCCACCTTCCATTACCAGGGTCCCTCCTTCCTCTTTCTTCCAAAGATGTCCGTCAATTTCTTGACCGAATCATTGATTTCCTGCACGTGGGGCATGCCTCCCGCATTAAGGTTCGCGAAGTTCATGCTGTATTCGCGCACTGTGCGGATTTGCTCGCTAGGCAGGATTTCAAGCTGCTGGATTGTCACGTTATAGGTGTAGGACGTGCCGAGCGGCGCGTTTCCGGGACGGTAGCGGATGACCTGAAAGGTGGCGTTGCGGGTCTCGCCTGGCTGGAGGATAAATCTTGGGTCCGCGCTGGAGCTCGTGGTAAGCCCGATCCCTTGCGCGCTCACGTCATGCGTACCCGCGTGCCCCCAGGTGTAGGCGTTGCCGAGATTGTCCAAGGCGGTGGAGGTGCCCGACGCGTAGGCGAGAATGATGGGCCGGTCGGACAGATTGCGAAACTTTACCTCCAAGCGCAGCACGTGGTCTTTGAAGTTCCCGACTGAACTCGCAGTGATCTGAGCGATGGTCGCGACAACAGGGCCGGAGGAGTAACAGCGCTGCGTGCCGGCGCATGCGTCGGTCATGGGCGTGGCAGCCGGGATCGCCGCCCTGCTTTCGGGCGCGGAAGCAGCGGTTAGAGGGAGATTTCCGGTGATTGCGGGAGCAGATATGGGACGGGGCTCGAGACCATTCACCAGTTGAGTAAAGCGGATCTCGTGCTCGCGTCCCAGACGCAACTGAGTGGCACCGAGACTCTCGATCTCGCGTAGAGTCATGCTGATGGTGAACGAGGTGCCGTAAATGATGTTGTGGTCCATTCCCAGCACCATCTCGATGCGCGCGTCGCCGCTCTCGCCGGGCTCCAGTGTGAATTTTGTATCGACACTGGAGGATGAGGTGATTACGCCCATTCCATGGACGCTATTCACATTCTCGATGACATACCGATTGCCTCGATCGTCGATACCGAGTCCGGAGCCCTGCACGATTCCGAGCATGAGCGCCCGATGGACCTTGCTGGTGATGCGGAGATTGACCGTGAGAACTTTGAATCGACCAGCGCTGCTGGTGCGGAAGTCATTGACGGTAGCGGAGAAGCTGCCGGTCTCATAGCAGGGTGTTGCAGGAGCGCAGAGGCTCGCGGTTCCGGGTGCCGATGCTGCGAGAGTCGACTCCGGAATGGCAGACTTGGAGCCGGAAGCAGAAGCCGACGCGCGAGCGGAACTTCGCTGCAGATCTCCCAGCGCCTTGACTACCGCGGCTTGAGGCCATCGTTTCATCCTGTCCATCGCTTCATGAGGGAGTGCGACGGTGCGTCCATGCTCAGCCCACGCCAGCACGGTTGTTTCCTTGTGACGAAGAAAGACTTCAATCGTGTCGTTTTCGATATCAATGAGCAGAATGGCCTCTTCCTCGCCCCCGCGATGGGGCGCGTTGCCTTCGGTATGGAGCACGCCATTCTCTTCCTCAAGCTCCGTCGCGGGGTTGAGATTGGCAACGAGGCTTTTGTACTCCGGCCCTAGCAGGGCAATAAGTCTTCGCTGGAGCGGCTGGGACTTCAAGAGATCGTAAGGTTCCTGACCGAGCTGCTTTTGAAGATAGGCCAGCGGCTTTGCGGAAAGCGGTTGACGGGCCTGGGTTTGGGCGGAACTTATTCCGCCGGGCGTGAACCAGACCAGGAGAGCTAAGCACAGAAGCCGAACAGAATTGGGGACGAGAGTACGTGAGACCATTGTTTACTCCAGTTGAAAAGAGAATCCGTGTGCGGAATTGGAGAGAGGTGTCTACGCTGGAGCAAATACTCAGGCGTTCTTCACCAGGGTTTCTCTGATTGCCGACCAGGCGAAGTAACCGCTGGCGATGGATGAGAGATAAACGCCTGTACCGATGGAGATCGCCTTCATCAATTCCTGGCTACCCTGGTCCATCAGCTCGTCGAAAGCTCCTCCGACTGCGCCGGCTCCGGCCATCCTATTAAGGCTGTTCCGTATCAGCAATCCAATGAGGGCCATGAAGACGAGGGGCAGGAGACCTGCGAGGGGAGCTCTCTTGTCCTTCCACGCAAAGGAAACAAACGGACCTATGAATGCGGCGATGGCCATTAGACCGTAGATGCCGCTGCCGCCTCCTCCGCGGCTGCCTTGCATTGCTGCCTCGAGAGGGCTGTTGGAATTGAGTAATCCAAGCAACTGCCAGAAAGTGAAATTGAGGCTTCCGAGGGGAGTTTGGATGGACGCGGCGGACAAAACGAACCAGCCTAGAAACAAAACTCCTGCGGCGATCAGGCTGGGCATTCCGAAGCGCTCGACAGCGCCGGATGCGAACTTGCCGCCTTTTTTACGGGCGGCCGCGAGAACAAGTTCTGCCTGCTCCCGGGCAATTTGCGACTCGGGAACGCTGGAGACCGCAATTACTTCTCCGTTGCTACTCAACTCCACGTCGACGCTCATGCCGGGGGTGGGCGGATCCTGAGACTTCCAGATTCCTTCGAGCGTAAAGGCGTATTGCTCTCCATCCACTGCGATGAGCCCCGCACCTAGCGTCGTATCGCGTAAGATCTTTCCACGTACCATCAGTACCCCTCCTCTACTGCGTTCAAGTGAAGGCAGTCTCAACGAGGAAGGTGAATGAAGTCCTGAAGCGGCTCTAAAGAACTCTAAAGGCCTGTAACTGTATGTCCTTGCAACAGCAATCGCGCCCCTCGGCCCTCATCTGGACATTTGGGAACTGCGAGTTCGACGAACTTCGGCTCCAGTTACGGGTCGATGGCCGCTTGGTCGAGGTCGAAACGAAGCCGTTGGAGGTTCTTCGCCAGCTCCTTCTCGACGCTGGTCAGGTAGTCACGAAGCAGCGACTTCTCGACTCCGTGTGGCCCGGCGTGATGGTGGTGGATGGCTCGATCGCTACAGCCGTTTCCAAACTACGCAAGGCCCTGAACGACGAGGACGCCCGCATAGTACTCACCGTAGCCCGCGTGGGATATCGCTTGGGCGTTCCGGTTGACTCCAGGCCGGCGACGGCAGAGCGACCCTCGACTCATGAAGGAAAGCAGGATGAGGATCACGGAATTGCGCCCTCTACCGTTGAGTCTCCCACTCTTGCCTCGCCTGCCAGTGTTCTTGACCGAATGTGGCGATTGAGATTCGTTGCGGCCGGTATAGCCGTGCTATGCGTGCTTGCTTTCGCGCTCAGCAGGCAGCGCTCATTTTTGCCCAAGACCGATGAAGGTTCTGTGGCGGTGCTGCCGCTGCAGAATGCCGGATCGGATCCCAGCCTCGACTTCCTGAGTATTGCCCTGGCCGACGAGGTCGCCACCGAACTGAGCAACGTGGGTTCGCTTTCGGTTCGGCCTGCCACGACGACCAGCAAAACTCTTGTAGCTGAAGCCGATCTGGTGAGCGCGGGCAGGCGTTTGCATGTTTCGAGTGTTGTGACGGGGCACTTCATCAAGGAAGGACAGCTGCTCCACGTCTCGGTGGAAGCAATCAAAGTAGACGACGGGCGCTTGCTGTGGCGGAACACCTTGACGGCGCCGGCCGGTGACATGCTTGCGATGCGCGACGAGATCCTTATGAAGATCCGAGGGGAGCTTGCAACGGCGCTGGGAGCGCCTGCTACCGCTCCGCGCGCGGAATCAAGACCAACGAACAATGAAGCATACACTCTCTATCTGCAGAGTCTCTCGTTGCCTTACGATCCGGAGCCAAGCCAGAGAGCGAGCCGGATGCTGGAGCGATCGGTCGAACTCGATCGCTCGTTTGCTCCAGCGTGGCTGATGCTGAGCAGGAGATACTATGTGGAGAGCCGGTACGCGAGCGGCAAGAGTAAGACGATGGACCGCTTTGAAGCCGCTTTGGAACGCTCCCGGTCTCTTGATCCTAACTATCTTCCGGCGAGCGCCGGTTTGGTAGCTCTTCACACAGAGCGCGGCGAGCTGACGAAGGCTCTGCATGAAGCGCAGGACCTGATGCGCCGCCGGCCCGACAGCGCGGATGCGCACTACTCCCTCAGTTACGTGCTGCGATACGCGGGCTTGCTGGACAAAGCAGCGACGCAATGCGATATTGCCTTTCTCCTTGAGCCTCACACGCAAAGTTCCGGACTGCGTTCCTGCGCGGTGGTCTTCCTGCTGGCGGGCGACTACAGCCGCGCTATGGATTTTGTTCGCCTCGATTCAGAGGGATCGAACTGGCGGAAGGCTCTTTCTATTCACATCTTGTTACGCGAGGGGAAAATCGAGGAGGCTGTGCGCCTGGGTCCGGCTGGGATTCCGCAATGGCAGAGCTTCGATATGTTGCTTGCTTGCGCTGAGCATCGACCATCAGCGGAGATCGACAAAGTTGCGGATCGGCTTGTTCCTGCCGATGATCCGGAAACCAAGTACTTTGCCGCATCTCACCTGGCCTATTGCGGCAAACTAAACGCGTCTTTGGAATTGCTGCGGCAGGCAGTCAGAGGTGGGTACTGCTCCTACCCCGCCGTTGATCTCGACCCCTTTTTCGCGGGCCTCAGGGGGACTCGGGACTTCGCCCAAATTCACACATCCTCGAAAAAATGCCAAGCGAACTTTTTGCTCGAAATCAATAGCAACAAGACTGCAACACCGCCAGCCTATCCGACGCCATGAAGGAATAGCTGAGTCGATGCACACTGGGGTTTCGCTAAATCGCCGAGTCACTCATCGACGATCAGTACGGAAGTTAAGCCTGATCGTCCCTCAGAAGTCCGCTTGTATGGGTCCTCCTGCTTGCACGGCGCAGGATGTTTCTACCCGCGAGGCCACGGCCAAATCGAACGCGAACCCTGAACGCAATTCATATGCACCGAGCGAATCAAAGAAGCCAAAAACTTCGCTGAGGTACCGTGCATGAACAAGGAAACCAAACATTGCTGAGAGGCTCTGCCTCTGGCGCGCGCAAGAGGCACCCTAATCTTCCGCGCTGCGCTTGTGCAGACCGCCTGTGGCGCCCGCCATTTCATTTCGGGTAAGGAACCCGTCCTCTTGACACTTGCCGCCTCCGCTGGCGTGGGCCAGGGCCAAGGCGTGTTTGTAAGCAAACACAGCAAGGCCATTTCAGGACAGGAGAACTCCCATGCAAAAGCCGAACAGCGATAGGCTCAACACATATCAGACCGTAACCGACCGCATCATCGCCAACCTCGAAAGGGGTGTGATTCCCTGGGAGAAGCCGTGGAAGTCGCCGAAGTTCGCAGGCGGAGTCTTCCCACGCAACTTCCATACCGGTAAGCCCTACCGCGGTATCAACATCATGCTGCTCTGGGGTTCCGAGTACAGCTCGCCATTCTGGCTGACGTTCAAGCAGGCCCAGGAGCTCGGAGGCACTGTACGGAAGGGTGAGCGCAGCGAGCGCATTGTGTTCTACAAGCCAATGTTGAAGGGCGACGAGACCGGACAGCCAACCGAGGAAAAAGTTAGCGACAGCAAGCGCTTGCTTTTCATGCTGACCTCGTACAGCGTCTTCAACGTGGAGCAGTGCGACGGTCTCAACGTACCGCTGATCGAAGAACCCGCGCTGACCGAGGCCGAACTGGATGTTTCTTGCGAAGCCATGGTGAGCAATTGGGCCGGGCGCCCCACGATCCGGACTGAGATCCGGTCAGAAAGCCGCGCCTATTACCGGCCGAGCACCGATTCCGTACATCTCCCGGCTCGCTTTCGCTTTGTTGGCGGCGCCCACTACTACAAGACCCTCTTTCACGAACTGATTCACAGCACCGGTCATGAGTCCCGCCTTGCCCGGGCTTTTGGAGAACGCTTCGGGGACGAGCTTTACAGCAAGGAAGAGCTCATCGCAGAGACTGGGGCCGCTTTTCTCTCTGCAATCGCAGGCATCGAAACCGAACACACCGAACAGAACACCACCGCATATCTACAGCATTGGATCGCCGCTTTGAGGCAGGACAACCGGATGGTTATTCAGGCAGCCGCAGCAGCTCAGAAGGCCGTCGACATGATCACAGGCCAGATGTTGACCAAAGAAGATGATGATGGACAATCGGACGCTCTACGTTTAGGTTCAAGGCAAGCATAGACCTACCCGGCTCGGGGATCGTGAGCAACCGCATCGTTGGATTCGGTTTGCTCGCGGTTTCGAGGGCGGTCGCGTTCAGTCGAAGAGGTTAACATGTGCTCGCTCCAACACATCGAAAGGAATCTGCACCGCCTCGGCGATGGAGATGAAGCGGTCCGCGTGTCGAGGGTCGTTGATGACTGCATCGGCAGCGGCGAGCACGTCCCCCGTCATGCCCAGGTCCTGCAACGTACTCCGCACCGTATCGGCATTCAGTGATTCGATGAGATCTGCCCCTCCCGTGCCGGAAGGGCCAAGCGAGGTCTTGCCGGTGATACGAAGGCTGTACGGTTCATTGCCCATCTGGCGGCTCCGGCGTATAGCGAGATTGCAGAGCATGTCTGCCTTTCACCTGCTGTTTGGCTTTAATGAAGATCTCAACCGCTCGTTGCCCTTCAGATGAGCTCTCATCTTATCTGCAACCGGTTCCTAGGGCTAGAGATCAGGAATGGCATCACGTACCGTTGTGGTCTGGTTAAGGTCTTGCAAGTGCCACATCGTGTAATCGTGCAATAAATTATTTATTCCAATGGCGACTTTGTTTGATCGCCGGCAGCCTTGCGACTTGATAGTGGGAAAGAATGCTGGATGGACCTTCGAACAGAACCCATCATCGTCACCGCGGAGAGGATAAGGAACCGCCTGTTCATCAGTTCGAGGATGGCAGATGCGCATTGTTCCCGGCTTCTTTGCTATATGAGACTATCTTTCAGGCCGAAGAATCATTGTCCTCTGCGATACTCGATGTTTTATCCGAAACGCCCAATGCCATTAGCCGTAGTTCATCCGCTTCAAAGCCGATGGACGTAAAGCGTCCATCCTTAGAATGCGAGATAGCGAGGCCCCTCTCCTCAGGCCGCTTCCGTCGCAGGATGAGTTCGGACGGAGCGGTCTCTTCATCCCGCGATCGCACACCAATTGAACATTCCATAGCGCGCTGCGAGGGGGCCGGAGCTGTGTAGTTGCCGAGGAGGCCTTGGAATGGCCCAATGGCGGGTGTTGCACTCGTCTTCTGAGTCCTACTGCTTATCCTAAGAAGAATTTGCAATCGAGTTCTTGAGCTTGAATCCCTACAGCTACAGGCTGCAGATGAACAGCCTGGAACAATTGCGATCCATCTTCGACGAAGGCAAAGCCGGCAGAGTAAGCGTTAGACTGGCGACTGTTGCGGCATCGGATGCTCCCGAAATCGTGGATCTCTTGGATGTAACCTGCGATAAACTAATGTTAGTTTATCGCAGATAATAACGATCATTTACGTCCAATCGAACTGGTGGCGCGAAGGTTTGGCAAAACTGCTCCGTTTCCCATGTCTACCATCGTGCCTTGAGCTAGCTGCAAACGACCTGGTGCTATATTGACTCACCACTTTAGCGCGTGACTTTTCTTGGCAATTCTTGTTGGTTGATTCACTCTATCCAGATTAGAAGAACGGGAAGAATGCTCGGTAATTCTAAGCCTCGGGATATGAGCTTATGGCCTATCGTCGTTTCGTTACTCTTTTTCTAGGTTGTGCCCTTCTGCCAGCAACCTTAGGGAGCTCGGCTAGCGCCCAAAAGCCGAATGCTTCCGATGTGAATGCAGCTAACAATCCACTGACGCCTAAGATTACAGTCAACTTCCATGATCAAGCTGGCCCTCAGCTCTACGATCTATCTCCAGGCTCGAATGCCTTCCTGCTTCGCGGCCTCATCCCGCACAAGCTCGGTGGAACGGGCCAGCTCTTCCGCTTCACCATGCCCTCCATCGTCAACTCTCCCGACGGCAAGGGCGGCTCCGTCCTCGGCATAGGAGACCTCAACATCATCGACCTCTTCCCCTTCGTACTCAAAAGGCAAAGGTGGAGGTTGCCGTCGGTCCACAATTCACCTTTCCCACCGGCAGCGAGACGCTCACCGGAACCGGCAAGTACCAGGCAGGCTTCGCCACGCTCGCGATCGCTCCACGCAAATGGGGCATCGGGAGGGCGCTCGTCACCTGGCAACACTCCTTTGCCGGAGACAGTTCCCGAACCACGCAGCACAACATGCAGGTCCAGCCACTCGTCATCTACATCCTGCCCCGAGCGTGGTATCTCCGCTCCACTGCAACGATGAACTTTGACTTTGCGCAGAGCCACTTCGTCGTGCCTCTGGGCATCGGCGCAGGTAAGGTATGGCTGCTGCACAGAGGAACCACCATCAACGCCTTTGCTGAGCCGCAATTCTCCGTGGCTCACGACGGAACGGGCCAGCCTCAATTCCACGTCTTCGCTGGCCTCAATCTGCAGTTTCCAATCGGCAAGAAGAAGTAACAGCGCGTTCTTAGGAGATAGCAATGAAGCGCGGAGCTTTGAAGATCACAGCCACAACCTTCGTCCTAGGCCTTCTCATCATCGGCTGTGAGCAGCCGAAACATGCATCGACGACCCAAACCACAGATGCTGCCTCCACCTTCGAACGCGGCTATCCGCCTGCCGACACGGCGACAAAGGGATATGACGACGCGGATCTCAATACGGCGATTCAAGCCTATAAATTCTTCTACCCCACGCTTTCCATGTTAGCCATCTGGGAGGGCAATGCGCGGGCAGGCATGGTCACAAATAGATCATTCGTGCTCATGAACGGCAGTCCCTACCAGGTCGTCTTTACGCCGAACTCGGACACGCCGTACTCGGGAGCGAACATCGATGTCTCCCAAGGCCCGATCGTCGTTGAGATCCCTCCCGGCCTCATCATGGGCGTGGCGAACGACATGAATCAACGCTACGTAGCGGACCTTGGGGATTCCTGGCCCGGACGCCGGGAAGGGCGGTAAACATCTCTTCCTTCCGCCGGGCTACAAGGGCAAAGCGCCTGCATCCGGAGCCTTCTGTACCGCTCTATACCAGCGAAGCCCCGCAAGGGCTCCAGTTCTTCGATTCTCTCGGCCACTGGATGCATCGCTGGCTCCCGGTCTCGGCGGATACCACCAACGGTCTGATCAATTCCTTCCAGCAGATCGGCCTCAGCGTCAGCAAAGGCTCCGAATGGAAGTCGCTGGATGAAGCCACGGAACGCGGCCTTGTTCGCGCCATCGCCACCGGCAATCAAATCATCGGGTTCCCACACGGACAGTGCATCGCGATCTGCCTAGGTTTCCTCATGGTTTAATCCCGGCCGCTTTCGCTCGACAGCGGTGCAGCGTCATCCGCGAGATCCCAAACTCTCGGGCCAGATCCGAAGGTTTATCTCCGGACTCAAGCCTGTGTACGAGCGAAGCAACAACGTCCGTGTTCAGCATTGCTGGTCTGCCCTTATATACTCCTCGTCCTTTCGCCAGCGCAATTCCCTCTCGCTGACGCTCTCGAATCAATTGCCGCTCAAACTCAGCAATCGCGCCCATAACACTTAGGAGCAAATTAGCCATCGGCGATTCGTCCCCAGTGAAGGAAAGATCTTCTTGCCGAAATTCGACGCGTACCCCGCGCTCCGTCAGGCCGAAAACCAACTTGCGTAAATCGTCCAAGTTGCGGCCTAGGCGGTCCATTGACACACAACCGTGTCTCCCTCACGGACGAACGACAACAGCGCCGTGAGCTGGGGGCGCTTTATATCTTTTCCTGAAACGCGATCGATAAAACGACGGTCCAGAGAAACGCCCTCAAGTTGACGGTCCTCGCGTTGATGGAGCGTGCTCAAGCGGATGTGACCGACGCACTTCCCTGTCGACGCCTTAGCCACTTTCGCAGGTCTCTTCGTCTTTTTTGTAACAATAGGCTCTAAAACCCGGGCCATTATACGTTTCATAAAGGCATTTCCAACCCATCCGTTACGCGATTTGCCAATAGCCTGTTACGTATCGTTTGGGTAGACCCAACACCGACTCTCGCGTTTCCGCTCAACTAACGCACGGCTCGTGCCTCGTGAGCGACTGCATCGTTGGTGGTTTGCTCGCGAGCTTCGAGAGCCGCGGTGCAAAATCGTAGGCGCGCCCAAACGTAACGAAATGCAAGGCAGAGTTTAGTCAGAGCGAGATCCTGGATGCGCGCGGAGGTTCAGGATTGAGCGACTGCAGGTGGCTTGAGGTGTCGGCGTGCCTGTGCTTCGCGCTCCGGCTCCTGAGCTGTTGCAACAGTGCAGCGAGCTGTGGGCCATTCCATGTTGCGCTGCCCTTGGCGGAGTAGATCGACGCGGTGAGGCTATCGATCTCGTGGCTGAGCGCGGCATCGGACGAAACGTTTGCCACTTCCCTGAGCGACATGCCGGGGTAGGTCATCGCAGACCAGCGCAGCAGGCGGGCGTAGGCACCGTGCGAATCGTTTGCGTGTGCGGCATGCTCGAGTGCGCGAAAGCATGCGGCCTCGGAATTGCGGCGTCGCTTCAGCCATGCAACGATATGCGGCAACATCTGCCGCCCAAGGCGCACCAGCATCAACAAGAACGCGATGAACAGAGCGATTTGCAGAACGAGCCTGGCGCGCCCACGGTAGCGTGGCCAAGGATGGTTACGCGGGGCAGGCGCCGTGAATGCGGCCTCTGGCGGTGGTGGAAGCTCGGCCTTATAGTCCGGGTTCACAACAGCGGTGAACTTCGTCTCGGACAGCACAGCGATTTCCAGTTTGCGTGTCGAGAGGTTCCACCACTTGAGCTCGATCGGCGGAAGGGTGTAGTTGCCGGGCTTCTGAATGAAGTACTTCGCGGTCTGGATGCGCTGGCCATAGACAAAGTCGCCGCGCGAGGTCTTCTGATCCCGTACCGTGGGCTCGCCGCTGTAGATGCGCATGCCGTCGGGCTGCTCGAGCTCGAGCGGCGGAATCAGCATCGCCTGCATCTTCGACGTGGTGATGGTGATGGTGCGCTCCACCGTATCGCCGGTGCGGAGACCCTTCAGCGGACGCGACCAGTGCTCAGTCATGGTGAGCCGCGTGGTGGGAAGGAAGTACGGCAGCTGGCGCGCGGTGGCGGGCACGTCGGCGTGAAAGCTGAGCGGGGGCAGAGCGGCTTCAGCGATGATGCTCTTCGGCGGTGCGATGGCGTAGGGTACAGAGATCTTCGCTGGAGGTATGGGAAATTCCCCCGCCTGCTGCGGGTAGATGATGTAAGTCTGCGTGATGCCGAAGTAGGTCGTACTGCCGATCTGCGTGTTGGAGTTTTGGGGGCGGTCCTGCGGCAGCACGACGATGGCGTTCTCGATCTCGAACTCGGGGAACTCCGGCGAGCCGGTGAAGTAGTTCGGCACGAAGACGGAGACGACGAGCCGCACCGGCTGGCCCACCATGATGTTGCTCGCAGGCTCGAGGTGCGCGCGAATGACAGGAGCTTGCGCGAACGCACGCAGTGCTGTGAACAAAACCAGCACCGCGACGAGTCGTTTCATCGATGGCCCGCCTTTGCGTCCTGAATCGCGAAGCGGCGACGCAGAAAGTCGGCGGGCGTGGTCTGAATGTTGCGCATCCAGATGTCAGCCACGGTCTCGGGCTTCACGTTCATGCGCGTCGTCTTGCCCTGCTTGCCCTTATCGTCAAACTTGGTCTGGTCAGGCGGAAGATCAAGAGCCTCTTCCTGTGGCTCCTGCTTGTCTTTCTTGTGCGCCGTGGGCTTCGGGATCAGCGACTGCACCAATGTGAGATTGGCTTCGGCGTCGTTCCAGTTCGGACGACGCGCGAGCGACTGTCGGTACGCGGTGACGGCCTCGGGATACTTGCCCATGCGCGCGAGCGAGTTACCTTGGTTGTACCAGGCCTCGGCAGTGTCGCTGAGTGCGAAGGCATTGAGCGCGGCGGCATTGTCGCCTGCACGTGCCGAGGCGAGACCGCGCCATAACGGGTCTTCAAACTCTTCTGCGGCCTTCTTGTAGTCGCCCTTTTGGAAGTAGTAACGGCCCTGCTGGTCGGGTGTCATCCATAGATCGAGCCAGGAAAAACTGGCAAGAATCGACGGCAGACCGACGGCGTACGTTGGGCCGATCTGCGGAGGAAGCACAAAGGCGACGGCGAGCGCGGTTGAGGTCCAGCGGATGGTCCAGCCCTTGTTGAACCAGAAGATGCCGAGTGCGGCGACGGGGATGGTGAGCCAGTAGCCCTCGTCGATCCAGCGCGTCTTTGCGTCCTTCTGCTGAATCGCCTGCAGGTGATGTTGCACCCGGCGCTGGATCCACCGTATGTCGTCGTCGTCGAGCGTCAGCGTGGTGGCGTCGATGCGGTACTTGCTCAAATCACGCATCGCGCTAACATCGAGCTTCGTGAAGACGCGACGGCCGTTCTCTTCGAGGAAGCGGTTGGAGCCGAGCCGCACCGGGCCGCCCACACTGGTGCCGACGCCGAGCACGAGGATGTCGTCAGGCTGGTCCTGTCTGGCAGTGAACTTCTGCAATGCGGGCATCGCGGCAGGCTCGATGCCGTCGGTGACGAAGAGGACGGTGCCGGGAACCGTCTCGTCCGTGAGGAAGCTTTCGATAGCGTCGAGCGCCCTCGCGGTGTCCTTGCCTGTGCGCGGCATCAGACTGGTCGAGAGCGAGTCCAGATAGACGTCGAAGAGCGAAGTGTCGGTGGTGAAAGGAAGTACCATGTGGGTTGTGCCGGCGTAGACGAAGAGCGCGGTGCGTCCGCCGTTGCGCTTCCCGATGAGGTCGCGCAGCTTGAGCTTCACACGCTCCAGGCGCGTCGGGTTGAGGTCGATGGCGTTCATCGTCGGCGAGAGGTCGAGTGCGATGACGAGCGGCGCCTTGTCCTCAGTGAAGGGTGGCTGCTCGCGCAGCCAGGCCGGCCCGGCGACCGCGATGGAGCCGATGAGGATGAGCAGCGAGAGCAGGTGCACGGGGCGAAAGCGCCAGCGGCGGCGACGCTTGACGATGAGGTGGTCGAGAAGGTCGGCATCGATGTAGCGCTGCCAGCGGGCGCGTGCGTTGTCGCGGATCGCCAGCGAGAGGTAGAAGACGGGCACGGCGAATATCATCCACAGCCAGTGCGGTCGCAGAAAATGCACCGCGTCCCACCACTCTCGCAGCGTCATACGTGCACCTTCAGGACATCGGATTTCTTGGAATCTTTGCCAGGGGCTGTTTCGCCGCGGCTGCGGCGCACCAGTTGTAGAACGAGGCCGATGATGAGCATCAGCAGGTTGTAACCGACTAGCAGTACAAGCGCGGCGCCGAGCGGGAACATGTAAAGCTCACGGCGCGGCTGGTAGCTGAGCGTCTTGAAGTTCTGCGGCGTGATCCTGTCGAGCGTGCCGTAAGCTTTCTCCAGCTCGACGCGGTTCTCGCCTTGGAAGACCTGTCCTCTCGTGGTGTTCGCGATCTGCTTGAGCGCGGCGTAGTCAACCTTGTCCTCGCCGGTGGCGCGCGGATCACCGAGCCCGATGACGTGAATGGTGATGTTGTTCTGCTTCGCGATCTCGGCGGCGCGGCGCGGCGGCATGCGGCTGCCGGTGTCGTTTCCGTCGGTGAGCAGGATGAGCACGCGCTGCTTGGCCGCGCTCGCGTTGAATTGCTTGATGGCCAGGCCGATGGCGTCGCCAATCATTGTCTGAGGGCCTGCCATCCCGGCGTCGATCTCGCCCAGCATCTTCAGAGCAGCGTCATGGTCGAGCGTGAACGGCGTAACCGGATAGGCTGCCTGGCCGAAGACTATGAGGCCGATCTGATCGTGCTGGCGGCGGCGGATGAAGTCAGCGACGACCTGCTTCACCGCGTCGACGCGGCGCATGCGTTTGTTATCGGGCATGCGAAAGTCAGGTGTCTCCATGGACTGCGAGATGTCGAGCGCGAGCATGAGGTCGCGGCCGGGTTCAATCTTCTGGATAGGCGGCTCAATGAACTGCGGCCGTGCCAACGCCAGAACGACGAGCACCCAGCAGAGCGGCGCTACGATCTTCTCCAGCCAGTTGGTGCGCAGAATGACGGCCTGGTGCTGTGGGGTGAGACCAAGCGATGTCGTGAAGTAGTCGAAGAAGGTCAGTCGCAGCGAGGATTGCTCTTCCTTATACGCAGGCAGTAGCCAATAGATGAGCAACGGCAACGGCAGAAGCGCGAGCAGCCACGGATGCTCAAGTCGATACATGCGGCCTCCTAGGTTGGCGCGGCGGCTTGTGATGTTTGATCCACGCGCCTGCGGCATTGCGCAGCGCGACCTCGTCTTCGCTCGAGAGCGGCGGTGCGGAGAAGGCGATCTCTTCGATGCAATTCTCTGGCGCGTTTTCGAAGAGCGGCGCGTGCACGGTGCCGTCGAGGAACCTGAGCCATGCAGGGCCGCTGAGTGCGGCGACCTCTTCGCGAGGCCATGCGGAGAGCGCAGTGCGTTTGAGCAGCGCGGAGAGCTGGGTGACATCGACAGTTGCGAGCTCGCTTAACGCCTCGCGGCGGTAGCGGTTTTCGCGCCAGCGTCGAAGGAGGCGGACGGCCAGCCACAGCAGGAGAAGCGCGATGATACCGAAAACGGCGTACCAGCCAATGGTCTGCGGACGCCACGAGGGCGGCGGAGGCTGATAGAAATTGTGCAGGCTGTCGAGGGGCGCTCTCATATACGCCTTCCACGGGCGGCGATGTGGCCGAGCAGATGGCGCACCTGCTGGGGGACGTCGTCGGCAGTAGAGAGCGGGAGCACAGGGATGTTGAGCTCGTCCTGCCAGGAGAGCACGTTTCGCAGGCGCTTGTCGGAGGCGGAGCGCAGGCCCTCGCGAACCTTCTGTTCGCCGAGCCGCAGCTCGACCTGCAGCGTTGCGTTCGAGACGACGAGCTGCTCCGAGGTGAGTGCCTGCACGGCGAGCGGATCGTAGGCCAGCGCGCAGATCACGTCGTTGGACTGCGAGAGGTGCAGCAGAAGGTCACGTGTCTTCGCGTCGGCGCCTTCGAAGTCACTGGCGATGAGGATGAGCGCCTCGTGGTGGCAGATGCGCGCGACCTTGTCGAGCACATTGTTGAGCTTTTCGGGCGCAGAGGGCACGGTCAGGTCGCTGCGAAGCTGTTTGTTTAGCGTGGTGATGCGATCGAGGATGCGGAGCACGGTAGAGCGGCTGTGATGCATGCGCACCTGCTCGATGACGGCGTCGTTGAAGACGAAGGCGCCGACGCGGTCGCCCTGAGTCAAGACGCGCCAGGCAGCAAGCGCGGCAACCTCGGCCGCGACTACGGACTTCATGCTGCGGCGGCTGCCGAAGAACATGTTGATGCGCTGGTCGACGACGAGCATCGTCGGGCGGTCGCGTTCCTCAGAGTAGACGCGGAGATAGGGCTTCTGCGTGCGGGCGGTGACGCGCCAGTCGATGGAGCGGACGTCGTCGCCGGGGACATAGTTCCGTAGCTCCTCGAAGTCGAGGCCGCGGCCCCGGACGTGCGAGGCGCGACGGCCGAAGAGCAGGCTGCGCACGGGCTGGTTGTGGCGAAGCGAGAAGCCGCGCGCCTTGTACTCCAGTGCGACGAGCGAGTCGAGTTCGGCGTAGGCTCCCATGCATACCCCTGCGGCGAGATTTGTCCGATCGGTCTCGATCGGCTGCTTCCATGGTGTCGAAGATCGTTGCTGGTACGGCAAAATGCAGATTCTTCGACTTGCTGCGCTCAGGATGCCAGTTTCATCAGAGCATCAGCGTTGGTACATCATCCCTTCGTTGTTCCATCCGATTCCTTCGGCGGCTGCTTGATACGTTCGCTCTCTAGGCAATGGCCACGAGTTCCACGATCCTGTCGATGACCTTGTCTGGCTTGATGCCTTCGGCCTGCGCATCGTAGCTAAGCAGAAGGCGATGGCGAAGCACGTCGTGCGCGATGGCCTGCACGTCGTCGGGACGCACGAAGTCGTTGCCGTGCAGCCAGGCGTAGGCGCGCGAGCACTTGTCGAGGCCGATGGTGCCGCGCGGGCTGGCGCCGATCTGGATCCAGTTGCGGAGGTTTTTGTCGTAACGCTCGGGCGTTCGTGTGGCCTGGACGAGGGCGACGATGTAGCTCTCGACGGCTTCGGCCATGTGGATCGCATGGATCTCTTTGCGGGCGGTGAAGATGACCTGCTGCGCGACCTTCTCGGGCGCGGTGTGCGGCGCGTCGCCGGCCGCTTTTTCGTCGGGCTGTTCTTCGCCGCGGACGAGGAGCATGATGTCGCGCTCGGATTTCTCTTCCGGGTAATCGACGTAAACGTGCATCAGGAAGCGGTCGAGCTGCGCCTCGGGCAGGGGGTAGGTGCCTTCCTGCTCGATGGGATTTTGGGTGGCCATGACGAGGAAGAGCTCGGGCAGGGTGTGCGTGGTTCCGGCGATGGTGACCTGGCGCTCTTCCATGGCTTCGAGCAGCGCGGACTGCACTTTGGCGGGGGCGCGGTTGATCTCGTCGGCGAGGACGAGATTGTTGAAGACGGGGCCGGGCTGGAAGCGGAACTCGCCTTTGCCCTCGGCGGCGTAGTAGACCTCGGAGCCGGTGATGTCGGAAGGGAGGAGGTCGGGCGTGAACTGGATGCGGGAGAGGCCGGCGTCGAGGAAGGCGGAGAGCTTCTTGATGGCGCGGGTCTTGGCGAGTCCCGGAAGGCCTTCCACGAGGAGGTTGCCGTTGGCGAGCAGGCCAATGAGAAGGCGCTCAATCATGGCCTCCTGTCCGAGGACGGTCCGGGCGATCTGTTTCTGGAGCTGGAGGATCGAATCGCGTGCGGTCACGGCAACTCTCTGGGCCAGAAGTTTGACTTTGTCGGACGTGCTTTACAGCCGGACTTATGAGATCGCCACAATAGCCCAGGTGCTCACCGAATGCAAATCCAGAGGGAATCCAAACCGGGTACCCCCTCCCCCCTTTTTTGTGCAAAATCTTCGAAGGAAATAACTTAGCTTCGGACTACCCTCAAAAACAAGCAACTCCCGTTCAGGTTCACATAGTGAGGACCCAGAGGATAAGTTTCCATCTTCCCCGTCTTAATTCTACTAAGCTCAAGCGTACTGATCGGCAAGTCTAAATCGTGTGGATTGTGCCGTTTAGGTCTGATCTCCTCTTGACAAGTTTCCAAATAAATTCTGGCTATCCTCCTGCATCCGGACTTGACTTGCCCGGCGAAGCAGGGCAGAATCGCTGCCCAGGTGGTTTCTGGTTCCTTCCTGTTTTCTGACGTTTGTAGTCATTCCCGGACCTTATTGCGAATTTGAATTTGCGAACTGAGTCGTAGGGCACATACGAAGTCTGTCTCCGTCCGAGGACGATGGATGGTGACAGAGAACCGTTCGTCAGTAAAAAGAGCCAGCCGTAACTAAGGGCTGCCTGTCCTTTTCGGTTTCTCAATACGAAGGTATTTGGGAGTTGAACGAGAGAGGAGTTCTCAATGTTTTCTACGCTGCGGAAGTTACGGCTGCGCGGGAGATACCCGATGCGGTACGCTATCTTTTTTCTCTGCCTGGCGACGGCAGCTGCTATGGCAGTTCCGAGTGCAAGCGGCCAAGCCAAGAAGGTGAATTTTCTTGTCATCTTTGGCGATGACGTGGGGCAGTCAAACATCAGCCGTTACGGCCATGGGCTGGTGGGTTACGACACACCCAACATCGACAAGATCGGCGAAGAGGGTATGACCTTCACCGACTACTACGCGGAGAACAGCTGTACAGCAGGTCGCTCCTCGTTTATCACTGGGCAGTCACCTATCCGTACCGGACTTTCGAAAGTTGGTATGCCGGGCGCTACGATCGGTTTACAGAAGCGAGATATTACCATCGCCGAAGCGCTCAAGCCGCTGGGATATGCGACTGGTCAGTTCGGCAAGAACCATCTCGGCGATCGGGACGAGTATTTGCCCACGAACCATGGCTTCGATGAGTTCTTCGGGAACCTGTATCACCTGAACGCGGAGCAGGAGCCCGAGATGCCGTACTGGCCATCGAACGATCCTGTCTTCGTGAAGGTCTATGCTCCACGCGGGGTCCTTCATACCTTCGCGGACGGCAAGATCGAGGACACGGGCCCGTTGAACATCAAACGCATGGAGACGATCGACGACGAGACAACAACGGCGGCGATGGACTTCATGGACAGGCAGGTGAAGGCAGGCAAACCGTTCTTTACCTGGATGAATTTCACGCGGATGCATATCTTCACCCATGTACGGCCGGATTACATCGGCAAGGCGGGTCTTGGCAAAGGATACGAGTATGCCGATGGCATGTGGGAGATGGACCAGAACGTCGGAAAGTTGATGAAGAAGGTGGAAGACCTTGGCATCAAGGAAAACACCATCGTTCTGTTCACGACTGACAACGGGCCGAATATGTTCACCTGGCCGGACGCGGCGATGAGCCCGTTTCGTAATGAGAAAGACTCAAACTACGAAGGAGCGTTCCGGGTTCCTGCAGTGGTGCGCTGGCCGGGACACATCAAGCCTGATACATGGTCGAACGAGATCGTCTCCGGCCTGGACTGGTTCCCAACCTTCCTTGCTGCAGCAGGAGATACAACTATCAAGGAAAAGTTGTTGAAGGGTACGGGTCCGGGCGGAATGGCTCACAAGGTTCATCTGGACGGCTATAACATCCTTCCGTACCTGACGGGCCAGGAACAACTTTCTCCTCGCAAGGACTTTTTCTACTTCGATGACGACGGTCTGCTGGTTGCCGTTCGGCATGAGAACTGGAAGGCAGTCTTCTGCGAACAAAGGCAGCCCGGAGGATTCCAGGTATGGCAGAATCCGCTTACCTGCCTGCGAACTCCGCAACTGTACAATCTGCGACTCGATCCTTATGAACGAGCGGACTTCACCTCCGATCAGATCAATGACTGGCGGGTCCACAACGCGTATCTGCTGTTCCAGTTGGGAATGGTGGCGACGCAGTTTATGGACACGTTCAAGGAGTTTCCGCCGAGCCAGCTTCCGCAAAGCTTCACCATCGATCCTGAAGGTGCAGTGAAGATGGGAGAGAAGGCGTACGAACAGCAACATAAGAAGTGAAGAGATGATTCATTCCTGAATCGTTTAAATCGAGCGCACGCAACAACGACCGGATTCATCGATGATGAGTCCGGTCGCATTTCGAGGCCAAGGTGATCAGACAACCTTTCCTCGCAGCAGTGTTTGCTGCTGCGATATCTTCAGCCGGCGCTGCGGCAAAGGCCCAGAGTGCACCTGCGGCGGAACCGAACGCAACGGACCTGGCGAAGACGACACAGAATCCCGTCGGCGATATCGTCTCCATCCCCTTCCAGTTTAACTTCAACAATGGCGGCGCCTATCAGGACCAGACGTTTTTCAATCTGAACTTTCAGCCGGTGATTCCGATTCACCTGAACAATAAGGTCACGCTGATCAGCCGGACCATCGTTCCGATCAACAGCATCCCCACGGGCGATGGCACGAGCTCGAGCGGCGTAGGGGATATCAATCAACAGACCTATTTCACTCCGGCGCGACCGCACAAGGTCATCGTCGGCGTCGGGCCATCGTTCTCGTTTCCCACCGCGACGGCTTCGCCGGCGAAGACGGGAACGTGGGGCGGCGGCTTCGCGGCCGTGCTGCTGTCGATGCCGGGGCCGTGGGTGATTGGCTCGCTGTTTCAGCAGATCTGGCCGATGTCGGACTCGGGCGGAGCGCCGAGAACGAACGCGTTTTTATGGCAGTACTTTATCAACTACAACTTCGGAAAAGGATGGGCGCTGGCGACGGCGCCGAGTATGACCGCGAACTGGGATGCGGCGTCGGGGCAGAAGTGGACGGTTCCTGTGGGTGGCGGCATCAGCAGGACGCTGGTCTTTCAGAAGCAGCCGATGACGCTGGGCTTTCAGTACTACTACAACGCGATGCGGCCGGATACGGCGAGTTCCACGACGGTGCGGTTTATCTTTGCGTTGATCTATCCACAGAAACGTTAAAGCCGGCAACAGAAACGTTAAATCCGGCCACAGAAACCCAAAAGCGGGCCATAGAGACACTAAGATGGTCCCGCAGAGATATAAAACGGTGCGGCAGGCCGATACTGGAAGCGCAACAAGTCCCCTGAACTGGTGGTAATTCTTTGACTCCTGGCACTGCGTCCTCCTCTTTGCGTTCGTCGAAGGCCCGTAACCGGGGCGTTGCGGCTGGCTCCCTTTCTGCGGCGCGCGCCGGCGCTGGCAGAAGGGTGTTTGCGCTGGCGCTGGCGTTGTCGGGGGTGGCGGCGCTGGTGTACCAGGTGCTGTGGGTGCGGCAGCTCTCGCTGGTGGTAGGGGTCGAGGTCTACTCGATTACGGTGGCTGTGAGCGCTTTCTTTGCCGGGCTGGGAGCGGGCGGCGCGGTGTTCGGGCGCATGGCCGATCGCGTGGCTTCTCCGGCAAAGCTATATGCGGCACTGGAGGTGGGGATTGCTTTACTGGCGGTCGCGGCGACGCTGGTGCTGCCGCACGCGGCGATGCCATTTGTATGGATGCGCGAGCATATGAGCGTGCTCGCGTGGCTGCTGCCGTTTGTGCTGGTGGGTGTGCCTGCGTTCGTCATGGGCGGCACGCTGCCGGTGGCGGTGCGCACTCTGCGCACGGATGACGGGGAAGCGGCTTCAGAGGGAGGGCTGCTGTATGCCGCGAACACGGTGGGCGGCATTGTTGGCGCGCTGGCGGCGAGTTTCGCGCTGATTCCCTGGTTTGGATTGCGTGGTGCGGCGCTTGCGGCCGCGGTGTTGAATCTTGCGGCGGCTGCCGTGGTGTGGGTGTTTGCAGGTCGCGAAGAGAATGTAACTCATTCAGGAGCAAATAACCTTTGGGCCTCTGCAACTCCGACTTTGCGCGATACGGAACGCGCGCACGGCGAGGCTGCTCCGTGGCTGCCGCTGGCGTTGTATGCCGCTGCCGGCGGGGTGGCGTTGGGCTACGAGGTGGTGTGGACGCAGGCGATCGGGCAGTTTGTAAGCACGAGGGCTTTTGCGTTTTCGATTGTGCTGGCGGTGTACCTGGCGGGACTGGCGATGGGGGCGTGGGTCGGATCTCGGGTGCTCAGCCATCTGCGCGATTCGTGGGGCGTGTTTGGGATGCTGATCGCGGGTGCGGGTCTGGTGGCGATGCTCGAGTTCGCGGCGCTGGGGCCGTGGGTGGTGCATGCGCAGTTTGCCGTAGGAGATCAGGTGTTGCACGCGACGGAGAGCCAGGGGGCGCACATGATAGCGAGCTTCGCGGTGGCAGGGCTGGGCATGGTCTTCGTCCCGACGATGCTGCTGGGCGCGGCGTTTCCCATGGCGCTGCGGCTGATCGTCGGCGCACGTGCCGTGGGGCGCGATGTGGGCCGCGTGGTGGCGGTGAACACGGCGGGCGGCATTGTGGGCACGCTGGTGGTGGGGTTTGCGCTGATTCCGGCGCTGGGGCTGGTGCGGACGTTGGCGCTGCTGGCGATTGGGGCGGCAGCGGTGGGACTGATCGCGGCGTTCTCGGGTTCGGGGCGTGCAGGCAAGTTTGTGGTGGCCGGTGCGGGGCTGGCGGTGATCGCGCTGGCGGTGGTGACTCCAGCGGACAAGCTGGCGAACCTACTGCTTGCGACGCGCGGCGGTGGGCAGCTGGTGTTCTACGAAGAAGGGCGCGGCGGGACGGTGGCGATCGCGCAGCAGCGGGCGAAGGACAACGTGTTTCGGCGGCTGTTTATCCAAGGCGTGTCGAACTCGGGCGATGCGATGCCTTCGATGCGGTATATGCGGCTGCAGGCGATGGTGCCGTTGCTGATCCATGAGGGCGAACCGAAGTCGGCAATGGTGGTGGGGTTTGGCACAGGAATTACGGCGGGGGAGACGCTGCGTTATCCCGGCCTCGAAAAGCGCGTGGTTGCGGAGTTGCTGCCTGCGGTGGTGCGCTCGGGGCAGATGTTTCCGGAAAACTACAATGCCTGGCACGACCCGAAGATGGAGATCCGTCTGCGGGACGGGCGACAGGAGTTGATGCGCAGCTCGGAGGTGTACGACATCATCACCCTGGAGCCGCCGCCGCCTTCGGCCGAGGGCGTGGCAAATCTGTACTCGACGGAGTTCTATAAGCTGGCGAGGAAGAGACTGGCACCGAAGGGGATTTTCGCGCAGTGGCTGCCGATTACGACGCAGAATGCGGAGCAGACGCGCGGACTGGTGCGGAGCTTTCTTGATGCATTTCCGTATGCCACGCTGTGGACGACGGAGCTGCACGAGATGCTGCTGGTGGGGTCAGACGCCCCGATACGCATTAATGCGCGCAGGGTGGAAGAGAGGTTCTCGCCGGATACGGTGGCGGCGAGCCTGAAGAGCGTCGGCATCGACTCGCCTGCGGCAATGTTGGCGACGTGGGTGACCGGGCGCGAGGGGCTGGAGAGATTTGCCGCGAGTGCGAAGCCGGTGACCGACGACAGGCCGCGGGTGGAGTACGGTCCGTGGGTGCATCCGGGGGAGATTACGTGGGTGCTGCCGGAGATGCTTGCCTTCAAGACAGATGTTCCGCTGGAGGGCGGCGGCGATGCTCTACGGGCCGAGGTCGAGCAGCGGCGCGCAGTGCTGATGGATTTTTACGCGGCGGGTCTGGCGGCATATGGCCGGGATGAGGCCGCATGGCGGCGGTCGATTGCGCGAGTGCAGGCGGCGGAGCCGGGGAATGCTTACTATGCGTGGGTGATTGGGCGGGATTAGTTCAGCAGAATCACTCACGTCCTGCGAAACCTATCTCTCTTCGGGACAGGGACATTGCATCCGCCGACAGGGCGGTGCAGGGCTTGTGGACAGGATTAGACGACGATCTTCATCAGCAGCTTGAGCACTTCCTTGAGAGGCATCACGGTGAGCAGGAGGGTGACCATGGGAAGCAAGGCGGTGATGACGAGCTGCAGCAGGGCTTTGGGATCGATGGGGATAGGCATCATGCCCTCGATGATCTCGTAGCTGCCCCCGAGATCGGCGAGCGACTGGATGTCGCCGGTGCCGAGGAGACGTTCGTGTTCGGGGTTATGGCCTTCGATCCACCGTTGATGAAAGGATCCGGTGTACGCGGTGGCGAGAGCGCCGTATTCATGGAGGCCGCGACGCTTCGTGACGAGCAGCTTCGGCGTAAAGACGACGAGCGGCAGGGCGGCGAGCAGCAGGGCAAAGACGACCCACACGCCAACAACGGGCGCGAAGTGCTGGAGTGGGGTGCCGCCGTAGACGACCTGGTTGGCGATGACGCCGGTGATGGAGCAGGAGTAGGCGAAGAGAAGAAGGCCGAAGAAGCGTTGCGCTTCGCCCACGAAACCGAGGCCGCCTGCTTCGTCGGGATGCGTCGGGAAGAGGCGGAGGTCGAGCTTGCTGACGGTGCCGAGGAAGCGGAACCAGAGAAAGATGCGCCAGCACCAGCGAAGAACAAGGAACTGCAGCAGAGGGACACAGATGAGGAGCTGCCACCATCCTGCGCCGGTGAACTGGAAGCTGCCATCGGGCATCTCCATGGAGTACCAGGTAGAAGTGTGGACGGTGAGATTCCTGTAAGTGATGAGTGTGACGGCGTAGGCGATGAAGAGAATCACGATCTCGGCGAGAACGGAGTCGCGGAGGCGCAGGCCCTTTTCGATCGCAGCGTCGAAGCGTTTGTAGTCTTTTGGCAGAACGAGGCCGGTGAGGAGAAACTGCTCGGCGGCCTCGGCGATACGGGGGGCGACGATGAGTTCGGCGAGCAGCAGAAGAGGGATGCCGAGCAGGAAGCGGGTGTAGGCGCTGAAGTCGTGCAGGAAGGGAATGCGGACGCTGCCAAGAGCAGTATCGCGAAAGAGGGTGAAGACGAGCAGCGGCAGCCAGGTGATGGCGGCAGCGATGACGGCACGGCGCTTGGTGAGAGGAGCGTTCTCCCGGACGATGCCGATGCGTCGCTCGATACGGTAGAACGGACCGCCCTGCATAAGCAGGAAGGGCGGTGCCTTTGGAATTTTGCTGGCGTCGGGCAGCACACCCGAGACTGGGACGGTATCGTTCCGTGCTTCCACGGTTCCCCCTTGGTTTTGCAGTTTATTTGCCCATCATCGCCTGCACGGCAGGGTCATCCTTGACGGCCTGGACGAGGGCAGCATGATCGAGGATGGTTTGATCCCCGTAGGACTCAGCGAAGATGGCAAGTGCGTCGTCCAGAACGGCAGAGCTGCCGCAGTATCCGGCGACGCGAGCGATATCGGTGGTTCGGGCGTGGGCGCGGGCGAGAAGAGCTCCGCAGACCCAGACGTAGAAGTTGAAGGCATCGCCGGTGAGCCATTCGACGGGGATGGAGCCTTTCATGTTCTTCATCTGGCGGACGAAGAAGGGACGGCCATCAATCTCGGTCCATCCAAGCATGACATCGGTAGAGGCCTGAAGACCGCGCTGCCCGATGACGATGCGCATGCCCTGGTGAGAGAATTCGCCACGGCCGTTGTGTTCGACGAAGGGGTAGAGGGCGGGGACGATGGCCTCTTTGACCTGGAGGAAGAGGGGGTCATTGTCGCCGTTGCCAAAGAGCAGGGCGAGGTAGGCGCGGTTGCCGACGCTGCCCACGCCAACGATGCGATGAGCAACGTCGGCGATGCGGTAGCGGGATAGCATAAACTTGCGTTCGCGGTGGAGGGTGCCGGCATAGTCGAAGAGCGCCTTCTCGACGGCGTTACGGGTAGCGTTGTCGACGTGGGTGAGGACGGGCGGGTCTTCGCGGAAGCGCCAGCGGCCGCCGACCTTTTCGGCTACCTTGGCGAGCAGGGAGAGGTTGGTCTGATGCGCGGCCTTGGCGACGGCCTTGGTCCAGACAGCGCGGGATTTGGGATCGATCTTCACCAGGGGATTCGCGCGGCCGGGGTAGGCGTGAAGGTACCAGGTCTCAAGCACGCCCATGGTCTGCAGCCGGTTGAGATTTGTGCGGTAGCCAAGAACGCATCGGCGGACGGCCTCGGCGCGCTCTCGGCGGTTGAGGCCATTCTCGCGTCCAGCCAGGTTGACGCTGGCGACGAGGCGCTTGAGGTCCCATTCCCAGGGGCCGATGACGGACTCGTCGAAGTCGTTCAGGTCGAAGATGACGTCACGTTGCGGGGTGCCGTAGAGGCCGAAGTTGTTGATGTGCGCATCGCCGTCGATGAGGGCCATAAGACCGGTGACAGGGGTGGGGGCGAGATCTTGCGCCATGACAGCAGCCGCCCCGCGATAGAAGGCGAAAGGCGAGGCGGCCATGCGGGCTAACCGCAGAGGAACATATTTCTCGAGGCGGCCTTTGTTGCCGGCCATGACGATCTCGACGACGCCGGGGAAGTCGGAGCGGCGGGCCCACTTGCCGTGGGCTTCGCGGGGAACCTTGTTGCGGAATGCCTTGCCGGCGTCGCGACGTTCAGCCAAAGGCCGGTCGCCGTGGAAGGCGATGAGGGGCTCGGGGGCAGTGGCTTTCGCCGTCCGCTTTGCGTAGGCTGGTTTTGAGTTGCGGGGAGAGGAGGTCTTCGCTAGTGCTTTCTTTGGCGTTGCCATTCGTACCCCGGCGTGGACGTTGGGTTCAGGTGCCGACTATCTTAGCTCACAACCAAACGACAAGCCTTAGCGCGATGGAACGACCAGCTCAATGGAACGACCAGCCTACCGTGGTCGAGCCGCCGACGTTGTTGCTGGGGGCGCCGACGACGGGCTGGTTGTCGTAGTTGTCGTAGAAGCTCATGCGGATGTAGAAATCGCCGAGGAATTTGTAGTAGACGTCCTGGTTGAGGGTGAAGCGGACGCGGCCGGGCGAGGTGATGCTGGGGTAGAGCCAGAAGGCGGTGTCGAAGGTGATGGACTCGAAGCGGAAGGTGGAGTAGTTGATGGCTAAGGCGGAGTCGATGGCATTGTTGCGGGCGGAGTTCTCAGCGCCTTCGCTGTCGCGCTCGGTGGTGAATGCGAGTCCGCCGACGGCGTTGAGGTTGCTGCGATTGGTGAACATCAAGCGCTTGTTGAGCGTAGCGCCGTACGTGGAACGCAGTGCGATCTGCTGCGCCGTGGAGGAGATAAAGTTGGCGATGCCGCCGTAGTACCAGTTTGAGCGCCTCAGCTCTTTATAGAGGGAAGTCTTGATGTTGGTTTCATTGGTGTCGTTGACCTGCTGCTGGCTGGTGAACTGCGAGTTGGAGTTGAGCGAAACGATGTACTTCTCTGACTGGTAGCCGAGGCCTCCCTGCAGGGAGAGGATCTTCTGGCTGTTGGATTGGGCAAAGCTGGTTCCGAAGTCGATGTTGCCGCGCATGCGCTTCCAGAAGTCTTCTCCTAGCTCTTCGACCTGCACTACTTCGACATTGGGCAGGCGCGTGGTATCGGAGCCGATAATCGTGAGGTCTTTCGTCTTCGGATCGTGCTGGATTTTGCCAGAGTAGATGTTGCCATGGGGATCGCTGACGACGAAGCCCTGTTTGCTCTCGACGTGGTCCACCTTCTCCCAGTCGAGGGCGATGGTGCTGTTTGTGTAGTCGGGCTTAATGTTGAGCTGGCCCTTTTCCAGGGATTTGATCTCGCAGGTGAACCTGTCGCCGTTCTTCATGATGACGACGTCCGTCTTGGGGCGGCCGGAGGCGCGGGCGAGTGGCGTCATCAAAAGCAGAAGCGGGGTAAGGATGCAGACAATGGGTGCCGGTCGTGCTGGTCCAGTCGGTACCGGCGGCGGCAAACGCGTCCGCGCCGAGAGGCAAAGGAGCGCAGGTACACCTGGCATCAAGAGACTCCCTAGTTCTGCCAAGACTACTAAAGCGATCGCATTAAACCTACGTGCTATAGTTACACACCAAGCCGGAAGCAAAGCCTTCTGCTCGAAAAACTGACCGTTGTTTCGATCCCAGCGTCTTTTCTAAGAAGTATACGAACAGGGACGATGTCCTCGACCGCATTGCTTTAGGGCCACGCACGATGACTCAGAAATCGGCAGCCAACTTTGGAGTTGGGTTTATGTCATTCGGCAGTTTCCGACGTCGGCAGACGTCATTGGTCGCATTGATCGTATCGTTGATCTTTGCAGGTCGAATCGAGGCGCAGCAGAACGGGCACTACCTCCAAGGCATTACGGGGCTGGACAACGGGTCGGGGGCTCCTCCGGGAGTGTATGTTGCGTACCTGCCCTATGTGAATGCGATTAACTCGTTCAAGGGGCCGAGCGGCCAGACGCTGCTGAACGCAGATTTGAACGTAGTCGCGCACAATGTGGCGTACCAGGTGACTACGCACAAGAAGATCCTCGGCGCCGAATACGGGATTGCGGTGATCATCCCGGTCGTCAATACGCGCGTCGCGTTCGATGCGTTGAACACAAACGTTCAGGAGGCGGGCGTCTCGGACCTCTACTTTGCGCCGGTGGTTCTAGGGTGGGAGAAGGGGAAGGCAAACTTCCTGGTCAACTATGGATTCTATGCACCGACGGGCGACTACGATCCTGCGAAGTCGCTGAACAAGGGTCTTGGCTTCTGGGAGCACCAGATCCAGGCAGGTATGAGCTACTCATTCGACAAGAAGAAGCTATGGAACGCCTCGGTGCTTTCGACGTGGGAGATCAATCAAAGCAAGACTGGGCAGGACCTGAAGGCCGGGCCGATGATGAACGTGGAGTACAGCCTGGGCCACAGGTTCGATCAGTACAAGATCAATCTCGGCGCGGCAGGGTATGTGTACCACAAGCTCTCGGAGGACTCGGGATCGGATGCCAGCATCCTCGGATCGCGAACTCTCGACCGCTCTTTCGGTATCGGGCCGGAGTTCAAATACACCAACCCGATGAAACACTTCGGCCTCAGCTTCCGTTATGAGAGGCAGTTTGCCGTGCAGTCCAAGACTCAAGGCGATGTGTATGCCATCGGGCTGACATGGCTGAATATCTTTCCTCCGTCGCACCACTAAGCAGAAGATCTCTGCGAACGAAGGAATAAGCGTATGATTTGCCCGCCCTGGAGCGAGTGCATGGCAGGGTGAAAGACCGGAGGAATGGCGATGTTGCTAGGTTTGTTGCGCAGGCTGGTAGCAGGACTTTCCGTTGCCTCCCTTATAGGGCCATCCACAGCAGTCACCGCCCAGACGGCAGCAACCGCGCCAGCGACTTCCGCCGCGCCAGCACCTATAACCCGGCAGCCGGAGAGCGATCCGGGATGGCCGCGGCAGATCGCAAAGAACGGAGTGACGCTGGTCTACTACCAGCCGCAGGTCGACAGCTGGGACGACTACAAGGTGGTGAAGGCGCGGATGGCGTTCTCGCTGACGCCCTCGGCGGGTGCGAAGCCCGCGCTCGGCGTGGTGTCGATGGAGGCGGGAACAACCGTGGACCAGGAGACACGGACGGTCTACCTGCATGACCTGAAGTACACCAGCGTGCGTTTCTCAGGTGTGGAGGCTACGCAGGAGAAACAGCTCGAAGTAACCTTTCGAGCGACGGCGCCTAGTGAACCGGAGCCGATTGCGCTGGACCGCCTGATGGCCGATGTGACGGCGGGGCAAACGCCGTATAAGACAGCGGCGGATCTGAAGAATGATCCGCCGCACATCTTTTACAGCGACTCGCCCGCGGTGTTGCTGATGGTCGAAGGGAAGCCGGTGCTGACGCCGATCGAGAAGACGGACCTGCAGTTTGTGGTGAACACGAACTGGGATCTCTTCTTCGAGAAGTCAAAGGGCGACTACTACCTTCTGGTGAACAATCTCTGGATGACGTCGAAGAACCCGGGGGGGCCATGGGTGGCGACGAAGACACTGCCGAAGGACATGGCGAAGCTGCCGGCGGGAGAGAATTTCGACGAGGTGAAGAAGTTCGTACCTCCGCAGGGGACGGATGCGGCGCCGCACATCTTCTACAGTCAGACGCCGGCGGAGCTTCTACAGCTGCGCGGGGCACCGGTGTATACGCGGGTTGCGGGGACGCGGCTGCTCTATGTGACCAACACGGACAACGATATCTTCCTCGATGACTCCGCGAAGCTGTACTACGTGCTGCTGTCGGGGCGATGGTTCAGCGGCACCACGTTGAACGGGCCGTGGACGTATGCGAGCGACAGGTTGCCGCAGGACTTTACAAAGATCCCGGAGGAGTCGGAGAAGGGGCGCGTATTGGCATCGGTGCCCGGGACGATCCAAGCGGCGGACGCAGTGATGCTGGCGCAGATTCCAACGACGGTGACGGTGAACCGTGCCGAGGTCGAGGCGAAGGCGAAGGTGACCTATGATGGCCCGCCGCAGTTCAAGCCGATCGAGCCGACGAGTTTGCAGTATGCAACAAATACGCAGGACAAGGTGATCAAGGACGGCGACCTCTACTATCTGTGCTTCCAGGGGGTGTGGTTCATGTCGCGTTCGCCGAACGGGCCGTGGAAGACGGCGGACTCGGTGCCAAAGGAGATCTACACGATTCCTCCAAGCTCTCCGGTGTACAACGTGACGTACGTGACGCAGACGAACCCGACGGCGACGACGGTAGAGTCGAGCACGACGGCGGGCTACTTCGGGATGTTTATCCTGGGCGCGGCGGTGGGCGCTGCGATCGTGTATGGGTCGGGATGGTACTACCCGCCATACATCTACTGGGGAGGACCGTATCCGATCTATCGTCCTTGGCCAATGACGTACGGCGCGGGGTATGTCTACAACCCTTGGAACGGCGGGTGGGCCGGGGGCCGCGCGGTGTATGGGCCCTATGGAGCGGCGGGCAGCTCGGCGTGGTACAACCCGGCGACAGGGCGTTACGGTCGATCGGCGAGCGTGCAGGGATGGTATGGCGGCCGGACGGTGGCCTCGGCGTACAACCCGTGGACGGGCGGATATGCCGCCACCTCGCAGGGGCATAATGCCTATTCGCAGTGGGGCTCGTCTGTCGCCTCGCGTAACGGCAACTGGGTACAGTCGGGGCATGTGACGACGGCCAACGGGACGGCTGCGGGCTATCGCACGTCGACCGGGCAGCATGGCACAGCCTATCGAGGAGCCAATGGCACGGTGGTACGCGGCGCGAATAACACGTACGCGGGCAATGACGGCAATGTCTATCGCAAGGACGGGAACGGAAGCTGGAGCCAGTACAACAACGGAAACTGGAACACGGTGGACACTTCGGCAGCCAAGCAGCAGGCGCAGCAGAAGCTCAACACGAACCATCCGAATGCGCAGCAGAACGTGCAGACCTATAAGCAGAATCATCCCAGTGCGGGGCAGAATGTACAGAACGCCGGCGGTAACCTGGGCACCGAGACGCGTGCACCGTCGCTGTACGGCAATGGGACGATGCAGGGGCTGGACCGCTCAAGCGCGGCGCGACAGCGTGGGCAGATGCAGTCGGGACGGTTCCAGAACTTTCATCGTGGCGGCGGGGGCGGGAGATTCCACCGGTAGGCAAGGAAACGAGTTGAGGTTATGGCGAAGGCGAAGGTTTCGGTGAAGAAAGCTCCGACGACGAAGACGCCGTTGATTGTGGGGCTGGTACTGGTGGCGGCGGTGGCGGCCGCGGTGGTGGTGGTGAAGCGGCCGGGCGGGGCGAAGATCGGGCCGGCGGCGGCACAGAGCGGCACGGACCCTGGCGTGGCCGCGACGGCGAATACACCGTCTGCGCCTGCTTCGAGTACGCCTGCGCCGATGGACCACGACGGGATGCATCACGAGTCGATGCCCGCGGAGAACAAAGTGGTCTTCGGGCCTACGGTGGCGAATGCGGCGGCTGCTCCGATGAAGGCCCCGTCGGGGATGGCGTGGATCTCTGGCGGGGAGTTCTCGATGGGGGCGCAGGAGCCTGCGGGAATGGACATGAATGATGTCGGCATGAAGGCGACGCTGGACTCGCGTCCGGTGCATCGCGTGTATGTCGATGGATTCTTCATGGATAGGACGGACGTGACGAACGCGGAGTTCGAGAGATTTGTGAAGGCGACAGGATATGTGACGGTGGCCGAACGCAAGCCCAGGCCGGAGGACTATCCAGGCGCGCCGCCTGAGAACCTAGTGGCGGGGTCGGTGGTCTTCTCGCCACCGGACCACCCGGTGCCGCTGAATGACTATTTCCAGTGGTGGACCTATGTGCCGGGCGCGAACTGGCGGCATCCGCAGGGCCCGAAATCGAGCATTGCGGGCAAGGGCAACTACCCTGTGGTTCAGGTGGCGTATGAGGATGCGCAGGCGTACGCGAAGTGGGCGGGCAAGCGCCTGCCGACCGAGGCGGAGTGGGAGTTTGCGGCGCGCGGGGGACTTGCGGGCAAGCCGTATGTGTGGGGAGACGAGTTCAAGCCAAAGGGCAAGTTCATGGCGAACACGTACGAGGGGCACTTTCCCGATACGGATACCGCGGAGGACGGCTACATGGGGGAGGCACCGGTGGGGCACTATGCCGCCAACGGCTATGGCCTGTATGACATGGCCGGAAACGTCTGGCAGTGGACGGCAGACTGGTATCGTCCGGACTACTACAAGCAGCTGAACGCAATGGGGGTGGCGCGCAATCCGCATGGACCGAACACCGCGTGGGACCCTTCGGAGCCGGGAAACCACAAGAAGAAGGTGCATCGCGGTGGGTCGTACCTGTGCACGGATCAATACTGCTCGCGGTACATGGTGGGCACACGGGGCAAGGGCGATGTGGACACCGGCACAAATCACCTTGGGTTTCGATGCGTTAAAGAGGCGGGAGCGAACGCTGCCGCGACGGCAGCAAAGGGCGGCATGACTTCGGGACAATAACAACTTCAGAGAGGGAGAAGGAATGTTAATGCGATCGAAGGGGCTGATGGCGGCGGCGGTCGGAGTCGGTTTGCTGTTGACCGGGTGCGAGAAGGCGCCCCACACGAAGGCGATCAGGGAGGCTGTGAGCACCGATCCCTTACCGTCGTGGAACGAGGGACCGACGAAGAAGGCAATCATCGACTTCGTGAGCCAGGTGACGAAGGAGGGTGGGCCGAACTTCGTGCCGGAGGGCGACCGCATAGCCACCTTCGACAACGATGGCACGTTGTGGGTGGAGCAGCCGAACTACACCGAGGCGATCTTCACTTTAGAGCGTGTGCAGCAGATGGCACCCGATCATCCGGAGTGGAAGACGAAGCAGCCGTTCGCGGCGGTGCTGAACCACGACGCGAAGGCGATGGCAGCCAGCGGGGAGAAGGGGCTGATGCAGCTCCTGGTGGTGACGCATACGGGAATGACGACGGAGGACTTTGGCAAGACGGTGACGGCGTGGATTGGAGTGGCGCAGCATCCGCGGTTCAAGCGGCCGTACACGCAATGCATCTACCAGCCGATGGTGGAGGTGCTGAAGTACATGCGGTCGAACGGCTTCAAAACGTTCATCGTCTCAGGCGGCGAGCAGGAGTTCATGCGTCCGTGGACGGACAAGACCTACGGCATCCCGCGCGAGCAGGTTGTGGGTTCGCAGATCAAGACGGAGTTCAAAGAAGGCATGCTGATGCGTTTGCCGCAAGTGGACTCGATCGACGACGGGCCGGGGAAACCTGTGAATATCGGTAGGTTTATCGGCAAGCGTCCGATCGCGGCGTTTGGCAACTCAGACGGAGACCAGCAGATGCTGGAGTATGCGGCGGCGGGGCCGGGGGCACGCTTGGCGGTGCTGGTGCATCACACGGACGCAGACCGCGAGTATGCCTACGATCGCGAGTCGAAGATAGGAAGGCTGGCCAAGGCCCTAGATGAGGCGAAGGCGAAGCAGTGGGTCGTGATCGATATGAAGGCGGATTGGAAGAATGTCTTTCCCGCTGTTGCACCGTAAGTCGTATTCTTCGAACGAAACAGGCGAGCGCGACAGCGAGTTGATGTATGGGGCTTCACTCTTCCGAAACGCTTCACGTTCAACACTCGCTCCGAAACGTGCTCAAGCCTGACCTCTGGACGAATGATGGCTGGTGTGTTATCGGCGCGATATTGTAGTCCGAGTCCGGCATAGGCAGCTCAGCCGGTTCTGGCTTCGCGCGAAAGTGTTCGCGATCTTCTGTTTATCCTCGCGCCGACCGTATCGACCACACACCGGAAGCACCTCCGCCTTTGACTTTCCACTCTCTAAGATGCGAGATGTCGAGGGGAGATTATTCCGTCACCCTCTGACCGTCGATTCCGCCCGCCACGCCCACCCTACTAACAACAGAGCAATTTCTTCTGCGCTCCACGCTTGAGCAAGGAAACCAAGCCTTTCTGAGGAGCGCTGCTCCTGGCGCGCACAAGGCGATGGAAAAAGCTGCGTGCAGCTCCAGGTATTCGCTATCACTCCGCCTGTCAGACAAAACACTTGCTCGGGGATGAGAACGATTAACAAACGAGCGTTGGTTCGCTGTCGAGTTTAGCCTTTTAAAATGTGGCCCGCTCTTCCAGCTTTCGGCGTGAACGCTCCAGCTCTTCAGCAATGAGCTTTTCGTTGGGCAGAACTGTCTGAAACTCGGCGGCGAGTACCTTGTTGGGAAGGTTGTCGAGTGCATAGTGTGCCTCAGCCGCACCCCTTTCCGCACAAAGAATAAGGCCGATCGGGGGATTCTCTCCTGGCTTCATCCAGTGCTCTCGGGCGTAATTAAGATAGAGGTGCATCTGGCCAGCGTCAGCGTAGCTGAACTTGCCGACCTTCAAATCAACAATAAGGAGACAGCGGAGGCGGCGGTGAAAGAAGATCAAGTCAATGCGAAACCAAGTGTCATCAATGCGAAGCCTTCGTTGGCGGCCGAGGAAGGTGAAGTCGTCTCCCAATTCCAACATGAAATCAGTGAGGTGCTTGATCAGCGACTCCTCCATATCTGACTCCGAGTATTCATCCTTGAGATCGAGGAACTCGAGGACAAACGGATCCTTGATCGCCTCTTCCGGGCTAGCGACATCGCTTGACTGGGTGGTTTCGGCCTTTCCAACATCGCTGCCTTATTCTTTGACAAGGCTATTCTTTCGTAGAATAGGCTACTAATTTGACGATCAAGTTGTCGAACGGACCAGCCAGCACGCAGAGCTTCCGCCTCGTAGAAGACGCGTGCCTCGGGATTCTTGACAGAAATCAGTCGAACGTAAGCTGACCAGGGTAACGGGAACTGCTTAGCCAGTTCGGGCAAGGCAACAGATTTTGCAGACGGTGTCTGCAAAATCTTCCCCGGTGGCCAGGCGATGAAAAAGGCACGCATTTGCATGAGATTGCGCCACCCAAATCCCCTACCAAAACGCGGTGTAAGGTCAGCAGCCAACCTCTGGATCAGTGCCTCTCCGTACTCTGCGCGTTGCTGTCCAGCCTGCTCCGAATCAACAATTCTTCGGCCGATCTCCCAATAGGTCGCAGTCATCAATGCGTTTAAGGTGCGGACCGAAGCAGCACGAGCTGTGCCAAGGAGCTCAACGATCCCTTCATGGATGTCTGTATAGTTTTCCGGAAGAAGAGGACCGATATTCATTGCAATAACCTATTCTCCTCCATATACCGTTCTCAGAATGAAAACCTCAGCGGTCAGCTCGGGACCATTCACAATCCCAAATTATCATTCACCGCCACAACGATCTCCTGATCCGACCCCAGGTACCGCTCCGTCGTCTGGATCGAAGAGTGCCCCAGCAGAAACTTGATCTGCTCAAGGTCCCCGCCGCTCTTGCGGCACAGCTTGGCGCAGGTACGGCGGAGATCATGGGCTCCAAAGCGTTCGATTCCGATCTGCTTCGATGACTGTTCAACTACGGACCAGACAGCCCAGTCGCTCAGACTGTCTCCGATCTTTCCGCCTTTGGAGATCGAACGAAGCAGTCTGCCGTCTTCGATGCCGGCCGCGGTCCTCCAGGCATTGATCCCCTTCATTACCCAGATTGGAATGGCGACGGTACGAACGCGTCTTCCCTTCCCTTCGAGATCAGCCAAGACCCAGCGACCCTCCCGCTGCTGGACGATCTCGACATCGAGAGTGGCCAGCTCGTTTCGCCGGAGGGCGCAGCCGACGAGCAGCGCCAGGATCACATAGTCGCGCTTGCCTTTGAGGATCGAGCGATTGGGTATGGCCAGGAGCTCCTTGGCCTGCTCCCGGGTCAGCCAGTTCCCCAGGCGAGTTCCCCTCTGGCTGATGTTGGGAACATCGGTCAGATTAGCCGCTTCTTCTTTTCCGATGACGCCCGCACGCCTGGCCTCCTCGACCATCTTCCGCATCGCCGACAGCCAGACATTAATAGTAGACGGGGAGAGCGACTCCATCGACGCCCTCCACTCCAGCAGCAGCTCGCGGGAGAGAGGTCGGCTGGCAGAGAACCGGAAGAGCTCATCCAGAGCTTTGGCGTAGTTCCGCCGGCTGTGGGAGGAAGAGACCGAGTCTAGTACCCTCTTCCGCAGCAAAAGCTGGGCCGGGGTAAGGACCAGAGGCTCCCCTTCCCTGCTTTCCGAGGGCGGAGGCGCCAAAATGAGCTCGTTGGCCATGAAACCATGATACCTACGACAATTGACATTGTCGTTTGGTCATCAGACAGAAACGAAAGGGTTAAGCAAGGCAGCAACCGAAGGTGCGGCGAGACTGAGCGCGCTCACTGTGTAAGCCGCTGGAAGCTTTCCCTAAATCGCTAAGTTCTTCACCACCGCCCATACCCCTGTAGTCGTCGGCGCCGCCGAGCTGGGAATGTTCGGGCTCTTCTGGTGGGTCATGTTCGTTCTTCTTACCATTCGGGATGCATCCGTCTGTTCCGGATCAAAGAAGCTGCAGTCTGTGGGAAGAAGACGAATTCTATTATTATGATCGAGGCCTTGGGAGTGAGGCGAGAGCCTGCGGCGCGGCTTGACTGGCCGGGAACCGGAACTGCGTCCGCTAGGAGAATGGAGGACTCGCCTGTTCTGCTGGAAGATGTGTCCTGGCCCGACTACAAAAGCAAGACCCCGCTGCACCTCACGACGGAGTTGGACGAGCCACAACCTCTACCTGCAGAAGAGATCGAACGAATCGCACGGCTCATGCTGGTCTCAATCGTGGGTTACTTCGTCGCGGGATGGGTTCCTATCGCGCGCCTACATCATGACGCTGTTCATCTACGGGGGAATGGGTTCAGGTGATCTATTCCATGGCCATGGCCGGAAGATTGCGCTCCAAGGATGAAAGCTTTCAAGATCATCCAATACTCTGCGCTCTGATCCGTTGGACTGATGTTTGTCGCCTACATCATGGAAAACCCAGAGTATGGCCAGCGGCGAACAGCGCAATCGGAACTGAACCTGTTAGGAAGTACAGGGACGCCTTCGTATCTTCGTGACGTTTTACTTTCCGTTTAGTGGCGACTCTAGAAACTGAATCGACTTTCGGTTAGCCCGTCTCAGAAGCTACTCGACTGCGCAGAAAAACGCCGCCTAGCCTTCGGCCTTATTGGTGGAGGGCAGTGCCGATCGCACCGTCCACCTCATTTGCACTTTGGACAGCAGCCTCGGTGGGCCACTAGTTGTTTGTGCGCTCGAACCAGTGACCGTCTCCGCAGGCAAGCTCTCACCCTCGCGTCCTCGACTAGGATTCAAGCATCCATACTTCAGATTGATATAGCGACCGATGTGCGCCACAATGTGCGAAAGGAGTGATGCTTTCCACCCAGAAGCCGAGACGCTTCCGGCGGCGCGCACTCTTCCGTATTGTCATTTGTAGACCTTGCACTCCCATGCAGAGAACGTTTGAGGAGAATGCTCGTCGTGTACACCTCGGTTCCGCGCAGTCAAATCGCTGACACATTGGGCCACCTCCGAGGCCTATTCCGGGACGTCACGCCATCGAGTGACCAAGAGCGTCGCGCCCAAGAGCGGCGGGAAGTGGTCACCAAGAACCTACTTTCGAATCTGTCTCGGATCAAAGCGCATCCTACGCTCAATACGGTTCTCGAAGTTGCGGATACGTTCTCGCTGACCCTCGATGGAGCACATCGCGTCTTTGGTTACGACCTGGAAGAGCTCCGGAGATACGACTTCCGCTTGAATAGCGGACGTACCCGGATCATTGAGTCCTATCCCTTTGAACGCGACCTTCTCGTGGAACTGCCGTTAGAGCTTGGAAACCATGAGGCGTTTGCGAGGAATGCGGTCCTTCATGAGCTCGTTTCTGAATGGCAAACGCATGTTCCGATTCGCGCATTGGAAGGAGAGGAATGGCAACGGCCGGGTACGTTCTATATTCAGGTGGGGACGGAAGATAGTCTTGGGAGCAGTCTTCCGCCCGGAGCCATCGCGATGGTTGAACCCATCGGTGATGAAGAGCGACGGCATCCAGATCCACGATCGATCTATCTGCTTCAATTTGGCAATGGATATCGGGTCAGTCATTGCGTTGTGACGCATGCCAAGCTTTTGTTGTTAGTTCCGGAACGAACCTACACCGGCCCGCAGGAGTTTCCATATCCAGGTGGTGTTCGGATCGCGGGAAGAATACGCATGTTTGCGCTTGCTCTCCCAATGCCTGATTATGCATTACTAGGCCCGCTGCCCTCTGGACCGTACGGCGCACCCTTGATCCTGCCCTGGGAACATACGTCGATGGATCGACTCTTCGCCGCCAAACACGACCGATTTCAGCGGTCGAGAGAAGACGTATCGCGTGTCCGCGAAACACTGGAGGCGGTATTCCACACGAAGATCAGCGGCCGAACCGAACGGCGCTATCGCCACCCCACCCCATCACAGCCTCATGTTGATGCACTCATGCAGCTCGCATTGGCGAACGTGGCACGATATACGGACTCCCTGCGGGGGCGCCGTCCCCCTCCTTCCGATCAGGACCGATACTCTCTGGACACGCTTCTCCGAGCGCGCCATCTGAAAGACCTGTCCGATCTGTCACACCGTGCAGTTCCTCCCGTCCCAAGAGAGCGCTGGACAGCGCTGCGAAAGGATTTTGTCGAGTGGCCGCTTCTCTTGTCCATGAAATTTCCGCAGCTGCGATCCTGGGATAACCGGATCATTCGGCTACCGCGGGGCGGCGCAATCCCTGGCATCGATCCCTCGATCCGGCCGGGATCGCTCCTGCTGATCGAAAATGTAAGCGGTATACCGGAGTTGCAAACGCAGACCAGGAAGACCGGTTGGAGTCGCCCAATCTACGCACTTCGCAGAGGTGCAGAGATTTTCTGCGGCTATCTGCAGCGCGAAGGAAATCGGTATGCCCTCCGGCCCAAGTCAGATGGCGACAGTCAAGCGATCACATTCTCGCAGAACGAACTCTCTCAGCTGCACCTCGTCTCGGGAGTCGCTGTGCCAGTGTAGGTGGTCGTCGCGTTTCGTGATTCTATTGGCATCCGGTGTAACTTTGGCCAGCAGGAGCGCGCACCACCGCGAGCGAGAATCGCTGATCTGCGGATCAACTCCTGCAACTGCAACAGGCGAGAGTAAGTTTGGCCAAGACATACGATTGTTCCTCGTATGATGCTTCCTTCAGGCTAAGCTCTTCTCCACGATCGAGACCACATGAGAGTTCCGATAGCGGGAGAAGCATGATGCCGAACGAATGCCCTCACCTTCATACAGCAGCCAATCAAGACGGTGCTGCCATTCTCGACGTTGAACGGGGTGTCATTTCGACCCTCAATCGGACGGGTGCCTACGTGTGGCAAAGAATCGAACGTGGAGAGACGATCGAAACCATCGCCTCACATCTGGCACGCGAAACCGGCCAAGAGCTTGAGACCGTCGAGCGCGATGTTCGCGACTTCTTTGAAGCGCTCAATCGGAAACACAACCTCGGTAGCTGACGAAGAGCATGGACATGACAGTACAGGATACCGTTGTTGAGAGTCTCGAGTACCGCGTTATCGCGGTGCTTCCTGCGTCGCACATGGTGCTTGCCCTCGACGCCCATGGCTGTTACCGATTGCCGTCTGTTCGGATTCCACAGCACACGCGACCGGCACAGCAACTACAAAAGGCGCTTCGCTCCAGATGGAAGCTTCATGCCTTCGTTGTCGATTTTCTTCCGTCCCGGAATGGATATCCGTACTATGCCGTTGTAGAACTTCTTGTGCCTCCTCAAGCCTCAGAGTTCATCAAGACCAGGATGGAGGAGCTGTCGAGTTCGGAGTTACCAGAAGAGCAGCGGATGCTCCTCGCGACGTTGCTGTCCGATTCTCTCGGAAAACTTCCTTCGCACCTTGGCTGGATTGATGAGGCGATTGCCTGGGTGGAAGCAGCAACACAGAGCAAGCTCATATCGAGAACGAGGATAAATCAATTCAATGCGGGTGACGGCTTTGCGCTCATCCGCTTCCCAATGGAGGATGGCCGCCATTATTGGCTCAAGGCAACAGGTGCACCCAACTGCCACGAATACTCCATCACACAATGTCTTTTTAGTCTGTCCATTCGGTGTTCAGAAGGATCGGGCTACATTCCGGCGGTGCTGGCAGCCAAGCCGGAATGGAATTCCTGGATCATGTCCGGAGAGGGGAGGTCTATAGCTCCGAACCTCCGCTCTGCTCTGCGTGCTCGCCCGACCCTTGAGAAGGCGGTGAGGGCGCTTGCCCGTCTGCAAATCATGACGGTGGATCGAAGCGTCCAGCTCTTACAGGCTGGGGCGTTCGACCAACGCCTAGAGGTCATGGAAAGCCACGCGGAAGAGATGTTCGATTACATCGAGGAAGCGATGAGCGTTCAAACGTCCACCAGAGCCCCTCGTCTAGACTCGCGAACGCTCAAGCTCATGTGTACGAACTTGAAACGTGTCTGTGAGCGACTCGACTCTCTCGGATTTCCGGCAAGTATTGTGCACGGCGATCTCAATTCCGGAAATATCTTGGAAGCAACGAACTGCCAGTTTATCGATTGGAGTGAAGCATACATCGGCATCCCGCTTGCTTCGCTCCAACATCTGCTGCTGCTCAATCAAGCTGAGGACGGATTAGAACGCGATCGCCTTGACGCGGCCTTGAAAGATTTATTTCGTGAAGAATGGGTCGCGTGCTGTGGGGCGAATCAATTCGATGAGGGATTCCGGTATATGCGGTTTCTTGCCGCAGCCTCAGCCCTCTACGGTCGCGGCTCGTGGTTGGCGGCTCCCTCACGAAACCAATTCCCTCAGCAGTCCTATGCGCGCACCCTTGCCCGCGAGATGTATCGGGCCTTGGCGACTCTGCAGCCTGAGGAGGCACTATGTCACTGACTTCTCGCGCCAGAACTGGAGTTGTCGAGGTGATTCACGGGTTTCCGGTCCGAGACCCATACCGGTGGCTGGAGGACCGAAGCCTTGCGGAGACCGAGGAGTGGCTTCGAGATCAGCAACTTCGCTGCAAGCAATACTTCGCTGCGTGTGAGGGCCTGGGCGCTATCCGAGCGCATGTAAGGCAATACCTCGACCGCGAAACAAAGGACCAGCCGGTCCGGATCGCCGAGCGGCAGTTCTACCGGTGGCGCAAACGAAGCGACGAGCAGGCCGGCATTTATCTGCATGACGAATCCGAAAGAGAGCCGCGGCTGCTCGTCGCTCCCTCTCCTTTCAATCCGTTCGAGGCGGTAGGAATTTATCGCATCTCGGCAGATGCTTCACTGCTGGCCTATGAACGGAGAAACGGGGGAGGCGATCAGAAGAGCATCCATCTTGTAGCGGTGGAGAAGGGGGAGTTGCTTTCCGATAAGATCGAGACCGGATATTCCCGAGGATTCTGCTTCGCCTCGGGGCTCCAAGGATTCTATTACTGCCACGAGGATTCTAAGCCACGCGGAGATCATACGATCTGCTTTCACCGCCTAGGCGATCGGAGGCCAGACCAGATCTGTTTTTCGGCTGAGCGGAGCGTGGGAAGCCGCTTGATTCTCACGGGTGAAGCCAATCACCTGGGAGTCTTATATCTGCACAGAGCCGGCACCGGTGAGGTAGTCGATTTATGGATCGCAGACCAACGTCAACCCACGCAATGGCAGCGGGTCTTTGAAAACTGCAGGCTGCCGATGAGCGTGATTTTGAAGAACCAGCGTCTCTTTGTGCTCACGTATGATGCGGCGCCGGAGGGCGAGCTCTTAGAACTCGATCTCAATGGGAACGTAGTTCGTACCATCATTTCCAAACGGGAAGGAATGATCTGCCAACTCGTCCTTGTTCATGACCGAGTGTTCGTCACCCGTCAACATCAGTTGCAGACTTCGCTTGAAAGCTGGAGCCTTGATGGCGAATATCTCTCCCGCTTGGATATTCCGGACGACAGTACCGTCCAGTTGGCGCCACCCCGAAGTGATACTGCCGACGCGTTGTTCTATACCTGCGAGTCTTTCACGCAGCCACCATCTTTTTTTCAATACTCTCCGAGCGATGGAACGACGCGGCTATGGCATCAGAATCGCATTTCCGTAAGTTCTTCCCGCTATCGCATACGCCGCACAACGTATGCTGCACGTGATGGGAAAGAGATCCCGATCGAGCTTGTGGCGGCGGAGGCTTTCGGTGCTCCCCGCCCGGTCGTCATGACAGCTTATGGTGGATTCGGGGTTTCCATGACCCCACAGTTTTCGGTCCTCGCGACCATCATGGTGGAGCTAGGAGCTTGCTTTGCGGTCTGCCGCATCCGAGGCGGAGGAGAGTACGGCAAAAACTGGCATGAAGCCGCCCGCGGACGGAACCGTCAGGTCTCTTTTGATGATTTTCTTGCCGCTGCTGATTGGCTCTGCGAGACTGGGGTGACAAAACCCGGCAGACTCGGAATCTTTGGCGGCTCAAATGCCGGCCTTCTAGTCGGAGCCGCCATGACACAACGCCCCGATCTCTTTCGAGCTGTTCTCTGCATTGCTCCTCTGCTTGACATGGTGCGCTATGAATCATTTGACCACGCCGCCAAATGGCGCGAGGAATACGGAACGGTGGAGAGCCTGGAGGATTTTCTCGCTCTGTCGGCATACTCTCCGTATCACCAAGTGAAGGATGATACCAACTATCCTTCCGTTCTCTTTGTCTCTGGAGATGACGACGACCGGTGCAATCCGGCGCATGTTCGAAAGATGGCGGCTCGTCTTCAAGACCGAAGAGTACAGAATTCCCCAGTAATCGTGGATTACAGCGAGACACGGGGACATTCTCCGGTACTACCGCTATCGGTCCGCATCGAGGCCCTTTCTAGGCGAATCGCTTTTCTCTGCCGGGAGTTGGACATCTCTGTAAGATTTGGAGGCCGCGATGAAGACCTTGGTGATTAAAGGCTGGTTTTTGTTGCTCTATCTGGAATTCCTGATGTGCGTCCGCAGCTTCAACGCCTTGAACAAGGTTGTCCTCCAGAGGTCTGTTCGAACGACGAAGGAGCGCTGTCATTCGCCCGAGCAGCTGTGCCATGCCATCGATCTGGCTTGCGTTCTCTATTTCAAACCGGTGATGTGCCTTCAGCGGTCGGCGGCCGCGACGCTACTACTACGGTCTCAGGGTCTGAAGGCAGAGCTAGTGATCGGGGCACAACTGCTGCCCTTCCGCTCGCACGCCTGGGTCGAGATCGACGGATATGTGGTCAATGACAAGCCGTATGTATCGGAAATCTACTCGGTACTCCAGCGCTGCTGATTGAGGGAAAGCTATGAGCATCATCTTCGGAGTTCAAGAGGTTGAGAGTCGTGTAGTCGGGGAGTTGGAGTTGTTGAGCCTGGCACGGGCTACCGAGCGTTGGGCGCCTGATGGGACATTTGTTCGCGCCCAAGGAAGAATCGGCATGGGATTTCAGCCCTATTGCACGCACCAACGCAGTTTCATCGAATCGCAGCCCTTCGTCGATGAGTTGGGCAACATGGTTACGCTGGATGGCCGGTTGGACAATCACGTGGAACTTGGCGCCCTGCTCGGAATCGAACGAGTGAATCCGGCGGACTCCCGGATCGCGCTCGCAGCTTTCACACGGTGGGGTTCTGACTGTTTCTCGAAATTCATTGGGGATTGGGCGATCGCAATCTGGAGCCCGAAGGAACGAGCGCTCTACCTTGCGCGGGACCATGCCGGAACCCGCTCGTTGTATTACGAGGTTCGGGGTCATCGCATTCTATGGGCAACATTTTTAGAAACACTTGCATACTCTGCTTGCGGTGATTGGCTGGATCATTCCTACGCCGCTCGATATATCAGATGTCTGCCCGTCGGGACCTCTACGCCCTATCGGCCTATCAAGGCCGTACCTCCCGCCCGCTTTCTGAGATTCAGCGAGTCGGGAATCGCCAACGATGTTCACTGGAGGAGCACAGCACCGCAAAAGATTTTCTATCGCTCTGATGTGGAGTATGAAGATCAGTTTCGACAGTTATTCGGTCGCGCTGTTCAACGCCGCCTTGACGGCGGGCGGTGCGTCCTGGCTGAGTTGTCAGGTGGCCTCGATTCGACTTCGATCGTCTGCATGGCAGATTCCTTAAGGGGAGCCTCGTGCGACTCTGCCTCTCAGAAGTTGGACACGGTCTCTTATTTCAACGACTCAGAGCAATCGTGGAATGAGAGACCCTATGTTGCCATCACGGAGAGCAGAAGGGAAAAGACAGGACATCACGTCCGCTTACCCGATGCGACCTCATCGTTCGAGATGAGCCACGTTCCATATCCGCTTCCCGGTGCCACGCAGACAACGCTCCTTCGAGAACGACTTCTAGCCGACACGATCGGCGGCATTCGATACCGAGCCGTGCTCTCGGGGATAGGCGGAGACGAGGTTCTCGGCGGTATCCCGAACATTCCGCTCGGACTGTCCGAGATTCTGCTTGAAGGAGAGTTCCGCACTTTTCTGCGATCCGCAACGGCCTGGTCGCTCAACACACGAATGCCTCTGATTTACACCCTAAGAGATGTCTTGCAATGCATAACAACTATTCCAGGTCAGGGACGATTCGATCTTCATCCCATTCCCTGGCTCCGTGCTAGGAACACGAGGAAGAGCGCGCGAAGAGTTCGCCGCGTCGCCTGTCTTCCCGTGAGCGACGAGCGATCAGCAACGACAGCACACTTGCTGCGGTGATGGAGTCGATGCCTCATACGAAGCACCCGTTTCTGTTCCGGAGGGAGTACCGCTATCCCTATCTGGATCGGGATCTCCTGGATTTCCTGTTAAACATTCCTTCCGAGCAGTTAGCAATTCCCGGACGACGCAGGCACCTGATGCGGCGAGCGCTGCGGGGACTGCTCCCTGTGGAGATTCTGGAGCGGCGGCGCAAGGCCTTTTTGATCCGATCGCCTCTCCTCTCGATCCAGCGAGCTCACGAACACATTGGATCGTTGTTCCGCTCTTCCCGTCTCGTAGACCTTGGACTGGTGAAGAGAGACGAATTTCTTGCCGTCGTGGACATCGTCGCGAGGGGCGCCGATGTCCAAGGGTGGCCACATATCGTTCGAACCATCGAGATGGAACTCTGGCTTCGCTCCACGGAGACGTTCCATGATCCAACGAGTTTCAGCGTAGATCTGGTTGCTAGCACTTGACCTACCTGGATAATCCGCACCCACAAGGAGAACGACGATGAAATACGAGAAACCAATGATCCTCTCAACCCTCGATGCGCTTCCCGCCATCCTGGGACAGAAAGGTATCGGCGTGATGGACGCCGAGAACCCGCAATCGCCGCAGAACAGTGTCGCCGCTTATCAGGGTGACGAGTAGCCAACGAGCAATCGGCACGGCCTCGGTAGGAGCAAACTTTCCTATCGAGGCCGGGCATGAATCTTCCCAAAGGTCTCCTACCTTTGGTGCGGCAGAAAAGGGTTCGCATCTTTCCATTCCCGCCAGCGAGCGTACTGCATCACCGTTGCTGGGTCAGTTCGCTCGTATCCCTGCAACCAAAAACGATACCAGTCCAGATTTCGCTGCAGAGTGGCTAAACGAGCCTTGGGGTGATTGGGTTGATGCTCTTCGTTCGGGTAGTAGTACATCTCGACTGGGCGGTGGAGACGATTAAGTGCCGTGAACAACTCAAAATGGATTGCGAGCCCAAGGGGAGGAGCATTGATGTTGTCGTAGGGCTGCCCATATCCCATCTCTTCCATTAAGATCGGCGTTTTGACCTTATTCGCGTTGAAGGTTGATGAATACATCTGCCAGTTGCTCAATGAGGATCCATACGGGGGACCACCATATATCGACTCGGCAACCCGGTTCGCAGCTGGATTTCGCAACAGCCAGTACGCACCGAGGCTATAAGTGACATTGTCGGTGATGGTTGCCGCACGGAACGCAAGGGAGGAATGTTCCAGGATGAACTCCGTGTACCAGCCGGTCCGGCTGAACCCGATGATGCCGACCCTGCGGGGATCAACCATACCCTTTGCTGCAAGCGATCTCACAGCACTTTCCCAGATATCCATCTGAAACGCCGCTTCTCCGAGACCGCCTGGGTATCCCTTCGGATAAAAGGCCACATCGTCTCCTGGACGTTTCTCCTCCGGCCATGAGCGGATCACGTACATCATCCCCGCGTTAGCAATAGGTTGAGGAGCAAACGATGGGTAATGGCTGTCGCCGGTATCGCAGAGGAACTGCCCCACCTCAAGCTTGGTGTGAATCACCAAAGGATAGGTCTGCTCCGCCTGGTAGTTAGGAGGCTCAAAGAGCAGCCCCTGGATTGTCGCTCCTGTCGATGTCGTCCAGGAAATCGTCTTAACCGGCGCCAGCGTCAGATGATCGAACTGCGGATTGAGCGTTTCGAGAACGGTGACGGATATGTCCCCGACTCGATACAGAAATAAAGATGGAGGACGAGAGGTAGCTTGGCTATCCCCAATGACGTAGACGCCGTCGCTGGCAATCTGAGCGAATCGATAAAGAGAATCCACCGGAATACGGAAGTGAGACTCCTCTTCCCACCCCGCCGCATGCTGGACAAGACGTGCAACCGTGTCCCTGGATTTCCGAACAACGGCCTCGCCGGCGTCGTTCAGCATCAGTGGACCTTCATACATATTTACGACATGGGACAGAAGCTCTAATGTTTCTCCAGTGTCGACATTAACGGAGAACATGTGCGGAGTGAAGAAGACGTTCTTTCCCAACTCCTCGCGATGCCATTTGCTTTCGATTGGAGGGTCTGCATTCACGATCAGGGTGTGGCCGTCCCGTTGCCATGCAGGAATGCTGTAAACCATAGGGCTCTGGAAGGGATAGGAAGTTTGGCTCGTCAATGGGTCGTAAAGAACCATGACGTACAGCTCTTGGACCATGCCACTGAGTGCATGGATCGTGGGATCTTCTCGCCAGGATGATGGCAATGCCGCGGTCGACTCTGGGTAGGTAATCGCAACCCTGCGGCCGTCGGGAGAAAGGCTGAGCGAAAAGTGGAAGAGATATGGAAGCGATTCTCGAAGATCATTCGAAAAAGGAGAGCGCACGGCAACGGGCTTCGGCTCTCCCCAGCGTCCGCTTCGTTGCCGCCGTACGATAAATATCCGTCGCTTCTTACGAGCCGTATTCGTCGTCTCGGGATACGGGATCCGGTATCCCGATGCGATCTCCTCCGGACTGCGGGTCAGTCGTCCAGTTGCCTCCATCGAATCGTCTGTCGCGTATGCGATCACATCCTTCGCCCAGTCCACCGTATATTCCCTGATGTCCTGCCGCGCTACGAACAAAGGGACCACGCGCCCCGTGGCAACGTTTGCCTTCATAATCGCAACGTAACCTTGGAAGGGTGCAAGGAACGCCAGGTCCGTGCCACTGTGTAGCCAGGTGAGCTGAGATATGTCCGGCCCCGCAGCAAGACGGATACTTGTCACATGGGGAGAGGCCGAGAGCTTTCTGGCCATTACAGAGATATCGTTCCGATTGGTAAGTAGATTTGGTTCCTTTAATAGATAAGCGACCCAATCGCCCTTCGGGCTGATTGCGATCGAGCTGCGATATGGGTCTTCCGACGGGAGATAGCGCACCTGGACACAATCGGCAGGTGTGATGGCACGCTTTGTCTGGGCGACCAGTGAGACGCTAGTAAGGATCAACAGAGCTGCAATGCGCCGGATATTACTCAGGAACAGGGGCAAGGCAGTCTTCGGCAGCATGTGGAAGTCCAAGCTCACGATGACAGCTCCTAGAAGAGGAACTTCAGCGCGAATTGCATGGATCTAGGGCCACCCTGCTGGTATTGCTATGAGACTGTTCCAAGGCTCTGATTGAGCGTCTTTGTGGCCTGCCCAAAGGTCGCACTGCTGAGGGTCGGATCGATGTATCCGAAGATGGGATGGTTGAGAAGGTTGAAGGCTTCCGCGCGGAACTGGACTCTCATGCCGTCGGGCAGGCTGAACTCACGGCGTATGGCTGTATTGACCTGGGTCGCATCGAAGCCGCGATAGTGATTGCGAGGTACGTTGCCATTCGAGGTTCCCGACGTGTTCGACCGAAAGGCCGCCGGATTCAGCCCCCAGCCTCCGGGATATTGAGCTCCGTATAGATACTCAGGTATGCCGGGGTTGTAATTGAGGCCGCCATAGTAGTAGTTCCCCAGAGGATCGAGGAACAGATTTCCGGTCAGAGTAATCGGAAATCCGGATCGAGCGATCACGCGGCCGTCGAGACTCCATTGGTCCAGCAGGGCGCGCGTCCAAGCTGAGGTGTACGAATGTTTGATGTCCCAGCTTATACCACCCTGAAAATTGTTCCGAAGATCATAGTCGGACGACGCCCGGCTGAACGGCAACGATTGTCCCGTCGATCCGTAGTCGATCGAATGGGACCAGGTGTAGGACGCAAGCGCCTGAACGCCCTGCGCGATAGACCTTTGGAATCTAGTCTGTAGCGATTGGTAATTTGAGGTGAGATTACCGGAGAAGTAATAGATCGTTGCTGCAAGGTTTGGGTTGAGCGTTCCGGGAATGAGCAGACGTTCTCCGACGAGCCGTCGCCCCGCGGCTGCGACATACGAGATAGTTAAGGATTGCGACCGCCCCAACCCCTGCTCGATAGCGGCACTCCATTGCAAGGTATACGGGAGTTGAAGATGGGCGGGAAATCCGTAGACGGCGCTTCCACGGTAGGGCGCCGCGGGCGTGATGTTGAAGTCGAGCTGCGTACTTGTGGCAGGGAGAGGCGCACTATACAGATTGTTGGCCGCGGTGAAACCCAAGCCTCTGAATCCTTGCGTGGCAAATTGATTGTTGGTATCGAAAAAGACGCCGCCTCCGGCACGGATGATCGTTGCCCATCCGATGGCATCATGCGCCGTCCAGGCGAACCCAATCCTGGGTGCAAAGTTATGGAATGTGGTGCGCCAGAGGGGAGTTCCATGGGGCGCGACCGACAAGGAGCTTGGAACTCCGATGTCTCCCAAGAGGGTATACGGCAGATTCCCGTTTGCCTCGGACGGCGGCGGATTGACCTCCCATCGCACGCCCAGGGAGAGAGAAAAGGTTGGCGCAATCCTCCATTCATCTTGAAGATAAAGGCCGGTTTCATGGAACAGAGGGGTGGCCCCATTGAACTTGGTAATGCTGAGAAGCGCGGCGCTATTCGCGACTACGGAGGCCCTGCTCGTAAACTGAGCGAAGACGGATGGCGAGGTCGGATACAAGGGCGAAGCAATATGCCTATAGTCGAGACCGAACCTCAACTGATGTTTCCCGAGGGTGAGAGATGTCGTATCGACGATATTCCACTGCCTGCTTTCGTTTCGGGCCGATTCCGTCTGGATGGACGCGGTGCCCAGGCCGTTGATGTAGAGGTAGAACGTCGGAAAGGAATTGGCATATCCTCCAATACCCATGTCTTGTGCGAGGTCCACCGGCACCGCTCCCCCGAACGGATCGAGCGAGTAGGTGATCGCTGACCGGCTGGAGGAATACCCGGCACGCAATTCGTTGCTGGCGTTGTGGCTGATTTGGCTGTTCACACCGAGGGTGTAGGTCAGTACGGAAGACGTGACATCTCCGACGTTCGAGAGGGTTCTGGTCTGTGTTGCACTGGGCGTATCTCCGAAGCGGAAGAAGGCTTGTAGTCTGGGCGACAAGGTGTGGTCGAGCCGAACACTGGTGGAGTCAATGCGGCTTGGCAGAGTATAGGAGCGTAGCAGTGGGGCGACTCCGCTTGGAACGGGAGAGCCTAGAGGCTGGCCGGCAGGACAGGCATAGGTGCTGTTATTGCAGGGGATGGCCGCTTCTACTCCCGTCGGCGTGGGAAAGGCATTCAGGATGGGTCGCAAACTAGCCGGAGCGTCCTCACGCAAGGCCGTCGAAGGCACGTATTGAAGACTCGCGGCCTGCGGCTGGGTCAGCCGCAAACCCTCGTAAGAAACAAAGAAGAAGGACCGGCTGCGGCCGTCGTAGAACTTAGGAACGAATACCGGACCTCCTGCTGTTCCGCCAAAATCATTTTGCCGCAGGGCAGGTTGAGCGGTTCCGTAATGGTTATTGAACCAGTTGTTCGCGTCAAAATAATTGTTCCGGAGATATTCGTACAGGCTGCCATGAAGCTGGTTGGTTCCCGCCCGCGAGGCGAGGGAGAACTGTCCACCGGGCGTACGGCCAAACTCTGCAGAATAGGTCGAACTCTGGACGCGGAACTCCTGCATAGCGTCGACGGAGAGAAGAGATTGGGTGGTTCCAAGTGCGGTCGCTGAGGCTAGCGTGCCTCCTGTCGCCGACTGAGCATACCCGGACGGGAATCCAGAACTCGTATTCGCACTCACACCGTCGACAGAGTAATAGTTGGACTCGGTGCGCTGTCCATTCACACTGAAGTCGCCGTTGTTGTTAATGCTCGCCACCGTCTGGGGGCTTTGGGTCGACACTCCCGGCGTCATCGAGATCAGGTCCTGAAAGCTGCGGCCGTTCAAAGGCATGTTTTCCACGAACTTGCGATCGACGACGGTGCTGACAGAAGCATTACTTGTGTTGAGAAAGGATGAGTCCGCGTCGACAGTAATGCTCTCTGAGGTCGCTCCCACGGGAAGAGCAAAGTTCAAGGCAACGGCGCTTTGAACATTAAGAACGACATCGGGCTTGATCATGGTCTTGAATCCGCGTTTCGAAACCTGCACATGATAGTGACCGGGCGGCAGGATGGGAACGAAGTACATTCCGGAACCGTTTGTGTTCGAGGAATAGATCACACCGGTTGAATCATTTGCGATAACGACTTCTGCATCGGGAATGAAGTTCCCGGAAGAGTCGGTTACGCCACCGCTGATGGTAGCGTTCGCCGATTGAGACAGAGCACCGGAGGGGAATAGCCACAGACCAAGGAATAGAAGACAGAAGAAGCGTTTCATGCGACGGTGCTCCGGAATATTAGGATGAAATGGGTCCACCCTGTCTACGGCTGAGCGCCGAAATCTGTATCACTCGATAAGACGAACTATGGGTGGTTCGGTTGCATCTGCAAGTAGGCCAGCAGGAGCGGCTTGCCCGTCGGCTTGGCACTCCCCCCGCGTGGCTCGGCGGTGACAAATACCATGTTGAGGCGTGCGAGAGTTTTGGTGTCATTGAACCGCAACACCCATCGCTTATGCGTATCGTCCTGATAGAACAGGCCGAGACTCACATTTTGTTTATCGTCGCCGCTTCCCCACGCCTGAAACGCAACGGACTGCTTGAGGCCGGTCTGCTTATCCAGGTCATAACCGTAAAAGACCAGCGATTTGTCTTTGGTATAGAAGATACGGCCAAACGGCTTCGCGGTCCTGCCATTTTGCGCGACATCATAAATGTCGGCGATGTAAAGATCGCGGGCGCCGATCAGATCGCGGATCTCCCGGTCATGCGCAAGGAACTCTTTATCGAGTGTCAGCATTTTGTCTTTCTCATCCAGCGATGCATTCACTTCACGCAGTCTGGTTTCCAGAGCAACCAGTCGGGCGGCCTGTTGCGTGCTCACCGCATTGGTCGCTGTGGACTTCTCGCGCCAGGACTGCGCCTCAGTCTGGGCAGCAACAAGCTGTTGGCTGAGCCCATCTCTCTCGTCGCTGATCCTCTTCCTCTCGCTCTGTTCTGTTTGCAACTGTTGTTCCATTGTGGCTACAACGGAAATGGATTGCCGCGACCGCTCTTCCGCAGCACTGAGCTGCTGCTGGAGTTTTTGAACTTCATGCTGCGCATGTTCCAACGCGGGCTGCAAATCATTGGGGATGCTCGAAGTCACAGCCGGTACTGACGGAGGTTGAACCTTCGCCGAGGTAGCTCCCTGCGACTCAGACGCCGAGTGGGAACGGCTGAGGTGCCATCCCACCAAACATGCCAAGCCCACGATAGAAGCCGCGATCGCTGCTGCTGTGATCTGCCGGACGGATGAACGGCGACGAGAAGCCTGATTTGGGGAAACAGACTCCAACTCACTCATGAGTCTCTTCTCCGCTGCCTCCAACGAAAACGAAGATGCTTCCGGCTTGTCCTCCAGTTCCAAGTAGGCGCTTGCGGCCACTGCCGGCATCACATCGTTGGCCAAATGCCGGTACTGTTCGAAGGCCACACGACACGAGTCACAGTAGGCGAGATGGACCTGCAGGAGAGCCCACTCTTCCTCGGTCAACTCTCCGGAGGGAAAGAGGGCACAGAGAGCAACGAACTCGTCATGCCACTGGGGGGTCACTGGCTCAGCTCCCGTATGGAGCTATTGTGGACCATTTCTCTCACTTCAGGCGTCTTTTTCCGGGAAGATGAAGGAACGTAGCCGTCCCAGGCCCCGGTAGTAATGATTCCGGACATTTCCATAGGTCTGGCCGGTTTTATCCGCGATCTCTTGGAAACTATAACCCTCAAAGAAGTGAAGCTCCAACGTCTGCCGTTGCTCCTCTGTCAGCCGCTCGCGAAATTTGCTTAGCAGCTCTCTTCCAGCAACAACTTCATTGATCGACACTTGTCGACTGGCCGGGTGCAAATCTTCTTTCAGCTCCTGCATGCCATAGTGCTGGCGTGACCCAAGATATCTCCGGCGATCGATGGCCCGGTGATAGGTCATCTGGATGATCCACGATACTGCTGATCCTTTGGCCGGATCGAAGAACCGTGCTTTTTGAAAGACGAAGAGGAAGAGCTCTTGAAGTAGATCTTCTGCTTCGGAATTATCTTTCAAAATACGTTGCGCGACGTGGAAGACCGCTCGACCGTGTCGCTGGAACAGAAGAGATAGTGCATCTTTGTTTCCGTTCCTTATTTGAAGCAGCAGCTCTTCATCAGAACTCTGTTGCACTGAACTGTCGATCGGGGCAACCGAATCATTCGATTCATTCTGGGAACTGATCGGAGAATGAAAAGGCAATACAGATGTAGATTCATCGGTGTTTTTGGCATCCGCTAGCGAATCGGGGAAGAACGAGAGAGCTTCGGAACTCATCCAGCGCCCCCGACGGTCGCGATCACATTGTTCTTATCTGAGAAGGGTACAGCCACACACTTGTCGGTAATTACCCGTTGGTCAATCACCGACAGGAATTGACCATAAAAAGTGTGATGGCTAAACGCAAACAAATTCAACCTCGGGCTGGAGTTGAACGAGCCTTTGGGGACGAAATGCGTAAGGCCCGCTTGAAGAAGAAAATTTCGCAGATGACCTTATATAAGGTCACGGGCTTGGACCGGACATTCATCAGTGATCTGGAACGCGGCATACAGGGTCCAAGTCTTAGAACGATCTTTCGTGTTGCCAAGGGAGTCGGAGTCGAGCCACAGACTCTCATTGAAAGAACCAAGAACTCCCGTTTCTTCGCTTTCCCAATGGATGAAACGGCTCAGGCGATGAAGAGAAAGGGATCGACATCACCCAAAGGAGGCTCCTAGCCTCGTTATGTCCCTATATTCGGCCAAACGGTACGGCCAGTCAATTTAAATGTACTGGTTATGTACTTCAGCACGAAGGCGACATTCTCGATCCTGAAACTACATGAGCCTTCACCCTCTTGACGGCAAGCAGTTTCGTGCTCGCTTGGTATTGCTGCGGAATGCCAAGGGACTCAAGCAGGAGCAGTTGTCGGAGAGGATCGGGCGTGCATACAACTACATCAGCCGGGTCGAGACAGGTAGGGTTAAAACCGTTCCCTTCGATGTACTTGCGAAAATAGCTTTAGCCCTAGATGTTACGGTTGACGATCTCCTATTCGTCGACGGGTTAGCTGAGAGTTCTGATGAAATCAAAGCCAGAATTCAGCGTATGCTCGACTCTGCCGACACAAAGATGCTTCGCAAGTTCTATCGTCTGCTTCTTCTTATGGGTGAAGAAAGAGACTAGGTGAGTTGATGGGGCGAGTGTTCAGGACGCCCTTCGCATTACGGCGAAGACGCTCGCTCCTTGCAAGCCAAAGGTTGACGGTGACCTGTTGAGATAGCTGCCTCGCTTGTCACACGCGGAAGCATCTCATGTACCATGACAGGCTCGAAACTGGAGAAGACCGAATCACCCTCTTTGAGTTTGATTACGCAATGTTTTCACACAACTCCCGCAAGCGCTTGCTTCGAGAGCCTGCCCGAGACGAAGGGATTATAAGGTCTGAATTACGGCGGATCCTAGACTCTTCGGAGATCGAACCGCCAATCGAATGAAGATGTCTCTGGGAACCCGTCGGGGCGGGCAAGACATGGGCGCTCCACCGAAAGGCGGAAGCAACCTGAAGGGTGGAAGACGGGTGAGAGCCAAGAAAAATGGACCTGCCCAGAGGCAGGTCCAATCTATTCAGGACTTGTTAAGCGGCTCGCCTTGATTTCATCGCTGGTTTCGGCTCCGGCTTAGCGGCCTGGTGTTTTTCCAACTTTCGCAGCAATCTGCTCGATGCTGTACTTGGGGTCTTCCAAGTTGAGCAGGGCTTTTAATCCCTGCGCCTCCTCCAGCGGGTGAACGTCGCGGCGCTGCAAACTTTCGATTAGCTGCGCCTCCAATGCCTCGGCGTCGGTGAGGTTGACGATGCGGACGGGAACGGTTGGCGCTTCCGCCATCTGTGCGGCGCGATAACGTCTGGCTCCGGCGACAATCTCGAAGCTCTGATCAGTGAGAGGCCGCACGAGTAATGGAGGGAGAACGCCCTGGCTGCGGATGCTTTCGGCCAGTTCCTGGAGAGCGGAATCCTCGAAGATGCGGCGCGGGTTGGTGACGGATTCGGTGAGGACAGCAAGGGGGAGGTTGCGGTATTCAGTCGCCGTGTTCGTGTTCATGAGTTGCTCTCCTTTGAGCGGTTGAAACGTGCGGGGAAGTTGAGCGGACGGCGCGGGGCCGTCCGCGTCTTCAAAGTCGCGGTTAGCTGGCTTGTGCCAGTTCCGGCTCCGGTTCTTCGGCTGTCTCTGCTGCGGGCTTTTCGATTGCGGAGAGAATGACGGCAGAAGTCTTCTGGATCACTTCCAAACTTTCGGTGAGCAGAGCCGCGTTGCCGTGATACAGGTGGATGTAATCCGCCGATGCTCTGCCCGTCTGAAGGCCTATGGTCTTTCCGACTACAAAGGCCACTGCCTCAGCCTCTGTTTCGCGTACGGTCTTGGTGGTCGCGGTGCGGCGTTCGGCATTGTGCAACATCTCGTGGGCCAGTTCATGCACAAGGGTTGAGAACTCTTCGGCTGAAGACTGGCCCGGCAGCAACGCGATCTTACCGCCGTAGCTCATGCCAAGGGCGGGGGCGATGCTCTCTTTAAATTCCAGTGCGATGCCCTGAGCGATAACAAAATCCACAAGGCGGTCGCGGTACTCTCCGGCGCTGCCGGAGACGCGCTCCGAGAATTCTGGAAGTTCCGCTCCTTCGGTCTGGCTCACATCGAAGACATAGGCGGCCCGGAATCCAACCAAAACGGCCTGATTCTGAGTGCGGATATCCTTCTCGGCTTCCTCGTCCTTCTTCCGGCGAATCCCGATCATGGGAGCGAGAATGCGGATGCCCCGCTCGCCCTTCATGACCTTGCGGCCAAGCTGGTTCCACGCATAGAGGCCAGCTACGCGGGTTGCGTCCGGCTTCTGCCGCGCAATTTCCAGAATGTTGCCAAAGCTGTAATTGTGAAACCGTCCCATCGCGGTGAGGTAGGCGGCGAGGGCGTCGGAGTGTCCCTCCTCCAACTGCTCGATCAGGGCTTGTACGTTGGCCGCGATTACTTCTTTCGCGGTCTGCTGCTTGTTGGTGTTGGCGATGGACTTGTTGACGGCTGCGGCGGTGGTGTTCATGGGTGCTCCTCCTTGGGCTGGCTGTTGCACTGGCCTTTGCCCTTAAATCGGGCGGCGGCGTGTACATACATGCCGAACGCCTCCTGGCGAAGGCGGGGGGTAGCAAGCGCAAGAGGAGGGGGATCTCCCACCCTTGGAACGAAGCGAAGCGAGAGTGGAAGGGCGAAGGGCTGCACAAGCGAAGCGCGGAAGCCTGGGGATACCTCTTGCGGGCGCGAGGGGCGGAGCTCCTGAGTGTACTTCGCACTTGCGTTACAAACAGACCGGAGACACCCGTTACAGCGAAGCGGAGCCCCGATGGTCCTCAGCTTCGGTCTACGCACGATGATGCGGTATGCCCTGGAAAGAGAGTCGGATCATGGATCAACGTTTGCAGTTTTTGTCGAGCAATCAGAAGGAGAAATGTCGCTGACGGACTTGTGCCACGAGTACGGCATTTCACGTCCGGCCGCGTACAAAGTGGATCTGAAACTCGGCGAGTTCGACGTCGCCGACCTGAGATTCCGATCTGGACTTCGCTCTTGATGGCCATTGGGTGGAGGGCCAAGAGAGCGGCCCTCCGATCTCAACAAAAATCGGCTTGATCCTTGAAGGGTGCAAAGAGCTGCCAAGCTGCGGAGCTGTATCACGCCAGGGAGCGCCATGCAGTTCAACTCTTGCAAAATAATCAGCCATCGGGTTCTCCTAGTCATGTTCTAGTTTTGGTTTCACTGTTTATCCCACTGATACGTCAAGGCTTATGTCGAGGGATCGCGGGCTTGCCAAAATTGCTGTGCGGCCTCTCTCAACATCTGGCTTGCTGCAAGGCCGTTCTCGTGCACGCTCCAATAAAGATGTCGCCGTTAGCCAGAAAGGCAGGCTCCTCTCCGCTGCAGTGGTGAAAGCCACTTTTGTATGTCTTGTATAAAGCGGATTGAGAAAGACAGGTTCGTCTTTTGTTCGCTATATACTCGTTTCATATTCGACCCAGACGCACACCTCCCGAGGATCAACCGCAACATGGTCTATCTCGGTGCCTGCCTGATAGCAGGTATGCGGTTGGCCAGAGAGAAGCAGGTCAGCGTGCGGGTGCTTCCAACAATCCACGCTATAGAGGAATCCGTGGATCTTGCCCATGAGGTATACAACAGGGTGTTCAGGCGAGTGCCAGAGAGGTTGAATCAGAAATGAAAACCTACAAACTTGTGGCAGTTCCCTTCCTTCTGCGGGAGGGCGAGTTCAGAGGCCATCTGGAGACCGTCACTTTCGTTGCTGCCTCTGAGGAGCAGACGCACAAATGGTGGTCTGTAAATGTGGGCACATTTGAGAGCGACTTCAGTAAGGTTGTCTCTCCTGAATTGGCCAAGCACATCGTGGGCAGGCTCCGTGCAGGCGAGACGGTGGAGTTTCCCAACAGGTATGAGCTTGCAGAGGTGCAAGGGCGATTTGGTGGGAGTTGGAAGGATTAGGGTCGAGCTGCCAATTACAGAAATTGCCGACGCTTCTCAAGAGCCTCACTTCATAATGCCGTTGTCCTTCATTAGTTGCTCATAGTGCTCGTCATAAATCTCTTTCGCTTCCATCGCGGGCTGGAGCGCCTGCCAGGACTCGATGATGCGCTCATTGATGCGTGCGCCGTCGTCCTTGAACTTATACACGACCTGAACCTCAGTGCAAATCGCCAGTAGCAGGATGGCTGCCCTCATCATGTGCAGGGACATGGTGCGGTCGTGTGCGTCATCGATGAGCTGGCGTTGTTCATGGAGATGACCATCTCGGTACAGAAACATTCCCACCTCATGAAGGCCTTCCGGTCCACCGTGCGCCACAGACGAATACTGCTTCCACGGACCGAAAGTGAACGTCGCGAGGAACTTCTTATGGGCATCGAGCGGCAACGTGGCGAGATACTTACCCAATGTGGGCCAATCTGGGAACTTCTTCTTGTCCATAACCTCAGTCTCAGTAAAGCCAGTGGCCCGAACGAGAATGTCCAGTTTGGTGCGGCCGTCTGCGATCCATTTGTCCCACTCCGGCTTTCCCTTGTATCGAGCTTCCTCAGCCGCAACATACAGGAAACCTTTGCGAAGACCGCTGGCACGAAACTGCTGCCCGCGCCCATATGGGTCTTGGAGCAGGAGTGTGATGGTATAGAGGTTATCGATCAAATTCCGAATAAGTGGTTCGCAGGCGACTGTGTATGTATCTCTCCAGCCAACCGTAGCGCGCAGTTCATCGCTATGAACCCAATGAAGGAAGTTGTAGGTGTTCTGCGCCTGCCGGATAGAGATGAAGATGTCAGTCTGGAAGTTGGTTGGACCAGAGATCTGGTTGTGACCCTCACGTATGACCTTCTGCGCCAACGTCTCCGACAGACGGGCAATAAGGTGCTGATAGGTCGATGCGTCGATCATTACGATGTTGGTACTCATGCTCTGCCTTTCAAAATCGCGTGGCACTGCCCAGATTGCCAATGTGACAATTATCCAATGTGCGGCCGCTACCGTCGTGAGAGTGACAAACAGAAGATTGCTGATGCATTCGCCGTAAAGGTCAGCTTGGACGACCTTGACTTCGCACCTGAGGACGACATTGCACCAGGCTCAGTCCAGCCTGTGGTCTGCCTCAATGAAGACGGAGCGCGGGATATCGCGATGATGTATTGGGGCTTCAACTTCCCCCAGCGGTTCACGTTCAACACGCGGTCTGATTCAGTACTGAAGTCCGGTTTGTGGAAGTCTTCCTTTGAGGAGAGACGTTGCATTGTGCCAGCTGACTCATTCTTCGAGTGGCACAAAATCCACAAGAAGAACAATCCCAAGTATGAGGTCACTATACCGGGTCGGGAGCCTTTTGCTCTGGCTGGCATCTGGAGCCGATGGAAGAACAAGGCTGGGCAGACGTTGCCGACGTTCTCCATCCTGACCAGTGAGCCCAATGACGTGATGGCGGGAATACACGATAGACAGCCTCTCATTCTGGAGCCTCGGGATTATGCAGAGTGGTTCACGCCATCCGACAGACCACCAGTACATCTGCTGCGAATCCTGCCCGCTGAGGAGATGAAAACAAAGCTTGTGGATGATCACAACATGCAACTGCCGTTGAATAGTCAGTGACTGAATCCTTCCACACTTTCTCTCTGGAAGACCGATTTAGAGTCAGAGCCTGCACTATACTTCGCTTGTGTCCACCAAACATGCGATAGCTCACATTGGCGCTGTCCTGAAGAGTCGGTCTAGACACATGATTGCAGTTGTAATTGCGTTCATTGTGCTCTTACTCTTATTTGGAAAACTCGCAACTGCATGGTTCGAAAATGGGGTACCGACATAGGGATTGCTGTAAGGTCACTACGGTTTGGCTCCATGCGTACAGTCGTTACATTAGATTCCCTAGATCCCGACACATCTTCGATTGCAGCGCATGTCTCCACTGTCTTCAATCAATCTGACCTATTGTTTGATCCTTCTGTAACCAAGCAGATCCCGGAGCTTGTTTGCTCGGGCAGACTTCTATCTGCCTCCCAATGTAGCGTCTATTTCCAACAACCAAGACTTGCCGACCTCTCGCCGATTTTCGCCATATCGGGCTTAAGATTGATCAATCAACAGAGCTTGCCGCCGCCCGCATTCGATTCCGTTAGGAGCGACTTGCTTAACAGCAAGCCGAGTGATATCAACTCCACTTTGAGCGTCATTGGTGACCCTCGCCTCTATCCATTTGATGATTATTTGGTGATCTTTCAGATTGCCGGAGGTGCCTTTCTCAAATACAGAAATGCAATTGGTACTGTTGACTCAACCTATGAAGTCCTGCCCCATTTCCCCGGTATGGTCGTAAGGGAGATTTCTCGTCCCGAATTTGAAAGTTATGATGGCAAATGGGGAGCGGAGTTCGACAGAACCTTATGTGGTGGCAAACCGTGGCAAAAGCATCAATATGATCCACAATTCTGGATGAACCAAGGCGTAGCGCTCTCTGTGAGGCGTCCGCTCTTCCTCCAGGTATTGGCCTGTGTATTTGCAAGCATCGCGCTCTTATCAGTAATACTTGTCTACCTTCTTTCTGAGCCTTCGACATATTTCATCAACTCCCTCGCTACCATTGCTGCCTTGTGGGACGTTAGAACGATCCTCACGGGAGGTGCGCCTAAAACGCCAAACATTATCGACTTCAGCTTTCTAATTCTTTTCGTGGTTCAATTCACGCTGATGGCACTTCGATTTTTCTTCCAACGCTGGCGGGATATCAACTAGCGGCCAGAAGGCTCCGGAACAGGGAGCCCTTGCTCTTTCAGTGCATCGATGTGGAGCACGATTCCCTCACGGATTGCCTTCTCCACTTCCTCTTTGGTGCAGCCGCCTACACCGAGGCCAGGAAGGTCTGGAACATAAGCTCCCCAGTTATTCTCCGATTCCTGCTCGTAAACGATCTTGTAGTTCATGATGGTCATTCTACTGCGCTTGTCCCCGATGCAGCATTAGTTTCTATGACATAATCCTCTGATTCTGCACCGTTATCACCTCTTTGTGATTCCGTTCTCCTTCGCCTCATTCCTATTGTTCAGTCAGATGCGCTCCTCCATAGATGAATATTGGGCTCTCATTGAATGCGAAACAGCCTTCCGCATTGTGAGGACAAGAATGCAGCAGGTTAAACAACAAAAACCCCGGATGCTCGATGTTCTGAGGTCCGGGGTATAGCTGTCTAGCAAGGTACTATGGCGATGTATGTTCGAACGAACCAGCACCGGATTCAGAATTTCATTTGATGTTGAGAATCCCCTTCTGTATTCCCTCGAACGGGGACTCTATAACCTCATCGCCGACATCTGGGACTTCATGACCCGATTACCTCTGAGCAGAGAGCGTGGACGGCGCGCTGCGTCTGTCTGTGCGCTGATTGAAGTAGCGATGTTTTACCTAGAGGAACTGGGCCGTTGCAACGATAGCTCTGCATTCTTTGCAGCTGGTTGCGTCGGGACTTCGGCGCTCGAAGCAATTTTGATAATCGCATGTGTTAGACAACAAAATCAGATTGTACAAACGAAAGCATGGAAGGCTTTCGCCCACAGAAACCGGAAGCGGGGAGTGCTATTCAAGGATCTCATCTATTGGATTGAACTTGGCGTGCTAGTCAGCATAGGCGAAGAGGTTGGTTGGTTCCCTATAGACGACTCAATACAAAATCTCTTCGCAGCAGCAGACGAAGGCTGGGAGGAGGCTCTAGCTGAGATACCAAGCCTAGGTCTGAATCCCCGCGAAGCTATACGCAGGCTACAGTCATTTCGTAATTTCCTTCATCCCGGCAAGTGCGTCAGAGAAAAACTCAGTCCGCACGATTTGGTTGGGAAGGAATGTCTGGGACTCTTGTACGTAAGTCTCGCTGGCGTTCTTCAATACCACAGTGGTCCTGAAGTCGGAACGATACTGTTGGATGTCCCCAAACCCGTCCTCGACTTCATGGAAGCCCTTGATGGTTTGAAAAAAACCTCAGAAACGAGCAATCTTCAGGCTACGCTGCCGGCCGAGACACCTGAGACAGCTGGTTGACGCACTTTTGGTGAATGTTGCTAGATGCCCACTGCTGGAGCCCTTGAACGTCTTCTACTTCGACTCTGCGCCAGAGCACATCGTATTTCTGTAGGAGACGCCCTAGCTCCCGCGTCTCACAGGTAGATCATCCGGTAGCTCTTTGAGCCCTCGTAGGTATGCGCCAGCTTCAATTAAAATAGGATCACGCGTTTGCACAGTCAACCTCAGAAGCTTGCCGGCAGTTCTGATGCCGAATTTCCTGCGTGCGAGTGTGAGCGACCTTTCCTGGCTCCTCAGATCTTACAGAAGGCTTAGAAACAGACACCGTCAACGGCGGCGGTCCGACAACGGGATTCACAATCATTGGATTGATCAAAGCTTCCTCCACTAGTAGCAAACCCTCCCGGTGCAATATTATTGACCGCCGAAAGAGTTGGCACCGACGGTGGGGAGCTCATTGGTTCTTCTGGCTTCGTTTTTTGTATTCCTCTGCCGGTCGATGGACGAACGACTCGCTGCGGATTATGACGAGGAGCGGGGGCGACAGGGGGAGCAGCCTGCGCTTCAGTATCAGAGGATTTGGATGGGGACTTCTGCGTATGATCTGCGTTCTTCTGCGGCTCATTTACCCCTAGAACGAAATAGATTGCGATTCCAGAGGCAGAAATAACTAAAGCACCTAAGACCCCTAACGCTAGTTGTCTGCCGAGCGACTTCACAGCACCGATTTGAAGGTCCTTGATCCTAACCCCATCCTCCGATATCGCCGCGCGATCAAGCACCTAAGACCAACAAAGGCCAACGTACCAAGCAATCCAATGTCAATGACTAACTCGTAGCTGATCACCGTTCTACTCTTCATAGAGAGGTCAATTAGTCGGCGCACATTGAATTCTTGCACACCTGCCAGAGTGTAACGCGGTGCCGTCGATCTCAACGCGGATTTACGCTGCCTGTCCGCACCGTCATCTCCTTCGGCCCGTATGGCCTGAATAGATAGCATGATCTTCCCGATCGCCTCACGCAATTCCATGAGGGAAACAGACATCACTCCAATCATCACCAAAACAGCATCTTTATCTAGCCTTTGGGTGAGTGAGTCGCCGATTTGGCATCAACCCAGAGGCATCACTGGCGAGAAGCCCGTAATAGGAGGAGCTAATAAGGTGGCGGTTGCGCCGTTCCCGGTCGGTTATCCAAGGTCCGTTGTATCGCCGGTCTCCAATTGCGAGAGACCGGATGCACACAGATCAATGGTCGGAGCGTACATCTTCCAAATCGGGGCTGCCCGGCTTTCCGGATGGAAGTGGTATCATCGTCCAGCGGTTTGACTGTCGTCACGCCGTGCGCACGCCCCTTATTCGCAATCCTTTGGGACACACACTGATCGGGCTCGAAAGGCTTTTTGGTCAAGGAGGGGACACATGCCTGAACCTCTGACGAAGGCTGTCGCGCAGGAACAACCAGAACAGATAAAGACGCGCACCTCCGTAAAGCGTTTCATTGGCATTGCAAGCGTCGCGACAGCCGTGGCAGTGTTCGCCGTCCTCGTTGCCGCAATCGTTCACGCGCAGGAGAAGTACTCGCTGAAATCGCCGAGCGGAATCGCGTTCTCTGACTTCAAGGGATACGAGGACTGGTCAGTCGTCTCTTCCGCCCGGACCGAAGAGGTGTTGAAGGTAATCGTCGGCAGTCCGGCAATGATCAAGGCGTACAAGGCCGGCGTTCCCGGCAACGGCCAGCCCTTCCCGGAGGGTTCGAGGATCGTGAAGATCCAGTGGAAGCCAAAGAAAAGCACCGCGGCCCCATTTGTCGTGGACGTGCCAGACCGCCTTGCACAGGTTTTCGTCATGGAAAAAGACACCAAGAGATTTCCAAAAAGCGGCGGCGGGTGGGGATACGCAGTGTTCAACTACGATGCTGCGTCGGACAAGTTCACGCCTGACCCCAAAAGCCTCTCGGACTGCGGTAACGCGTGCCATACGGCTGTGAAAGCGAAGGACTACATCTTTCATCCCTACCAGAAGCGATGAGACAGCTCTGCGAGCGGCGCGACGCAATGATGTGTTGGGTCCACACCCTTAGATGAAAGGGGTTATATGTCGGGCGAACATACAGCAATCATCACCGGCGCATCGGGGGGAATTGGCGCAGGTTTAGTTCAAGGGTTTCTGAAAGAGGGCTATAACGTCGTCGCAACCTCTCGTAACGCAAAGCAAGAGTTGGCTATCTCAGACAACCTCGTTTTGCTCGATGGCGATATCAGCCAGAAGCAAACCGCCGACGATGCGGTCGAAGCCGCAATCGACAACTTCGGAACCATCGACGTCTTGGTGAATAACGCCGGAATCTTCCTGACGAGACCTTTCACTGAGTTCACTCGCGAAGACTTCGATGTCCTTGTCGGCACAAATCTGCTCGGATTCTTCTACTTCACTCAGCGGACGGTAAGAGAGATGGTGAAACAGAAATCTGGGTGTGTTGTGAGCATTACGGCGGCTCTTGCTGATCGTCCCATCGCCGGCGAAAATAGCTCGATTTCGATGATTACGAAGGGTGGCTTGAATTCGGCAACCCAGAACCTCGCAGTCGAGTATGCAAAAGATGGCATTCGCTTCAACGCCGTAGCTCCCGGGGTTACGGATACACCGATGCACCCGAACGATCCCAACAACTCGAATCCGCAGCCCGCTGTGAGAAAGGCGACGGTAAAGGACATTGTCGATGCCGTTCTATACCTTGCACACGCAGGCCATGTGAGCGGAGAGATACTTCACGTCGATGGCGCCGTTCCCGCTCGCCGCCGGTAGCTTCAACATTGTTCAAATATGGTTCCGGATAAGCGAGGGCGTTGTAACTCAGGACACTCCATCCGTACTCCAACATATTATCGAAAGGAATTACAAATGAGCGCAACGCGAATCGCGACGGTTGCAGTGTTGTTCATCGCAAGCGCGGGCGCGTTGCAGGCGATCCCCGCGCCGCCAACTGAGAACCCGCTTCCTAATGACAATCGAAAGGAGCAATCTTCCATGACGAACGAAAAGGTGATCATGCTAATCGAAGCAAAGATTCAGCCACAACGGCGCGCGGAACTCATTGAGGCATTGCGCGATTACCTTCCGCTGGTTCGGGCGGAGCCTGGGGTGGAGGCTTTTTACGTCACCGCGAAAGGATGATTCAAATGCAGTTGTTTTCTACGAGGTTTACAAGTCCCAGGCAGCGCAGGATTTCCACCTACAGCAGGATTTCACGAAGAAATTCCTGGCGACGCTCAAGAGTGCACAAGCAGGGGACCGCGTTCGGAGAAATCTCGTCGAGTTCTCGCCAAAATAAGTGCTCCGGAGGCAGAACTAGCTCATATTCACGAGAACAGAATTCGATTCCAAAGAGGAGGACGATATGACAGCACGAGGAAAAATCTTAGTGCTCGTTTCGAGCGGTCACGGTTTGCCTTTGAAAGATGGCAAGGTATATGCCGGCGCTGGCTACTACCTCAACGAGCTGACGGTTCCGGTTCGCGCCCTGATGAAAGAAGGCTACGAAATAACTTTCGCCAACCCTAAAGGCAACGCTCCGCAATTAGATCTCCATTCCGCTGTGCCCGACTTTTTCGGTGGAGACGAGGAAAAGCTTAACGACTATATGAGGTTCCGCGATAGCTTGACCGGGCTCGAAAATCCAAGTCGCATCTCAGATGTCATCGCGTCGGGCCTCGATCAATATGACGCTGTCTTCGTCCCCGGCGGCCATGGCCCGATGGAGGATCTTCTCGACGATCCCGACACCGGCACTGTGATGCAGCACTTTCATAAGACATCCAAGCCTACGGCGGTGCTCTGCCACGGCCCAATTTCACTGCTCTCGGCGCTTCCCGATTCGAAGGAGTTTGTCGCCGCACTTTCGGCGGGCGATGCCGCAGGAGCGCAAGAGAAGGCCAAGGGCTGGATCTATGCCGGATATAAGATGACCATCTTTTCGACGGCAGAAGAGCAGCAGCGAGAACCGCTTGAGATCCATGGCAAGGTTCTCTTCTATCCGGATTTCGCTTTGCGCACGGCGGGCGGCGACGTAAGCGTAGCCGCTCCATGGAAGAGCTACGTTCTTCAGGATCGCGAGTTGATCTCGGGTCAGAACCCGTTCTCTGATGAAGCGCTCCTGAAACTTCTTCTACCGGCACTCAACCGGGGAAAAGCAGCCGCTTGACATTGGTGGTAATTGCAACCACTACGGCGATCGTTCCCTCGCGGATGCAGTGATACTGCGGAGACAACAATGAATGTTTTCCGATCGGCTGCGCGGGGCCGGTGTCGGCTCCTCCTCAATATCGTTTCGACGATCATGATTTCATGCTCGGCGCCGGCCGAAGGGAAGGCATTGCCAATGAATCCCGTGGTTTATCGCACCATCCAGGTCGACGGCCTGTCGATTTTCTACCGAGAGGCCGGACCTATAAATGCACCAACGCTTCTCCTGCTGCACGGACTTCCTTCTTCGTCGCGGATGTTTGAGCCGCTCTTAGAGAGGCTTTCTGATCACTATCACCTGGTGGCGCCTGATTACCCCGGCTTCGGACACAGCGACTGGCCAGACCCAAAGAGGTTCGCATACACGTTCGATCACTTTGCCGAAATTATGAACCACTTCACTGAGGCACTCGGCCTCTCGCACTACACGCTCTACATGCAGGATTACGGTGGTCCGGTGGGCTTTCGCATGATCCTGGCGCACCCGCAGCGCGTGGAAGCTCTGATTGTTCAAGACGCGGTCGCGCATAACGAAGGCTTGGGGGCAAACTGGAACACGCGCCGCGCGTTCTGGGCTGATCGCGCTGCCAATGAGAGCGCTTTGCGGGCCAATCTTTTGTCGCTCGCGACCACGCGTGCCCGGCACGCCGGAAACGATCCTGACGTAGAGCGTCACGATCCGGACCTCTGGACCGACGAATTTCACTTTCTCAATCAACCCGCCCAGGCCGAGATCCAGAGCGATCTTTTCTACGACTACCGCAGCAATGTGGAGTCCTATCCGAAGTGGCAGGCATGGATGCGCGAAAAGCAACCGCGGCTGCTCGTGGTCTGGGGCAAATACGAATCGTCGTTTGACCCGAGCGAGCCCGAAAGCTATCGCAAGGATGTTCCGAACGCCGAAGTCCACATCGTCGACGGTGGGCACTTCGCTCTCGACACAGCGGCCGATGAAATTGCTGCCTTAGTTAGGGGTTTTATGGGGTCTCTCCAGAGGTGAGGTCTCTGCGTGCTGGTTGCAAACGATGCGAAGGTATGGCGCGATACCGTGGCGCCATTGTTTTGCCTTGCTCGTCAGGCTTTTCGGCAACAGGTGTGAACACCAAAGAACCAGAATCAGCAGATAAGCACTATCTATCGGAAGGGAGTCATAAATGAGCACCGTGCAAATCGATCAGAAGAGCTATGAGATGCCCCCTAAAGAAGGGATTAGCATTGCGCAGTTTCTCACTGTCGCCGACATCGAGCGGTCGGCTCGCTACTATGAAAAGGTCTTCGGCGCACAGATTCTGAGCCTGGGAGACGGCAACGCGCCCGCGTACCTTCAGCTTGCGAACATCTGGATGATTCTGAACGTTGGGGGCGGGCCGACTCAGGATAAGCCGACGGTAACGCTCAGCGTCCCGGACCCCAATCACATCAACAGCTTTATGAATTTCCGGGTTGCGGATATTCAAGCGTGCTATGAATTGTGGAAAAGCCGAGGAGCGGAGTTCATCACGGAACCGATCCCCAAGTACGGCGAGATTCGCTGCTACATCCGCGACCCTGACGGATATATTATCGAGATCGGACAGAGCACCGATCTCAAGTACGGTTAACGCTCGGCCTGGAAAAGCACTCTCACAGTCCCGGGCAGAAACAAGATGAGTTTGGCGTAGGCGACCTACTTTTGTTCTTAAAGGCGAGGTCCCGGGCGAGGAGTCGCCTTCCCGGACAGGTGACACTTGGCTCAAGTGTCGCCTTCAGGGCAATGCGCCCATCGACCGCCGTACACGTGATTCTCATGATCTCTTCCCGGCCGATCCTCGTCACAATACACAAGGCAGAATGCTGGTGGGCCCACTAAGCCCTGTCCAGCAATTCAGCTGAATTGTTCCTGACATTTCCTACGTCTTTGCTAACTTCGAAAGATTCCATCTCATCGGAAGGAAACGGACAAAGCAGATCTATGGGAGGCTGGGGAGTTGGTTCGCGATCGAGCCAGCGGCCGAAGTCGCCCTCGTGTAGGATGACGGGCATTCGGTTGTGGATGGGTATTATGTGGAATTGGACCCGGAGGTCAAATGTTGCTCGAAAGTCAATGACCATACTCTTGTGAAAAGCAACAGTCGATATCCGAAATGGAGGCTTTGGCGTGCGTCTCTCCGCTACGCTCCGAGACGCGCGCCAAAGCTGCGGTATCCGTTGGGAGACTAGGAATGACGAAATGGCAGTTGGAAACGTGCATTGGCCTGTTATCTGCATCTGAGAATCGAAGTTGTGGACGGCGGACGTTGTAGGGTGGCAAGCGAGGCCCATCGCACGCCATACTAACCATCGCGTCATCGGTTTCCATCTCTCATGGCACTCCTACTCCATTCTCAGAGCACGCATCGGGTCGATTGAAGCCGCACGCCGTGCGGGAACCAGGCCCGCTACAAACGCCGCCAGCAGTAAGGTGACAACGGCAATCGCCATGGAACTCGCGCTTATATTGGTTATTTCGTACAACTGCGACTTGACAAATCGTACGCAGTAGAAGGCCACTGGTATGCCAATTGCTAATCCAATCAATGATTGGGTCAATGCGCTCCGCAAGATCATTCCTAATACTTCTGCACGCTCAGCTCCCAATGCCATGCGTATACCGATCTCACCGGTTCTGCCCGCGACCGTGTATGAGGTAACGCCATAGAGTCCGACCGTCGCCAACAGCAGGGCCAGCACACCGAACACCACCATTAATCTCGAGAGCATTCGCTCCTGCGTGAAGCGGTCTGCGATCTGTTGATCCAAGGTCTGGAACTTCATCACTGTGAGGTTGGGATTGATGGCGGACAGCGTTCTTCGAGCGATCGTTTGCAGGTCGTCCATCGGACGCGAAGTCTCCACCACGATCGAGCCAGCATAGAACGAATTCATCTTGTCGAGCGGCCGCGTATCTCCGGCGGCTCGCTGCAGGATAGGGATAAAGGTCATTGGCTGGACCTTTGAATGCACATCGTTGTAGACCGTGTCCTCCACGACGCCGATGATAGCGGCAGCATTCGGGGAGGGCCCAGGATCGCCAAAGCGCGCACCAATGGGATACTGTCCGGGCTTGAAGAATGCCTTAACGAACGCCTGATTTACCACGGCAACCATCGGCTCCGACGGTGTGTCTTGTACGCCGATGCCACGCCCCATCACAACGCGTGTACCCACGGCATCGAAGTAGTCCGCATTGACACGGTTCCATCCTGCCATCTTGTGCAAATCCGGTTGGCCCTGAATCTGGATTGGATCGTTGTTACTCCGGGTGTCCATAGGAGTGACGGTGCTGATACCAACCTTCACTACCCCAGGCACTGCACGGAAGTTCTCCTCGATAGCCTGATACAACGCACCCACCTGCGAGGGGAGATATCCTGCCGTCTGCGGGTTCATAGCGATGATGTAGCGATTCTTCGATTCCAGCTTCATATCCGTGTTTTGAAGCTTATTCAAGCTCGCTGCAAACAGACCCGCGCCAACTAGCAGCACAAACGAAAGTGCCGTTTGCAGGATCACAAGGCTGCGCTGCAGTAGCGAAGCTCCGCCCGAGGTGGCGCGCGTTCCGCCCCGCAGAGCGTCAGCAGGTCTGGACTGTGCGGCGATCCACGCCGGCGTCACGCCAAACAGCACGCCAGTCACTATGGAGACGCTCAACGCAAATCCCAGCACCGGCCACGATGGCATAGCGTGGATCGGGACGTTCGTGTCAGAGAAGGCAAGCGCTAACAGCATCCTGGCGCCCAGATAGGAAACACCGAGCGCCGCGATGCCCCCTAGCACCGACAGAAGAACACTCTCCGTGAGCAGTTGCTGGATGACTCGGCCTCGGGTTGCGCCCAGTGCCGCACGTACTGTGATTTCTGTCTTCCGCGCCATGCCGCGCACAAGTAAAAGATTCGCGATATTGCCGCATGCGATCACAAGCACGAGACCGGAGATCCACATCAGAAGTTTAAGCTTCGATGTGTAGCTCAACTGCATGATCTGAATGCCGCCACCTCCATCTGTGAGGACGACATGAGCCTTTTCGAGCAGTGGCCTGTCGTGCACGGACGAGAAGCTGGGTGTGGCCCCAAGAAGCTGGCGCAGCTCTACACTTAGCTTTGTTTGCAATGCAAGGCGATCGACACCGGGCCTGACACGCCCAAGGACATAGAGCCACATCCGGTCTGGGTCGTTAACATAATCCCCGTCTTTGAGCCGCTCGATCTGCTTCATTGGAAAGTAGAAATCAGGCGGTGCGGTGCTGAGGCGATCGCCATAAAAGCCTCGAGGTGCAATCCCGACGATGGTCACTGGTTTCGTATTGATCCAGAATGTGCTTCCCACGATGGATGGGTCGCGGTTGTAACGATTCGCCCAATCCTCGTAACTCATCACACCCACCACGGGCGCGCCTTTCACGTCGTCGGCCTCGCTGAACAACCTTCCCGCCTGTGCCTGCAGCCCGAAGGTACGGAAGTAGTTCCCTGAGACGAACTCGCTCACGGAAGAAGCAGGCAGACTGCCGGTTCCATCACGCCGCGCGGTCATGGGGTTGAAGAAGTTAAAGCCTGCCTCCATCGCCGCGAGTTCTTCAAACTCCGACGTGTTCTTCCGAAACTGTTCATAGGTCTCGGTGGAGAAGAGCGCATAATCTCCGTCAGCCAGTGCTCCATTGTTGACGCAGCATTGGTACGCGTCTCCCACCCGCACCAGCGCTTTCGGGTCAGCGACCGGCAGGTTCTTCAGCAGCACTGCATTCACCAACGTAAACACAGCAGCATTCGCCCCAATGCCAAGGGCCAGCGTCAATATCGCCGTGATCGTGAATCCCGGCGTCCTCCACAATTGCCGCAGCGCATAGCGAATGTCTTGGACAAAGTTCTCAAGCCGTAGCCATCCCCATTTCTCTCGCGTCACATCTGCGACAAGGGACACATTGCCAAATTCTCGTCGAGCGTCTCTCTCTGCGCTTTCTTGGGATTCTCCGCGGGCTACGCGGTCAGCTACGGCCATCCGCAAATGGGTGTTCAACTCCTCGGCTAAATCTGTCTTGCGTCGCAGTATCTTGCTCAAGAAGTTCATGCCGCGCCCCCTTCCGCTCGCATGATGCCTTCAATCGTGGCAACCATCTTGCCCCAGCGCTGATAATCGGCAGCCAACTGCTTTTTGCCCAACGCCGTAATCCGATAGAACTTCGCACGTTGATTACTGTCGCTCTTCTTCCATTCGGCAGAGATCCAGCCCTGCCGCTCTAAACGATGGAGAGCAGGATAGAGCGATCCTGTCTCCACTTGCAGCACCTCACCGGAACTGGCTCGGATCGCCTGACCAATCCCATACCCATGCTGTTCGCCCCACTGGAGGGTCTTCAAGATCAGCATGTCCAGCGTGCCCTGCAGGAGCTCAATCCTGTTTTGGTATTTGATCTTCGCCATAGGCTGTAGAACCTCTACATGTTCATGATGTAGACAATCTACATCAAGCTGCTGCGGCGGGAAAGAAATTCTTTTGCGAGTTGCTCAATTGCAGTCGGTGCGGCTCGGCGAGCGCTAAATCGCCGAGTCACTCATCGAGACCCGATCACCGGCCCAATCAGCTTTTGTAGCGCCTTACGATCTCCTTCCAACGCTTTGCGTTCTGTTTCAGTCACCGGGATCTGCTCCAGCAGCTTCAGGTTGTGGGCATCTGCCTCAAACGCCTGAGCTTTGGCTGAGTCGCCAGGTACATAGAACTCACAACGCTGGCAGGCCATGCGATGGACGCACTGCGCCCAATACGGATTCGCGCAATAGCCGTGTCCAAGGTGGACGTACTTGTAAGTTTCGCCCTGTGCGGCGGCTCCATTCTCAATCGCCGCCCGATCCAGCAAGACTTGAACTACAGCAACATTGCGCTCGAAGTAACGAGCATCGAGATATGCCTCAGTCAGCTTGTCCGGCGTAACTTTGGCGTACCACTGTGTTGATTCGAGTCGTTGATGCCCAAGCCATTCCTTCAGCGCAAACAGCGACATTGGCTGTTTGGCGTTGTAGAGTTGGGTGGCAATCGTGGATCGTGCTCGATGACTCGTAATCGACCCTCGTGCATCTCGCTCCGGGACGCCGGCCTTGCGGCAAAGAACAGGAATCACAGTGTGATTGATGATGTACTTTCCAAGGGGACGGCCACGATATACGAATAGCAAATCGGCAAGCTCCCCGGTCTTCTCATCGATCACAGCTTTCGTCGTGGGCCTGATCCGCTCCCATTCCTCAATGGCTTCCCCAACCGCTCGATGAACAGGCTTCGTATACGGGCCGCCGGTTTTATTGGCTGGCACTTCGAGCAGGCACACGCTTTGATCTTCCGCCTTCATCTGCTTCGTAGAATTCCACTTGACACACCCGACTCTCAAACGCCGTATTTCGTCGCTTCTCAATCCTCCGAACAACCAGACCAGAGAAAGGGCACGAAACAACTCCAGCGGGTGACGCTTGGTGTTTTGCCTTCTGGACTGAGGCATATCCTCATAGGTCAAATTCAGCCCCGCCCAAAGCAGCTTCGCCCAAATGTCTTCTGCGATGATGCGCGGCTTTGGCACTCGAAGGGCTGAGATTGAACGGGGACACTGGAAGGTCCGCCGTGGGTCAAACTGTGGTGGCATCCAATCCCACGTCATGGCGTCGGAAAAAAAGCATCGTAGTGCCTGGATGTGAGCGAATTTGGATGAAGGAGACAGAGGGCGGTTGGCAGAGGTCTGGCGTGGGTCGTCAATGAACTGTCCCACCTTCATCCGGCTAACTGTTGCGATGTACTCAGCCGCCAACTGGCGGCTCCATTGATCGGGCCGAGTGATAGACGGGTGTGTTGCGTTGAGCCAGCGTCCTGCAACGAGCAGACGATAGAAGTGGCTATGCTTTGAAGTCAGACGAAGTGTGGAAGTGTCGAGCCATCGTTTGCACCATGAAAACCATTCCTCATTCAGAGAATGGTGCTCATCCAACAACCTCTTTCGAGGCACCTTTGTATACGGAGATAGCGGAGCTGCCATCACTCCCAGGCTAACGAGCGCATGGGAGATCATGTACGTTGCTTGCTTCATGCAGTTGGGCACAGGGCGCGCGCGCAATTCTTCTAAGCAATTTGCGCCAAGGTTGCGGGCGTGCGGGGTCCTATTGGCTAGAAACAGTTCGCAAAGCGTAAAGCGGAATTGTCGATGGAAATAGCCGGAATATCCCAGCTTCTTCAGCTCATTCTTTACTAGGTCGAGCGATGCATCGACTGGCTCGCGTCCAAACACTTTTACCGAAAGCGCATAGCGACGTAGAACTTTGCGGTCGCGATTGCGCAGCTCGGCAAGGTCTATATTGCAGAGGATCGCAGCCATTGCCATGATGTGTTGCAGGGTATTGGCCGTCGAAGTTGCGGCACAGCGGTTATAGACAGCGCCCCACGCATCTTCTTGCCACGCCCAGAACGCCGTTTGGCGGTTGTACATCTCTACAACTACCTCTCGGAGACAGGAGTGTTGTGATTGCTCCGCACCCGTCAGCTTTAGGCAATCTTTGAGCGGCCTCAGCAGCCGTAGCAGCGGATCACTCGTCCTGATATGCAACGTGTCACCATTCGCAGCGACACTGGCAATGCGCTCGCGTTCTGCCTGATCGAGCGATATGCGTCGGTCGTAGTGGCTGAAGTCGATACGAAGCTGCGAACCGCTCTGTACTACGGACCTCATGCGGGATCGCCCCAATGGCGGCGGAGGGTCGTCATAGTCTTTTCCACGGCCTGCATGAGATCACGGGCGCTCAGGTGAATGTAGATGTGTGTTGACTGAAGCACTCGATGGCCGGCAATAGTAGCAATCTCATGAATGTCGAGCCCTACTCGCGCAAGGTCGGTGAGACGAAGATGTCGAATCGTATGTGTAGTTAGCTGCGGCAGCTTGCTTCGATCAGCGATGCCTTTAACAACCTTCGTCCAGGTGTACCGAGTGATTGGAACTGCTCGATTGCGCGACGATTCCGACAGGAAAAGAGCATCGGGTTCAACTCGCATCGAACGCCGACGATTCAGGTATTGGCAGAGCAATGCTGAGGTCGCAGGCGAATAAGGCACCACTCTTCCGCACTTTGTCTTAGTGGTCTCAGCGCGGATGTTTAGCAGCCGTCGAGGAAAGTCCAGATCAGACACACCGGCAGAGCAGAGCTCCTCACGACGGAGAGCCCCGTCATACGCGAGGGCCAGCATGGTTCGGTCGCGTAATGAATCGGAGGCCGTGACATCGAGGATTCGTTGCCATTCTTCGTCGGTGGGAATCCACGGAAGTTTACGCACCCGGCGAATCGGACCAGGCCCACGGAATACTGCCGAACCATAGCCACGCAAAGCGCCGCCGCGGAATACAGGATTGGTCGGTCGGTCATTTTCTTCGACCAGATAATCGAAGAAGAGCCGTAATGCGGTGAGTCGAAGAATGAGTGTGGCGTTTGCTATGCCGCGTTCGCGCTCTTCATTGATCCATCTTGCAATGTCGGCGCGGCTCGACAGCTCGAGTGTGATGTTTTCTTTCTTGGAGAATGCAAAGTAGGAACTGAGCCCGCGTGCATAGGCGTCGATGGTGTTGAGAGCAAGACCAAATTGCGCACGCATGACCAACCACTCATGAGCACGGTGGTGCTGAAACACAGATGGGTACTTCGCAAGACTAATGGCCGGAGATCCCATACTGGCCTCCCACAAGGTTTCGGGGATGGGCGCCGCCGCGCGGCGGCGCCCATCCCCGAAACCTTCACCATTCTCATTCTGCGAGGTTAAAGGATCGTCATTCTGACTTGGTTGAGTTAGGCATTCCACTTAACTCATAGCATGACTTCATTCGGCTCTCCGGTAAGGACAGCGAACGTGCGTTCCCATTGATCCGTCTTCGGATTCTTCCAGACCTTCCAAAGACCGGCCATTCCGAAAGGCTCCTGGCCCGGAATTGTGAATTCGTATTTTGGTTTCTTCTGTCCCTTCGGCATCTCTTTCCACTCGAAGATTGCATCAGCGGGAACGATGACGCGGCCTCTGAGAAAGGCGTCCTTCCAAAACTTTGAAATCTCGATTCCTTCAGAACGGGCATTGAAGAGCAGGCGATGGGGCAGCTTAAAAGCCCACCGCATGAGTTCGAGCTTGCGTTCCCCATTTTCGTCGACGAAGACGACCGGCTGCGCGGAGCCAGGGGCAATGTCGTTATCGGGATCGAGGTCCAGCGCGTCGAGACCGGTAGTCACCGGGAAAGCCTTAGCGATTTTCTGTTTGTCCGATTTTCGGCGGTAACGGCCACACATAAGCACTCGTTGTTGAAAGAATTAAAACGCCATTCTGCAATCACTTAGCAGCTAACTGCCTCATTTCTAGGTCAACGCGAGTTGCGGTCCCACAGTACAAAAGGCGAATATATGGCGAAGATGGTCTATGGCCTCCGCCTCCACAATTCGGATGCAGATTGAGTCTGCATTAGCTCGAAAGATCCCTTCGGCCCTGACGCCACAGCCGAAGATGGGCCGCCCGGTCGTTGAAACCGGCATAGAACCGTTGGACGATCTTCTCCAGGGTGGACTTCCGGTAGGCGCAGTGAGCGAGTTGACAGGCCCGGAGTGTTCCGGGCGAACGTCGGTGGCGCTCTCATTTCTGGCTCGCATCACGGAAGCCAACAAGGTGTGCGCGTGGATTGACGTGACTAACAGCTTTGATCCGGCATCCGCCGCCGCTATGGGAATCAATCTGAAAAAGCTGCTGTGGGTTCGCTGCGGTGTTCAACAGACGATCACAGCAAGAGCGGGGCGACGCTTTCTTCTGCCGGAAAAGTATTTCGCTCCCCGTCCGATCAAGAAAGGACTGCACGGTGGCGGATTCGGTCCTCATCCCCGCACGGAGGTCCGGGGTTTGTCGGATGCGGTCGGAGACCTGTTCGCGCCACGCTGTGCAGAACCACAGCACAGACCACGGCCTTATAAGGGGAGCGCCGAGCCAAGTACGACCGCCGTTACGCAGGCGGCGCGCTCACCCAAGAGGGCCAAGCAGTACGACGCGATCGAACAGGGCGTGCGAAGTGCTGACCTGTTGTTACAGACAGGAGGCTTCAGTGCCATTGTGCTCGACCTAGGGAGCATCGCACCGGAGTATGTTGCCCGCATCGAACTTTCGACCTGGCATCGTTATCGACTTGCTGCGGAGCGCACTCAATCGAGCATTCTTCTCCTATCGCAATATCCATGCGCGAAAAGCAGCTCCGAGTTGGAACTGCGTTTGTCTTCTGTCGAAGAGGTTGATGGGGCGCCGACTGTCTTCACGGGTATGCAGTCGCGAGTAGAAGTGGTGCGACATCGTTTCGCACAAACGGAGAGCAATGTCGTCCCATTGCGTAAACCACCTCAGAAGGCACACATGGCCGACTGGCGCATCCGCACAACATGGGCGGTGCGACGATGAGTAAGCCCACGGAACTGTATGCCTGTCTTTACGTGAAGGAGTTTCCCGCCCAGGCACTGCTGCGTTTGCGCCCGGAACTTCACGAAAAGCCTTGCGTGATCATGGAGGGTGACCCGCCGTTTGAGGTGGTGTGTTCGTTGAACACCAAGGCGCGTCTGCTGGGTCTTCGACATGGGATGACGCGTGTTGAGGTGGATACGTTCGTTGGACCGATAGTCCTTGCACGTTCACTCCTGATCGAGAAGGCAACCAAGGCTGTACTGCTCGAATGTGCCGGTGCGTTCTCTCCACGCATGGAAGAATGCGCCAAAACTACAGCATTCCTTTGCGTAATGGACGTTGCAGGAACGCAGAATCTCTTTGGGCCGCCTGAAATGCTGGCCAAAAACATTCGCCAGAGAATCCGCTCGCTGGGTCTCTCGGGACAAGTTACAGTAAGCGGCAACTTTCATGCCGCCGTGTGCCTTGCCAAGGGTCTTACACGTTCCGTCCTGCAAGTCGTGCCGCGAGGAGAGGAAGCAGCCGCACTTTCCTCACTTCCGCTCACCACGCTCGATCTCATGGAGAGTCAGGCAGAGACGTTCGCATTATGGGGCATCCATACACTTGGCATGTTAGCGGCGTTGCCGGAGAGAGAATTGATTGCCCGCATGGGCCAGGAAGGTAAACGCCTACGGCAACAGGCTCGTGGAGAACTTCCGCATCTGTTTCAGCCCATCGACATTCCCTTCGTGTTGGAGGAGCGTGCCGAACTCGACTTTTCCTTGGAAGACCTCGAATCCTTGCTCTTCGGTCTTTCGGTCATGCTCGAACAACTGATCTTTCGGGCAAAAGCACGGATTGTGGCGCTCGCGTCTGTCACGATCACACTGCATCTGGATGGTGGCGATTTGCATTCTCGAACCGTACGCCCAGCGCAGCCGACCAATGACAAGCAGCTCTGGTTGAAGCTGTTGCACCTTGATCTGGAAGCCCATCCCCCACACGCAGCGATTTTGACCGTCGTGCTTCATGCGGAACCGGGTAACACGAGCAAAATGCAACTCGGCTTGTTCTCGCCGCAGCTTCCTGAACCTGGACGTTTGGACGTGACGCTGGCCCGCATTGCGGCTCTGGTAGGCGAAGGCAATGTAGGCCAGGCGGTGCTGGACGATACCCATACGCCGGAAGGTTTTCACGTAGAGCCTTTTCAGGTCAGCTCAGCGATGTCAGAACCCGCTGCTTCGGAAGGTCATGTTTGTCTGCGCAAGCTTCGACCGCCTCAGCCTATGTCTGTGCTGCTGGCGAGTGGCCGTCCCCAATCGTTCTTCTTCCGCAACCAGCGCTGCATGGTGGAGCGAGCGTATGGCCCTTGGCTGAAGGGCGGCGAATGGTGGAACGAATCCATCTGGGGCCACGAGCAGTGGGACTTGATCGCGCGTGCACAGGACAACGCACTGCTGTTTTGTTCCGTTGCTCGTGATCTTATGCAAGACCAATGGCAGGTGGTGGCTCTGTATGACTGACCGTTATGTCGAGTTGCACGCTGCCAGCGCGTTCTCTTTCCTGGAAGGTGGTTCCCTGCCGGAAACGTTGGCCCAGCGAGCTTTTGAGCTGGAGATGCCGGCGATGGCCTTGCTGGACCGAAACGGATTTTATGGCTCGGCGCGGTTCCATAAGATCGCGACTGAGAACGGCATTCGTGCCCATGTGGGCACTGAAGTTGCCGTATCAAGTTTTGGCCAGCGCCTGAATCCACCGACGTGGTTGCCTCACCAACATCTCTCAGAGCCGCCACGCCTCCCCCTGCTCTGCGAGACACGCGAAGGCTATCAGAACTTATGTCAACTTATTACGCGCTTCAAGATGCGCGAAACAACGAAGCAGGAAGGTTCGGCCAGGTTCTCTGACCTTGAAGAGTACGCCTCGGGCCTCGTCTGCCTGACGGGAGGTGATGAGGGACCGTTGGCTGCGGCACTGACGCGTGGTGGCGAAGAGGCTGGGCGAGAGGTCGTCGAGCGTCTCGTCCGCATCTTTGGTCAGAAGAATGTATATGTGGAACTGCAACGCCATCGCGAGCGCGAAGAAGAAGCGCGCAATCAGGCCGCTATCCGTATCGCACAGTCATTACAACTGCCGGTAATCGCTACGAATGGCGTTCGTTATGCGACGCGATACGACAGAGAGGTTCTGGACCTCTTTACAGCCATTCGCAATCACACCGAACTCGACCGCGCCGGACGCCTGCTCACGGTAAACAGCCAACGTCATCTTCGACCTGCTGACAGGATGGTAAAGTTGTTCCGCGATGTGCCTGGAGCAGTCGAAAACACGTTGGAGCTATCCTCGCGTTTGGGCTTTCAGTTAGGCGACCTGGGATATGAGTTTCCTCGCTATCCGGTGCCGGATGGCGAGACGATGGATAGCTTTCTACGCAAGCGCGCGGAAGAAGGTGTCATCCGCCGCTTCGGGCCGAAGCGGAACACCGACCTGCTGGAACGAGCGAAGAAGCAAGTAGCGCACGAACTCGCCTTGATTGCGAACCTCGGTTTTGCCGGATACTTTCTCATCGTCTGGGACATCGTGCAGTTTTGCAAAAAGAACGGCATCCTCATCCAAGGGCGTGGCAGTGCGGCAAACTCCGCAGTTTGCTACGCACTCGAAATCACTGCCATCGATCCAGTCGGGATGGAACTGTTGTTTGAGCGTTTTCTTTCAGAGAGCCGTGGTGAATGGCCGGACATTGATCTCGATCTGCCGTCAGAGGAGAAACGAGAGCAAGCCATCCAATACGTCTATCAACGCTATGGCGAGTTGGGCGCGGCGATGACGGCCAACGTCATCACTTATAGAGGCAAGTCTGCGGCGCGTGAAGTGGGCAAAGCGTTGGGGTTTGATTCGGAATCACTGCAACGCCTCTCTGCACTCGTCGCCAATTTTGAGTGGAAGGGACCGAAGGATACGATGGCGCACTCCTTCCAGAACGCAGGCTTTGACCTGAAACACCCGCGTATCGCGAAGTATCTGGAACTCTGTATGCGGATTCAGGATTTGCCGCGCCATCTCGGACAACACTCGGGCGGCATGGTGATCTGCAAGGGACAACTCAATCAGGTTGTGCCGCTGGAACGTGCGTCGATGCCGGGCCGCACCGTCGTCCAGTGGGACAAGGAAGACTGCGCCGACCTGGGCATCATTAAGGTAGACCTGCTCGGCCTCGGCATGATGGCAGTCCTTAAGGATTGCCAGGAGTTGATTCCAAGGCATTACGGTGAGCCTGTCGATCTAGCCCAGCTCCCCGAAGATGATGAGGTCTATCGCACGCTGCAACGTGCTGACACGGTAGGCATGTTTCAGGTGGAGAGCCGCGCACAGATGGCTTCGCTGCCGCGCAATCACCCTGAGAAGTTTTATGACGTGGTGGTACAGGTCGCCATCATCCGGCCGGGTCCGATCGTCGGCAAGATGATGCACCCATATATGCGGAGACGCCAGAAAAAAGAGCCCGTGTCCTACCCACATCCATTGCTCGAATCGACGCTCAAACGAACGCTTGGCGTGCCTCTCTTTCAGGAGCAGCTACTACGCATGGCTATGGTCGTTGCGAACTTCAGCGGTGCGGAGGCGGAGGAGCTGCGCCGCGCCGTGGGAATGCGACGCTCCTGGGAACGCATGAAAAACCTCGAAGGCCGGTTACGGACAGGCATGACAGCAAATGGTCTCGACGCAAAGACCCAGGACACCATCATCGAGAACATCAGTTCGTTTGCACTTTACGGGTTCCCGGAGAGCCATGCCGCCAGCTTCGCTCTGATTGCGTATGCGTCGGCGTATTTCAAAGTGAAGTACCTCGCGGCGTTCACCTGCGCCATTCTCAACAATCAGCCGATGGGCTTCTACATGCCCGCCGTGCTCGTCAAGGATGCGCAACGGCATGGGCTGCGCGTCCGGCCAGTCGATATCCAGATGTCTGACTGGGAATGCACGATTGAGCACGACAGCGACGGCGAGCTTTCCTTGCGGATGGGGCTCGGATATGCCAAAGGATTGCGACAACAGTCGGGAGAATCCATCGTCCATGCAAGGAGAACCGCAGGTCTGTTCTCCTCGATGGAGGATCTTGTCGCACGTATTCCCTCACTGAACCGGAAGGAACTCACCTTGCTCGCCAGCATCGGAGCATTGAACAGTCTCTACGGAGTTGCGCATCGTAGAGATGCACTCTGGCAAGCCGAGCGTGCTGGGAAGCTGGAAGGTCCGTTATTCAGTCAATCGAGCGATCTTCTTCGGGAGGACTCCTCGTTTACTCCGTTACGGCAAATGACGACGGACGAACGTCTGATGGCCGATTATGCCGGAACAGGCCTGACCGTGGGTAAGCACCCGATGGCGTACCGGAGAGAGGAGCTGCGACGGGAACATATTCTTTCTGCCGACGAACTGAAAGCTTACCCGCATGGCCGTTTCGTGAGGGCTGCCGGATGCGTGATCGCCCGGCAGCGGCCCGGCACGGCACACGGTTTCATTTTCATCTCGATGGAGGATGAGACAGGCATTACCAATGTGATTGTCACTCCGGACTTGTATGAGAGAGATCGTGTGGTGGTGACGCACAGCAAATTCATCCTCGCGGAAGGCCCTTTGCAGAATCAGGATGGCGTGATTCACGTCAAAGCGACACGTCTCCAATCGCTCTCGGATTTGGCGCTGGAGATCCGGTCGCATGACTTCCACTAGCGCCCGCATCGGCCCGCTGAGGTGGATGGCGAAATACGCAGGGCGGCTGAAGACAGGGAGGAGGCCGTGATACGTATCATGAATTGTGGAAGACCAGGAGGGTTCTTATGCACGATGGTCGGCCTTAGCTTTAGGATTGACTTCGTTAGAGAGGAAGGAAAATCAAATTGATTAAGTTAGAGGGGTTTGATGACCTGAGTCGAAAACTTGAGGATCTGGCCGATAGGGCTGAATCACTGCATGGCACACAACAGGTGCCTCTGAGCGAGTTGTTGACTCCGGGCTTTTTGGCGAAGCACACACGTTTCTTGTCGGAAGACGAGATGTTTGAAGCAAGCGGCTATAAGGTAGACACTGCCGGAGATTTTGAGAAGATTCCCGATGAAGATTGGGATGAATTTATCAGGCAGAACACCCCGTTTGCCGCCTGGAGTGACATGCTTTCTGCCGCTGCAACGGAATGGACCCGGAAGAGACTTGGATTCGACGGCGATGAATCGTAGCCGCTCTTGTTGTTGACCTACGCGAGCGCACGCTTCATGCTTGGGGATACGCTGTAGACATGTTTGTCAGAAAGCGTGTTGGAGACCTTAAGCCAACCGCGTGACGCAAACAAATCGAGAACATTCTCCACAATAAACGGGGCGATCTGTGTCGATTCCGTAATTGTTAAAGCCGATTCCATTCCTTCATTCAGTACCGCCAAGGCGACTTTTCGGATCTTTTCCTCGATTTCCGGCAGATTGGCGCGAGCGAAAACCATAAATCCGTTCAATGTTGGTTGAATCACGCCGATCCCGCGAGGCATTCCACCCAGCAATCGCTTGATTTTGATGTATCCCTGCTCTTCAAGAATTTCCAACGAATCGAGCATTGCTTCCTGCGACAGGTCTTCCAACCTTGATGCAAACTCCTCTGGGCTCCAAATAGGGTGGTTTCGATCTACTGCATCCTCGTAGATCGCACGCAGGACTCGCGTGTCCGATGGATGAAGCCCGGGGATTGGGTGCTCCTTTAGGTAGTCGGGGGATTTTCCTAACGCGGGTTTGTCTCGATGACCAAAAATGCCAGCCACAACTCGATCGAGTTGTGGCCCATAGTTGTTTAAGTCTGGAACCGGCTCCCAAACAAGTGACCTTAGCGCTTCTGGGACTTCCGCACTATCAAGCACGATCGGGATTACTTTGGTCTGCCGCGTGATTCGGTTGACGATGGCTGTATTGAGTTCCTCGCGGACCCATGGTTTTGTAACGCTCACGGCAGAGATCACTATCAATACGGCTTCAGCCTCTTTAAGGCCTTCTTCGAAAAGCTTGTCGACGAGACTGTCTCCGGGCAAAATTTCCCACCTGTCCAGCCAGACGTCGATTCCCTTTGATCTGAGGGCGGTCGCAAAGGCGACCACAAAACGCTGTTTATCTTCGCTGGCATGGCTGAGAAATACTTTGGGCGCGGGTATATTGCTCTGGGTCATCGTAAATACCTTTTATCTCGCAAGCCTTATCTTCAAGATGTAAAGACGGAATGAATGGGTCGTTTTGCCTTCTACTCAACGGCCTGCATCTTTCGCGGCCTTATCGACCCAATCCGAAAAGCGATCATGATTCCACTTGTAAACCTTGCCGTAGTTGCTTATCCACTTCGGTCCATGTTCTTCCTGATTAGGAAGTAGAATCCCGAGGATACCCTTGCCGAGCTCTATGCTCTGATCCAACTCATACTTGCAATACTTACGTTTGTGGGTATCTTCTCCGATCAAAAAGCATGTGACGCTTGTGTTCTCAAGGCCCTTGTCGATCAGTCGTTTGATTGCAGCATCGCCTTTCTGCTTGGCCTCTTCCCAAAGAGACTTGTCATAGAACCCCGTGCTCTTGGTAGGTTTGAATTGTCCCGACATCCGAACAATATTCGCGTTCATGATATCGGCGTAGTGGAAACTGAAAAATACGTGACGTGACATAAGCTCCTCCATGGAGTTCGTTGAAGTTTTAGTAGGCGGCGTTGATCACGATTTGGGCCAGACGACTGTAGTCAAGATCGCTGGCAAAGGACTCGTTGATGGCCTCGGATTGACCGTTTAAAGCCACGCGATCCGCAGGAGTCATTCTGCTTATGATTTCGCTCGATCGGCCACCAACTGAACCGAAGATGAAGACGGGCAGCCGTCTTTCACGCGCGATGGCAACCTCTTCATCTATTCCAGGAATATGCCCACCGCGCGCCGTCTTTCCCCCAATCACAACCAGGGCGCTGGCATGAGGGTCGTTGAGCATTGCCCGGCGCATCGCAGTGAGACTTTGAGCCCTATCGCCACCGACGGGGTCGGTTGCGAAAACTTCCGCGTTCTTCTGGAACTCTCCGACGGCAGCCTCTGTAATGAAAAACTTCGAAACGTACATCCGAAGAGCTTGTCGAAAATCATCCGGACGAACTCTCTTCGCCAGATCGAACATCATGAACTGGAGGGTCGGGTGAGCACCGAACGACAGACTGGCGCCTGCCCGCAACGCCACCTCCGCCATCGCATGAACGGCAGCCGTCATGTTTTGCTGGAACTCCGGTTCACAATCAGGAAAAGCTCCAGAGATGATGATGCGTTTGGGACCGTGCATCTGAGGCTTTGTCACGCGCTCAATCTCGGCGACATAGTCGCTTATGGAATCGGTGTGAATGCCTGCGTCGTCAAATCGAGGAACAGGTCGAGGAGGTATCGCAGCGAGCAAAATAGCGCTGTCATAGTGGTGGCCATGTTGTGGATGTGCTTGGTAGCCACCTGCTTCCGCACAGTCCGTGAACTCGCGAATATCTTGTCTGGTTGGCGTTCGGCCAAAGAGTTGGAGGAGATGGGTCAACGGACGCTGTTTATAGCGGGTTTGGGTTCGGGGGAGAGTGAGGCAGTACAGCATTCTCTGAGGGTCAACCTGTCTCAGTTGAATGCCGTTTTGATTGGCGATGTCCCGCAGGCGTAAAAACTCACTAAAGAGACGGTCGACATAATCCCGGTGATGGATTCGCGCTGCTTCGTGGACTATCTGCTCGATTGTTTCAACAGGAATCTCTTGAGTAAGCGGGTCAACGTCGTTCAATGTAAAGTGAGGTAGGTCGGCAGGTTTGACTTCCAGGGGAGCACGGTCCTCTTCCGAACCGACTCTCACCCAAACTATTGGAAGACCGAATTGCAGCGCTCCGCGCAGCTCTTTTGCGATCCAAGGCGATTCACCGGCCTTTGGAGTGTCCAAGAAGATCACTGCATCGCTTTCGGCGAGGCGAGCGTCGATTACCTCCTGAGCATCCTCCCCCATCCGTACGTCGTAAAGATCGCGAAATGCTGCATCAGTGCTCGTTGTCCGCAGGCGGGTAAAGGCCGCGGTGAGGTCTTCGCCGTCTAAGCGTCTATGGCTCAGAAACAGGTGCATTGGCTCGGTGACAAGGGTTGGCTTTAGTATCGAAAGGAGCTGGCGTGCGAACACTTTCGCAATGGTCTCGACCTGGGACGCGCTCAATGCTCGTTGGCGGAGTTGCTCGACAAGATCAAAGCTCTGGGCAGTTCCTGCGGCCGCTGGAGGGCGACGTGCCTCCGCCGAGATTGCAACGGGCAGCACTTTCACGCCTTGCCGGACAGACTTCTGCAGGAACTGCGTTACTGGCCCCAAGTAGTCCGCGTCTTCCCGGTTGAAGATCACTACGGCATCGCCGGCATCCGGTTCGGTCACCAGAAGCTGGGTCACGTTTCGCAAGATCGAAATGCCGATAAATTCCTGCAACGTGTCATGGATGGCGGCAAAAAACGCCGTCGCAACCGGTGAAGAGCGCAGAGTCAATTCAGGTGAAACGAGGTATGCGGTATTCATTTGTACACTTATCGTCCTACTGCCTTTGCGGCCTCTTCAACCCAACTCCCGAAGTTCTTGTAGCCGTCATTGCTAACCCAGTCATAAGTCTTGCCGACCTGGTAGAAATAGACGTCGTTACCATCTTTCTTGCCAAGGGAACCAAACGTAGTGTTGCCGGCAGCGTCAGTCTTTCCGGAAAAGTCCTTGATGTTGTGAAGGGTGACAGCTACTAGACCGTTCCCTCGCGCGTAACTTTCTTGAAGCTCGTACTGAACCCACGGTCGATTTGAGGTTTCCGGCCCAACAAGGACAACAGTGACAGATGTGCCCGAAAGCTGTTCGCCTATCCACTTCTTGATCGCAGCAGATCCCTGCCTTTCGAGGGTTTCCCAGGCGGCCTTGTCAACATAGCCAGCTGCATCGTCCCCATCTTTCGTAACCGCATGATTTCGCACAATTGCTGCGCGCTGTGCATCACGCTCATAGTGGAAGCTAAAGAAAACTTTTCGTGCCATGTCCGTTCTCCGGTGAGTGCGTTATTGAATCTCTGAAGTGCGTCATTCTCTGAACAAAAGAACAGCTAGGTACATCCTCGATGCACCTAGCTGCTGATTAGGCCTTTCGCCACTGGTCCGGTTTGCCGACGGAGGTGTGGCGAACTCGCTCCACGTCAGGTCTGGTGTTTGGGGCGATTTCTTTCGCTCGTTCGATGGCCTTTGCCTGCGTCGGCAAAATCGCACTCGCACGTTCAGCACCCGGTTTGACGACTGCGTACTCGTTTGCGGCTCGACGTTCCACGAAGATGTTGCCTTTTCCCATCTGGAATTCCTCTCTCTGCACCACGATCAAACGATACGGTTAATATCTTGATGCGTCAAGTTTCTTTATCCACATAAAAACTATGCACATCTTGAACTTGCTCTTTTACACTGACCACATGGGTATTTCGGGGTTCGAACGGCAGATTCGTTGGGGAATTGAACAAAGGCTGGAATTTATAGATTTCCGGCTCTTTTGGGAGGGCGAGATCAACCGTTCCGCTCTAACCCAGCAATTTGGGATCTCAATCCCGCAGGCGTCCAACGATTTGAAGCGCTACGAAGAACTTGCTCCTGGCAATCTGGCATATGACAAGAGCCAAAAGAGATATTTTTCCTCATTGGCCTTCAGGCCGCAGTTCCTTCCTCCAGACGCTGACCAATATCTAAATCGTCTTCGCGGCGTAGCGGATCATACGATCAGCCAGGGAGATGCTTGGTTTTCGCAGATGCCGTCGGCAGAATCCATGCCGCTTCCTCAAAGAAGGGTCGAAGCGAATCTTCTCAGAGCAATGTTGTATGCCATTCGCCGGAGCCGGTCGATTCGCGTTCTCTATCAGTCGATGAATTCAACTCGGCCTGAACCGTTGTGGAGGTGGATTAGCCCTCATGCATTTGCAAATGACGGTCTGCGTTGGCATGTGAGGGCTTATTGCCATCTGGACCGCAAATTTAAAGACTTCCTGCTACCTCGATTCTTGGAGGTAGATGGCGATGCTCCTCAAGAAGTTCCCGGGGACCTAGACAGACCTTGGCGAGAGTTTTTTGACGTTGTTCTCATTCCAAATCCCAAGCTTAGCTTGAATCAGCGAAACATCGTCGCGCAGGACTATTGCATGGAAGACGGCAGGATCTCGATTTCGATAAGGTATTCGTTTCTCTACTACTTCCAAAAGCGCTTACGGCTTGACGTTGCTCGCGCTCTCGACGATCCCAAGGAGACACCAGTCGTGGTTGAAAACCGTGAAGCCTTCGAAGTAGCCCTCAGAGAAGCGAATAAATAGATGCCTGCCCGTCCAATTCCCGCGCATGGCGTCTGTGAATGCAGGAATATCCATCAGCTTGAAAGAGATGCTGTAATTCACCGCGGCATACTTCGCATGTCACATCCCGAGACCTATTGCACTAGTTTCGACTGAGAGAGCTGTAGATTTTGTAACCGCATGGCTTAAATTCGACGCGAGTGAAGCTGCGGAATCAGTAAAAAGTTGCGCATCGTAGGCGGCACGAGAAACGGAGACATAGGCGAATCTTCCGTCGATTAAATCAGGATGAACATGGCTGTCGATGTTCACCAGAACGCGGTCGGCGGTGAGTCCCTGGGAGCTATGGCTGGTGACCGCATAGCCGTGATCGAAGTGCCGCATCTGGTTGGCATCGAACCTGACTGCTTTGCCGTTGTCCATCTTTACGGAGAGGTGGCCGTCTTTGTCAATGCGTTGCACGGTGCCAAGGTCTCGGTTGGCGACGCCAAGTTCTCTATTTGGCGCATTAAATTGAAGCCGATCCCCGATAGCAAACTCCCGCTCTAGCTCGCGGTACACATTCACGCCGTAGAGCCGCGCGGGATTATAGGAGACTGTTGCGCCGTCTTCTTTCTGAACAGAAAGGAGGTTGTTTTTGGGTTGGATTCCGATAATTTTCGTATAGCTCTGTCTTTTGATACCAATGTCGTTGCTGCCGCGTGGATAGTAGAGGACGTCACCCACTGAGTAGCGCGCGGCCCAGGTACGGTCGGCGCCGGTCATGTCGGAACCTGGAGCGAGTACCGGTATCGCATGGTCCTCTGACGCAACCGAGCCAAGAGCCTGCAATTCGAAACGAACCGCCTGATTGATCTGACGGCGCGAGGCGTTATCAGGGGAAACAATGATGGTGTTGTCTGGGCTGGCAGCATAGCTCCGCGCAATCGCCGCGATGCGCTGCTGCGGATCAGCGATCTCGGTGACGCGGCCCTGCTGTTCAAGGAGCGCCACGCCTTCGGCGATTTCGCCACGTGACAAATGCTCAACGGCCTTCAACAGCTCGGGAGCGTCCTTTTGACGCACGATCTGGTCAAGCTGGGTGGTATTCATCCCGGCATGGACCAATTGCTCGAAAGGTTTGCCCGCTTCGATGCCCTGGTGCTGGCGAGTATCTCCGATGAGCAACACACGGTCGCTGGATTCGAGCTTCGTGAGGAAGTCCCGCACCTGTTTGGTACTGGCCAGACTGGATTCATCAACCATGTACAGATGGCGGTCCGGGTTCGGCTGGCGGGCGCGGACGAGGAAGCTTTGTAGGGTGTCGGCGGAGATCCCGGCATCGCGGAGCTGGTTCGCAGCACGGGAAGTTGGTGCAAAGCCTTCGACAATGAAGCCGCGTTTTTCGGCGGCTTCACGCACCGATTTTAAGAGGGTCGTTTTCCCGACACCGGCCCGTCCCTCTAGCCCTTGCACCACATCGCGCGAGGTCAGAATCTCCTCGGCAGCAGACCGCTGCCCGGCATTGAGATGCCGCTGCACTTCGGTATGGGCGACAGCAGCTTGTATGGACATGATCTGCTCGGCGTGACCCTGCCCCTGTTTCATCCGGCTTAAGATCTCTTTCTCTGCGCGGATGGTGTCGGCGGTCGTGAAGCTCCGGCCCGAGTCGTGCTTCTGTCCAGACACAAGCCGGAACTCACCTGAGGCAATACGAGCCTCAAACCCGGCACGGACCTCCGAGTACGTCGTTTCACTCATGCCGCGCCGCAAGGCGTCGCGGTAGAGGTCGCGTTCGTCCGTGACCGCCTCGCGCTCAAAACTACGATCGCGAGCATAGGTGACGGCCTGCCGTGCAGCCTGTTGCGAACTCTCACGACCATGCTCCGGCACATACCGTTGAGCACGCTCCCGCGCCTCCTTCACAACTGTGTCGGCCTGGTTGCCGAACTCGGCGGCGATCTGCCGGTGAGCGGCCAGTACCTCGGCAGGCGAGTGGATTTCCTTGCGGTCACGGGTTGAGTGCGCGGCGATCTGTGCGGCCTCCGGCCCCTGATAGCCGGTCTTCTCCAGATGCTCCCGTATCTGCTGGCTGCGCGGGCTGGAAGCGTCAAGATATTGCTGAGTAAAGCCGCGAATTTCTGGAGCGCCACTGCGCCCCGGTTCAATTTCGTAGCCGAGATTGCGGAGGCGATAGGTCAATTCCGATTGATACACGGCTGTCGCAAACTGCTGGCTTGCAAATAATCCCTGGGGCTGGAGCGCGCGGGTACTACCGTCGCTGCGTTCGCTTACATTGAAAATCACGGCATGGGTATGGAGCTGCGGCGCGGCGTATCCATCTACGGGACGGGCGGTATCATGCTCGAACTTAGCAGCGACGAACTCACCTGTCGTCTCGGCGGGACGGTTGCCGCCGATGCGCGCCTGGGTGTATCGCTCCAACTCACTCAAGGCGACGTTTACGGCTTCGCCGTGCGCTTCGCGGATACGGTGATCCCCACCTACTAGAGCGGTGAGCGATACAGATTTCGGAGCTGAGAAAGTAGCGTCCCACCCGGCGCGATGCTCCACGGGTGCGACGGCTTTCCCATCCGCGCCGGTGTATTCCTGAACCGGGCGGTGGATGACGAGTTGCTCGGCGGTGAGAGGATGTTGGCCATCAGCTAGCCGCGCGAAGTGCTCTTCCTGCACTCCTCCGGCGAGGCCTAATTTTTCCGCCAATCTCCCGTGCCACTCGCCTTGTGCGCGGTCGTTATCCTTCCAATAGTTCTGTTCCGACGATGTGAACTCTTTGGCGTGATACGTCTGTGCCTGCGATGCCGATAGCGGCTTGGAGATGGTAAGCATGGTCAGTCACCCAGGGAAAATCCCGTCTCAATCGGCTCATCTTTGTTGGTATCGTCAACGCCAGGAGTCGCAATGTCCGCAGGCTTCGGCGGCTTCTTTGTCAGGGTCTTCGGCTCGAACGTGAGGTCGTCGTCCTCCAACGGGCGCGGCACGAAAGCAGGCTGGGTGGCGGGGACATTCCGATACTCGAAGGAGAATCTGGCGACATGATTTCCTAACTTCAGGAAGGCGTGCTTGTCGGGGAGCCCAGAGATTTCCGAGTCAAGGACCAATGGTTCGACCTGACGCTCGATACTGAAGTTGTTGCCTGCCCGCAGCCCGGTCGAATGGGTTTCCCGCAGCCGCTCAATCTCAATCCTGCCAATGGCATTCGATACCCACTCGGCGGCCTTCGGCTCCGTGGTTCTGAGAAAAATCTTGGTCGTCGGCTGGGACAGCATCACCTCAGCCAAGTGCCCGTAGATCATCTCAAGCTGGGCCTTGCCCTGGAAGCCAAGCACGAGCGGGTTCTTCGATTTGCGATTCTCGGTGATGGCGGTGTGGAGTTGCGGCAAACGCTGCAAACTCGCCAGCTCATCCAGCACGAACCACACTGGATGCTGGCTCTCTTTCGGTTCGTTCAGGAGACGCAATACCAACAAGTCAATCCAGAGACTATGCAGCGGTCGCAGGGCCTCGCGCTCACTCGGCTTCGACGTAAGAAAGATCCATCCCTTGCGATGTTCCGCCCACTCCGTGGCGCTCCAATGATTCTTGGCGGTCTCCTTTTTCGGCAGCATTCTCAGGCTGTCCGCAATCAACCCAAGCGAGGCGAGGACGCCGTTCCGTTGTTGCTGCGCGCCCTTCGCAATCATCATGGCCATCTCCGTGTTTTGGACACGGCGGTCGATCTCATCGGGGTTCGCCATCCACTCGACCAACTCTTGGGGGCTCGGGCCGAACGTCAGCAGATGGGCAAAGATCTTCTGCGGAGTCTCGGTGAAAAACTCACCCTTCTTGTCCGTCGTCGGCTGGTACAGCGATGCGGCAATGGCCTTCGCTTCTGCCCGACGACGCAGCTCTTCGGACGGTCCCCAATAGGGGCAGCGAGCGTCTAGAGGATTCAGGATGATGTCTGTCTTTGGGTCGTAGAATCGCTGTACAAACTCACACGCAGGGTCGTACACGATGGCAGAGTGACCCCTTTCCCTGATCTGTAGGAGTAGCTGCATGATGAGTCGCGTTTTCCCTGTGCCGGTATCGCCCATCAGCTCGATATGCTGGCCCTCCGACCGTTGCGGAATACGCATGAGGTCTTTCGAATCCGTGGTTCGGAAGCCGATGCCATCGCCCCTTATGGCTCGATTGAACCCTTTGGGCGAGACCATAACTGGCCCTTTGAGCAAGCGTCCATACTTCATCTCTTTCAGCCGTTGAACATCCTTGCGAACGGCAAATGGGAGTTGGAAAAGGAAGAATGTCAGTCCGGACCACAGCGGCACACGGAAGATCGCCTGAAAGCTATCGCCGTCGTAAACGAAACGGCGCAGGTATTCGTGAAGAGGTCGATTCTGATACTTAGTTTTGGCTCCGCGATATAAGGAAACAAGTCCCGCCCGATGGGCTGCTTCCGTAAGCGAAAGAGGAATCGGCTTGCCGATAGGCTGCGGCGTAGAGCCCGGCTGCACGTCTGCTTCGGTGACGGGTCGGGCATGATGCTGACGATCGGCTACCGAGACAAGCTGGTAGTCGCTGCTCTGGCGTACAGTCCCAAGGAAACCCGTTTCGAGATAGCTGGGAAGGTAATAGCGTTGTAACGGACTCATCACGAAAGCCAGGTGGAGATAGATGCAGAGGCCGGCGCCGAAGAGCGAAACAAAAACTGTTCCGAAGCTGTAAACGGGATATTGAGGCGGCCGGACGATGGTCTCTTTGCGACCCCATTGTGTGTCGGTCATGGCTGTTCCGTAGTCCCTTCTGCGTAGCTGGCGAGCATGTCCGCCGCCGCTTTACGCTTGTTGGCTTTCACGTACCGGAGCATCTCCTTGAACTGCTCCGGCGTCATCTTCTCTCCTCGCAGAAGCGGCTCCAGTGTGTTGATGAGCAGAAGCCGAAGCGCCTGCACCTCCACAAACAGAGCACTTTCGTCAGTAGGCCGCGATCCTCGCGCTGCTGCCAGAAGCACCTCTCGAGACCACTCGCGAAGGTTCATCCCTCGGTCAGAAGAGACGCGTAGCAAAGTGTCTTCTTCTGCCTTGGTGAACCGAGTGGCGATGCTCTGGCTGCGAGGATCACGGCCCTTGATGCGTCGGAGACGCATCTCCATTTCCAGCGTGTTTGCAGGCATTGGTCATCTCCCAACGGGCATGTGAAGTCGGTTGCTAGTGGAAACGTGGAAATCGCCGCGACTCGGCAACCGCTGTGTTTTCTGCAAGGTTCCCGGTGGCACCGAATCGGTTCCAAACGCAACCCTGCGAGGGGTGGAGTGTCAATCTTCTTCCGGTGCGCAGCACCGTAGTGGCTCCGCCACCGATATAGCTGCGGGATCATGCCTTCGATCCCGCCACGATTGCCGGTACTTGTGCTGGCGGTGACGCTGCGGATACCGGCTTCTTCAAGGGCGGCTCCGCAGCATCGGCAGCTGGCGCTCTTCGGATGCGAAGCGTCGAAGAAACCTGCCTCGCTTGCGGCGTTTTGAGAAAGTCCTGAAAGTCTCGATCCTTTGAGAAGACATACGTAAGCGCCTGTTCCACGACATCATCTGCCGATGCGTGGATGAAGGCGGCGTACTGATCGACCTGCGTAGCGGTTGAGTCAGTGAGCCGGACAGAGGCGCTGACCTGGCGGGTTTGGATGACTTCGAGTAGTGGCATTGCTGTTCTCCTTTGGGGTGGTAAATCAGGCGACCTTGTTGCGAGCAATCATGCATTGCGCCGTGGCCGCAATCTCCCGCGCACGAGCGGAGCAAAGTGCTACGGGAAGCTCAGGCTTTCTGCGGCTCTCAAGCATGGCGATTACATCTGCGATGGATGTGCCTTCCATCAGCCAGAGACGGGCCGAGGCCATGTCCACGGTGCGCTGCGCGTAGTACGTTGGATTGGGCTTGTCGGAGCGGCGCGAAGCCAGCTCCAGAGTGAGCGTCACGGCGTCTTTGCCGTGGGCAAGCTCACGCGAGATCCAAGCCCAATCATGTTCGGAGTTGGTCTGCATATCGCGGCGTATTGGCTGTTGAGGGAGAGGCGGAATCATGCAGGCTTCGCGTCGGACATACAGGTGAAAGTCATCAGGCTGGTAGGTTGCATTGGAGAGGTACTCGACGGTGACGAGCTGCGCTGGATCGTACTTGCAATTCCTGAACCCCGGAATGCGAAGCACCCGGTTGCAGTCCGTGCAGGAGATGTCGCCGTGGAATGCCATCGCTAGGAGTTTGAGTGTCATCTCCTGCGTGTAGAAGTCGAAGTCCTCCACGCGCCACAAGACCTGGTATTTGCCTGCCGATGTCGAGACGATAACATTCGGCTCCGGCACAAGCTCGGAAGCCCGGAGCGAAGCGAGCCGGGCCTCTCCGTTCAGGTCGATGTCGATGTAGAGATGGCGAATGGAAGCGATGCAATTCTTAGTGCGCTTCCGGCTGCCGGAGAGCAGCGGATTGGCCGCCACATAGATATTCGCTCCATAGTGATTTTCATGAGCGAGCCAGCCACGGTAACGGTGCGCGAGCGCACGTTCCAAAGGAACGATGCGTTGCTGTGTCTTTGCGGTGTTGTCGTTGCGAAGCAAGAGAGCGATCGTGTCACCCGGAGCGAAGCAACGGGTAAGAAAGTCCTGGGCTGTTCCATTCATCTCGATACCTCCAATCCGCCCACTGCGTGCGCGATCCCACGGGCCTTTAGCAGCCGAAGAAGCCCGGCTGGATGCCGGACTCTTCGGAGAGGAGGAAGGGCCTATGCGGCCTCTTCCTCAGTGGATTCATCGTCGTCTTCCGCCGCCGCTTTCTGAGCCCGATCCAGCTTGAGAATCGAGTTCACCCGAATCTCCCAGATGGTCACTTCCGTGCCGGTCTTCGTGCTGTCGTACTTGCGGCTGCGCAGTTCGCCCTCGACCTGGATATGAGCGCCCTTCTTGAGCGTGGCGGCGAACTCTCCGAGCTTGCCGAAGACAACGCAACGGTGCCATTCGGTGTGCTCGATGTACTTGCCGTCCTTCTTGTAGGAGGACTTGGTTGCCAGCGAGAGAGTGGTAAGGCTGCGGTCATTGTTGGTGCGAACTTCTGCATCAGCGCCGGTGAATCCGATGAGGGTGACTTTATTTGAGTACATGGTGGTAATCTCCGCTTCGTTGAATTTCCCGTATCCTGCTCGGGTCACACTTGGCAAAGCCAGCGAGTGGGCCCGGCTCCCAAGTGCCAAGGAGTGCTTTCTTGGCGGGGCCCGAAAGAAGTTTGCGCGGTGTTCTTTGCCGCGGTTCTCAAACTTCTTCTGGGA
>NZ_JAEDXW010000019.1:0-119905 GCF_036877565.1 Edaphobacter sp. HDX4
TCGGAAGAATGAGAGGGCCGACGTCGGTCTCGTAGAGGGTTGGGTCGCCAACCTCGAGTGTTTCAACGCGTCTGGCGAAACGGGCGATGAAATCTTCTTTAATGTCCTCCTGAATGAAGATTCGCTGCGTCGATACGCAGACCTGACCCGCATGGTAGTAGCCGCCCTTAACCAGAGTTCGATGATCGTATCGATATCTGCAGAACGGTCCACGATAACGGGGGCAGCGCCGCCATGCTCGAGAGAATATCTCGTGCCCGGAGCGAGCTTGGATCGCAAAGATATCGATGCCGAGATGGTTTCTGCGGTGAACTCCTGAATCTGGACGGCCACGCCCGGCGCGGAGGGACTACCAGCCCCCGCCAAGTGCGTTATACAGCTGCACCAGGGCTAGCGCTTCCTGTTGCTGGACCGATGCCAGTGTCAGTTGCGCGCTGTAGAGATTGGCGTCTGTAGTGAGGACCTCCAGGTAACTGGTCGAGCCGGCTTGGTAGCGCATGCGGGCGAGGCGCAGCGCATCCGCGGCGGCAGACGTCTGCTTCTCCTGCTGCTCGCGGTACTCGCGGCTCCTGCTGTAGCCAACCAGAGCGTTGGAGACATCTTTGAGCGCGCTGGCGATGGTCTGCTGGTAGGTATGGAGCAGTTCCTGGTCCCTGGCTTTGGCTTCCTTGTAGTTGTTCCTGATCTTACCGGCGTCGAAGATGGGCTGCGAGAGCGAGCCCGCAGCGTACACATAGATGTTGTCGGAGTCCACGACCTTTTTGAGCTGCGAACTGGCGGTGCCTCCAGTAGCAGAGAGCGAGAGCGTAGGGAAGAACTGGGCTTTGGCCACGCCGATGTTCGCGTTCGCTTGAACGAGCAGCTCCTCGGCCCGGCGTATGTCAGGCCGGCGCTCCAGCAGATCAGAGGGCAGACCGACGGGGACATCGACCGGGTGCGGAGCATTGGCCAAGAGATCCTGCGAGGCCGTGATGTCACGCGCAATCGATCCCGGGTTGCGGCCGAGCAGCAGGCCGAGGTTGTTCTCGGCCTGCTCAATCTCGCGCAGGAGGTCGGGGATCTGGGCCTGCGCAGTATAGTACAGCTCTTCGGCCTGACGTACATCGGCCAGCGAGTCAGAGCCGCCCTGGAACAGCTTGTTGGTCAGATCCAAGGATTGCTTGCGCGCGTCGAGTGTCTTCCGTGTGATGGCCAGCTGAGCATCCAAGGAGCGTAGTTGGTAATAGTCCGTTGCCACGTCTTCGATAATCGTAGAATAAGTGGTCTGCTGGGCCCATTGCGTCGCTCGGAATTCGGCCCGCTGGGCTTCGGTCATGCGGCGGTAGTAACCCCAAAAATCCAAGTTCCACGCAGCGGACGCGGTAAACCCGCCAATGTAGGTATTGCTGCGCTTGTTGCTGCTGCTGGAGTTTGAGCTGGAACTGCTGCTGTTGTTATTCGTCAGCCCGCTGAGCAGGCCTCCGGGCAGTGAGAGGGTGTTGTAGCTGGCGCCGCCTGTGAGGGTAGGAAACTGGCCGGCGCGAGTCACGCCCACCGCTGCCTGCTCTTCCAGTACGCGGTCGGCGGCTATCTTCACGTCGTAGTTGTTCTTCAGAGCTTCGGCGATAAGCTGCTGCAGCATGGGATCGGTAAATACGGCTGTGTACTTCTCCGCCCCGAGCGGGGTTGCATTCGCAGGAGTTAGTGCTGCCACATCCGGTGCAAGCCCTCCGCGATAATTGGCGGGCGTGTTCAAAATGGGTCGCTTGTAGTTCGGTCCAACCTTGCAGCCGGTGATCGCAAGCAGCCCCGCAAGCCCAAGGAGTTGTTTAAAACCACAGTTCATTATCGTTCTCCTTGTGCCGGATCATTGCTTTGGTTGTGTGGGTTCCCATCTTTCCCGGTCTGCGCGGGACCTGCAGTGGACGAATCATCTTTGTGCCCATGGGTGTCGAGCGACCCCGAGTGGTCCGGCCCGAACCGGCCCGCCACGCGCTCGGCCAGTGAGAAGGTCGTCGGCACGAGGAAGACAGCGATGAGCGTGGCCGCCAGCATGCCGCCAATCACCACCGTTCCCAGGATCTGCCGGGAGACGCCGCCCGCTCCCGTCGCTACCCATAGTGGGACGCACCCAAGGATAAAGGCGAACGCTGTCATGATAATGGGTCGAAAGCGCAGCCGAGCGCCTGCCATAGCGGCGTCAAAGATGGTCGCCCCTCTCTCGTATTCCTCCTTCGCGAATTCAACGATCAGGATGGCATTCTTTGCCGAGAGGCCGATGAGCATGACGAGGCCGATCTGAGCGTAGACATCGTTCTCCAGGTGTCGCGCCCACAGGGCGAGATAGGCACCGAAGATCGCCACCGGGGTACTCAGCAGCACGCCGAACGGTAGCGACCAACTCTCATACTGGGCTGCGAGGATCAGAAAGCAAAGCAAGATAGACAGCGCATAAACGACCCAGGCCGGGATAGACTCCGCCGCCTTCTTCTCCTGGTAGCTAAGGCCGGAGTAGTCCATCCCCATGCCCTTCGGCATGGTCTGCTGGAAGGTCTGCTCAAGCGCCTGCATCACCTGCCCCGTGCTCACCCCGGGTACCGCCACGATCGTAATGCTTGCGGCTTCGTACTCGTTGAAGCGAGTCGTGAACTCGGGCCCGGTCGTTCGCGCGACCTTCACGAGAGAACTCAAAGGTACGCGGTTGCCGTTCGCAGCGGTGACATAGAACTTGCCAATATCGTCGATGTTCGTGCGCGAGCCGCCTTCGGCCTCGATATAGGTCTGCCACTGCCGTCCGAAGCGGTTGAAGTAGTTGACCAGCGAGCCGCCCATGAAGGTCTGCATCGTCGTGTAGACATCGCTCAGCCTCACCTGCTGCTGCGCCACCTTCTCCTGGTCCACATCAGCGTACAACTGAGGCACCGCGGGGAAGTACGTGGGGATGGCCGCCGCAATCACGTCGTGCCGTTGGCTGAGCGCACCCAGAAACTTGTACAGGTTCTGCGTCAGGAACTGTGGATCTTTGTTGCCGCTGCGATCCTCCAGCGCAAGACTCACGCCGCCCGAGGTTCCCAGGCCCGCAATGGCCGGTGGCGCGAACGAGAAGGCAATGCCTTGCTGAATGCCGCCCAGGGCCCTCGCAAGATTGCTCTGAATAACGGTAAACTGCTCGTCTGCGCTCTTGCGCTCGTCCCAGTCCTTGAGCGAGACGAAGAAGAAGGCGGTGTAGGTACTCTGTGTCTGGGACAGCAGGCTGAAGCCGACCACCGAGGCCACGCTCTGCACCCCCGGCACTTTGTGCAGTGCGTTCTCCACTGAAGCAGCCGCTGCGGTCGTACGCTGCAACGAAGCGCCAGCCGGCAATTGCAGATTGACGAAGACGTATCCCTGGTCTTCCGTAGGCAGGAAGCCGCCGGGCAGCATCTTGCCGATGAGGAGCACTAGAGCGCTCAGGCCCAGAATGACGATCCCTGCCACCACCGACTTGCGCACGAACCAGCCGGAGGTGCTGACATAGGCGTCGGTCGCTCGGCCAAAGAGATGGTTGAAGCCGTTGAAGAATCGCGTCAGCAGACTGGGCTTGCGATTCTTATCCTTCGGCTTCAGCAGCAGCGCACACAGCGCCGGGCTGAGTGTGAGCGCGTTGAACGCCGAAAAGATGACCGAAATGGCAATGGTAACGGCGAACTGCTGATAGAGGCGGCCCGTGATGCCCGGGATAAACGCTGTCGGAACGAAGACAGCGGTGAGGATGAGCGCGATCGCAATGACCGGGCTCGACACCTGAGCCATAGCGGCGAAGCTGGCATCGCGTGGGCTCAACCCTTGCTCAATGTGGTGCTCGACGGCTTCAACCACGACGATCGCATCGTCGACCACAAGGCCGACCGCAAGCACCAGTCCGAACAGCGAGAGGGTATTGATCGAGAAGCCCAGCACCGGGAAGAGCATGAACGTGCCGATCAACGAGACAGGAACGGCCAGCAGGGGAATAAGCGTCGCGCGCCATCCCTGGAGGAACACGTACACTACCAGAATCACGAGCACGAGCGCGATGCCGAGTGTCACCAGAATCTCGTGGATGCCGGCATTCACCGCCTTCGTCGTATCCAGAGGTACGGCGGAGACCATATCCGGCGGGAAGTTGGTGGAGAGTCTGGCCAGCTCAGCCCGCACACCGTTTGCGGTCTGCACCGCGTTGCTGCCAGGCAGCTGATAGATCGCCATGATGGCCGCTGGTTTGCCTTCATAGCGTCCGCCAAGGTTGTAGGTCTGTGCGCCCAGTTCGAGCCGGGCAACGTCTCTCAGATGCAGCACCGAACCATCGGGATTACTGCGCACAATAATGTTGCCAAACTCCTGGGTCGTCACCAGTCGTCCACGAGTGCGCACCGTGTAGGTGAGCTCCTGACCGTTGGGCACCGGCTCACCGCCGATCTGGCCGGAAGGGTTTACGGTGTTTTGCGTCTGTAGCGCATTGGTAATCTCCGTCACGGTAACGCCGAGTTTGGCCAACTGGTCCGGCTTCACCCACACCCGCAGAGCATATTGGCCCGCCCCGAACACCTGTACGCGCGCAACACCCTTCACACGCGTGATGTTGTCCACCAGGTTGATGTAGGCATAGTTGGCCAGGAACGTGGCGTCATAGGTCGAGCGCGGTGACGAGATCGTCAGCAGCATCAGAGGCGAAGTGAGGGACTTCTGCACCGTCAGGCCCTGGACCTGCACCTCGGAAGGCAACTGGCTCTGCGCCTGCGAGACTCGGAGTTGCGACAGGATCTGGTCGGTGTCCGAGTTGGTGGTGACGTCGAAGTTCACCGTGAGCGACGTCTGCCCATTGCTGGCGTTGGTGGACTGCATGTAGTTCATGTTGTCCACGCCGTTCATCTGCTGCTCGAGCGGCGTTGCGACGGCTTGCTCCAGCGTCTTTGCATCGGCGCCGGGATAGGTGGCCGTCACCTGAATCTCTGGCGGCACGATATTCGGGAACTGCGCTGTCGGCAGGCTGAGGATCGATACAATCCCGCCGATCACCATCAGAATGGCGATTACCATGGCCACGATGGGCCGGCGAATGAAGAAATTTGACATGGCTAGTTCCCCTGTCGATCCGCTGCGGTCGCGGAACTGGGGGAGACAAGGGCCGCGGAATGGTCAGGCTGCGGCACCACCTTCGCCCCGTCCTTCACCTGGTCCAAACCCTGGCTGACCACGGTCTCACCGGCTGCGAGTCCACTTAGCACCACCACGTTTTGTCCGACCTGCGTGCCCAGCTTCACCGTGTGCACATGCGCTACGTTGTTGCTATCCACCACATACACCTGATTCATGCCTTGCAGTTCGTTCACCGCACGCTGCGGCACCACCACGGCGTGCTGCAGCACCCGCGTCTGAGCGCTCACCCGGCCGAACTGTCCCGGCCGCAGTACATTTCCAGGATTGGCAAAGGCGGCCGCAATCCGTAGGCTGCCCGTCTGGGCGCTTACGCCGCGATCCACGAACACGATGCGGCCGGTTTGTGGGAGCGTCTGCCCGTTGGCTAACGTCAGCTTCAGCGGCATGGTGCTGCTGGCGCTCAGAAGATCCCTGTGGCCGCCTTTCTTTGCCTGCTCCATCAAAGCCAGATACTCCTGTTCACTGATGGCGAAGTACACCTTGATCGGATTCAGCTGCGAGACGTTCGTCAGCGTCGAACTGGAACTCACAAGGTTGCCCACCTGCATTACGGCTTGTCCCGCAACTCCATCGATCAGCGACCTTACTTTGGTGAAGCCGACGTTGAGCGCCGCCTGCTCGACCTGCGCCTGGGCGGAGGCAATCGCCGCCTGTTGGAGGGCGACTGCAGCCTTGTCGGCCTGCTCCGTCTTCACTTCACTATCGAGGGTGCTCTGGGAGATCGCATGACTGGCCGCAAGGGGAGTGTCCCGCCGCACATTGATCTCGGCAAGCTCCAGGTTGGCCTGCGCCTGGGCAAGCTGACCACGCGCCTGGCCGAGGGTCCCGTTCGCCTGATCAAGAACTGCCTGGAGCGGCCGCGGGTCTATCTCAAACAAAACCTGACCCTTCCGCACTTCGCTGCCTTCCTTGTAATCCTGCCGGATCAGGTAACCGGAGACCTGCGGCTGAATCTGGGCATTGACGTAGCCATCCGTCTGCGCCACCCACTCACCACTCACGGAAACGTCCTGTTCGGCAGACTTCATCACCTGCACCGGCAAGGGACCTCCCGGGCCTCCCATCCCTGGTGGCGGCCCACCGGGCTTACAGCCCTCTAGAGCAAGCAGCAACACTGCGCTCATCGTGGCATAAGGAATCATCGCTTTGGAGACACTTCTACGGCTTGACATATGGTTCTTGGCCCTCGCAACAGAACGTGATGAAGAAAACATCACATTTGTAAACATACATGAACGTATATATGTTTGGGACGTAAGATTGGATTCAGGAAATTATGGAAAATATGACCCGGTCCCAGAAACCACTATCCACGAAGTCGCCTTCCCCCACCGGTTCCCGCCAGGCACTGCGCACCGAACGCACCCGCGCAGCCCTCCTCAAATCTGCGGAAGATGTATTCGCCCGCGACGGTTTCGAGGCAAGCCGCATCGAGGACATCGCCACAGAGGCTGGTCGAAGCAGGGGAGCCTTTTACGCCAACTTCGCCAATAAAACGGAGGTATTCTTAGCGCTCCGCACGGTCGTCCTGGGTCGCCAGCTCGGCGAGGTTCGGGATATCTTCAAGGAGATACAGGCGCCGGAGGCCCTCGACCGCGCGATTTATACCAGGATTGCGCAGCAAGTGCGAGATACGAAATCGATTCTGCTTGAAATCGAATTCAAACTCTTTGCTCTTCGCCATCCAGAGATGCTCGCGGAACTATCCGAGCGCCACTTTGAAGCGAGCATCTCCAGCCACAGGGAAGGCTTCAAGGATTTGGCCGACTTCAGGTTCAGGCAACTCAACGAAGACGAAATCGGCCGAATCACGCTCGCCGTTAGCGCCGTCCTCGAAGGCTTCGCCCTTAATCATCTATTTAGCCCAGGCCTGCTCACGCCGGAATACCTGGAATCCATCCTTCCGACGATGCTCGCGGAGATACTCCCCAAAGAGAATCGCGCGCCGCATTAGTCCGCGAAGGTAACCCCATGGAGATTGCCCCAATCAAGGCGCACTGTTGTATTAAATGAGTCTCGGGCTAGGGTCCCCAAAACATTCCTGGCGTCGCGCAGGTGAGCGCGAGGCAATTGCTCGCGGAACTGTCTACACTGCCGTCAGGCCTCACGGTGTGGGAATCGGTTGCGCACAGCGGTCTTGATCCTGCGCATGAAATGTCGGGAAGCTCAATAAGGAAGGCGTCTCGCATCAGTCGCGCGGGAAATCGCTACCTGGCTCCGGTCGCACCGGCCGACGCCTCATCCCAGCATCGCATTCAAAGCGCTCCCGATGAGGTAGTCCCCTCGTAACCGAGTTCCAAGAACACCTCTGCAGCGACATGCAGCAGGCGATCCGTCCGCAGTTTCTCTTCCTCTTCCGGATCGAGTCCGGCAATTTCGTCTGGCCATATCCGCCTCATTCTATTCCCCTTGCAAAATTTGGCGTCTTTGCTGAATCTCAGGAGCAATCATCTTCATCTCTTTTGTACGGTACTGATTGGTACTATCTCAACCGATTTGTGGCTAGATGAGCAGCCATGGATTGGACGACTCCTTTAGGGAAGTACACATGGAACCAGCTACAAATTGACTCTGATTACGAGGGAAGTAGTGGAAAAAAATGTTACCGGCTCTGAGTGCCATTTGCGTTCAGTGCTGGGACCGCTCCTGTTTGTGTCTATGAAACGTATGAGGGACCGTAACGAGAGGGAGCAGCACAGCATTTCGCCGAAAGCACGATCCGTGTGAGTTCCTCAAACGAAGTGCTCGCGAGCGCTGTGAACGAGTTGTCCATCACATCATGACTACTTATTCGGAGCCAAACCTCAACCCTGAGGAATTCAGTCCTTTGCCGCCAGGCGTGACGATCCGCTACTCGACTCCAGCAACGTCTGTCGCTGTGAGTTGGAATCACTGTGGAAAGGTTTTGTAATTGCTCAACTCGACTCGACGTATACGCCTTTTTATTGACGAAGGAGAAAACCAAGGTTGGAGGAGATGCCACATAGCCGTCCTGAGTACTGCTTTCGCCTGCTGATTTTGCTAGTTGTGCGCCATCCATCGTCTGGCTTACCTGCGCACAGCCGGATAACCCAGCTCTGCTGACAAGACGGCTCGCTGGCAATGAGATCTACCACAACTAAGGAGAAACACCCGTATGGCTACTGCAAAGGAACCACTCTTCGCACTACAGACCATCGCAACTGCACCCGATTCGTCAAAGCCGATTCTTGAACAGGTCAAGAAGTGGTATGGCTTCATTCCGAACCTGATGGCCATCTTCGCCAATAGCCCTACGGTTCTGCAGGGCTATCGTGCGCTCCATGCTATCTGGGAGGAGGGCTCGTTTCCGCCCAGGGAGCGGCAACTTATTCTGCTTGCCGCCAGCGTCGAGAATGATTGCAAGTACTGTGCTGCAGCACATTCCGCAATAGCAAGAGGTGCGCTCCCACACACTCCCGAGGAGGTTGTCGCCGCAATCCGAAACAATACTCCGGTTCCCGAAGCGAAGCTCAATGCGCTTGTCACACTGGTGAAGGAAATCGTTCGCGAGCGCGGCTACGCAAGTGAGAAATCTATTCAGAGATTCATCGCCGCCGGTTACCGGAAAGAACAGGTAATGGAACTACTGATTGGCATCGCATTGATGACCATCAGCAACTATCTCGACCACATCTCGCCTGTACCCATCGATCAGGCATTCGCGACAGAAAACGAATAGGTAAACGCGTAGCTTCTCAAGCTGGATCAGGAGGATCCGAGAGATGCTTCTGGACAGTCACGCCAAAAATTCAAGGAAACACATCGAGACTTGAGGTATTTGAACATGGCGCAAGAAATTAATACGAAAACCGGAAAAATACGAGTCGTCATCCTAGGGGGCGGATTCGGCGGCGTTGAGGCCGCGCGATATCTCGATCGTACTGCGGCGAAACGCGCCGATGTCGAGGTCACCCTCGTCAGCAGGGACAACTTCACTCTCTTTACGCCGATGCTTCACGAGGTGGCAGCTGCCGATCTCGATCCGGCCCACATCTGCAATCCACTTCGCAAGCTGCTTCGGCGTGTAACCGTTTTGAGCGGGGATGTCAAAGCGATCGACCTTGTGGGAAGGCAAGTGACGATCTCCTACGGAACCAGTGCGCTTACCCGAGAGTTGCCGTTTGATCATCTGGTTCTGGCTCTTGGCTCCGAGACGAACTATCTCGGAATTCCAGGCGTGGCTGAACATGCGCTTGGCATCAAAACGCTTGGCGATGCGGTGATGCTGCGGGCCGGTGTCATCGCAAGGCTGGAAGCCGCGAGTGTCGAGTTGAATCCTGATCGGCGCAAGCGGATGCTCACCTTCGTAGTAGCAGGCGGAGGTTTCGCGGGCGTAGAGACCGTCGGGGCAATCAACGATCTCGCCCATGAGAGCCTCCCGCACTATGGCCGGGTTGATCCGCGCGAAGTTCGCGTTGTCTTGATCCACAGCGGAAAGGTGATACTTCCTGAGCTCGGCGAGGCGCTTGGCCTTTATGCGCAGGGAAAGCTCAGGGAGCGTCAGGTCGAGATCAAACTTGAGGCCAAAGTTATCGCCTATGCAGAGGGGGCCGTGCGTTGTAGTGACGGGGAAGCTATACCAGCCGACACGTTGGTATGGGCTGCAGGTGTTTCGCCCAGCCCGATCCTTAAAGACCTTCCGTTCCAACTCCAGAGTGGGAGAGTAGTCGTCGACTCCACACTGGAAGTCCCCGGCGCTCCCGGGGTATGGGCGGTAGGCGACTGTGCAGCGATAATCGACCCGACTTCAAACCTTCCTTACCCTCCGACCGCCCAGCATGCGCTTCGCGAAGGGCGGCGCGCCGGTGAGAACATTTACGCCCGCTTGCAGGGTAAACATGCAAAGCCCTTCGTGTTCAAGATGCTCGGGCAGCTCGCGACGATCGGCCGGCGCACTGGCGTTGCCAGGATGTTCGGTTTCAAATTTTCCGGAGCTGTCGGGTGGGTACTGTGGCGAACCGTCTACCTAATGAAGTTACCGAGGCTTGAGAAGAAGTTGCGTGTCGGGTTGCAGTGGGTTCTGGATGTCGTCTTTGAGCGTGACCTCGCCCAGTACGTGACCCTGCGGGACGTTGAGTCGCTTAATCGGCTCCTAGAAACAACCAGACACGAAGGTTCTGCCGCCGCACCGCAACATTGTGATTCTGAAAACGTCGCATGATGATTGTCAACGAGTTTCGATTCGCGCTGCTTACCTTTCGTGCGGAAGAACGCTGGGCCTGACCAGTGAGTGCCGGTGATACGACAAGCTATCGGAGAAAGGCTTCTGTAGATCTTGTCCTGATATTCGAATCCATCCGCGGTGACCACCACTTCGTGAATCTTGCCCTTCCACTCACGAACGAGCTTCGTCCCAGATGAACGCAAGTATAGGAAGCATCAGTTCGCGGCGAAGACCAGACGATGCAGCTCGTCCAAAGTTCCGTTTCCAAAGATCCAGCAGATCGGCTCGGTCCAGCGAAGGCAGGCGTTCAAGAATCTGAGCTGTCGGACTCATTCATCTCTCAAAGAGTGATTTGAGTCCAGTAACGCTCTGCTGGTACAGAGAGTCAAGTCAAGGCAGGCCCACGCGGCCTTGAACCTCCGCTGCCGCACCTCCGCTTAGAGAGCCCTAGGGAATCTTCAAGGATACTCGCAGTCCTCCGCAAGCGCGGAGTATCATGCCGATTCATCGGCCACGTGATCCTTCGTGCGCGATGTCGAGGTCTGAAACGCGCCTGCCATCGAAAGGAGGTGAGTGTAGCGGAACATACGTTACGTTGTGGACCTGAGACATGCGTTACAAGCCCTTGCGGTCGCGATGTTTTGAATTGAGGGCCGAGAGACATATCCGGTGGTCGAGGCCGTAAAAATGTGGGAATCCCGAAGGGATTTTCACAAAGGTGGGAAGCCGGTATTATGACTTTCCATGATTTCCATACTCTGTCATTTCCATTTCCTACTTTAGCCCGGCAATGCTGGATAACCGATACGCCGCCACCCAGCGCAAATACGCCGCACCCTCCACGAGACGCTTATCGGACCCATCGGTTGTCGATGAGTTACTCGGCGATTTGTCAGTCTTTGAGAACCGGGGCCGTGCAAAAGCACCGATTCTTGAATTGAAGGGTATCTATGCCTGCTGAATCTGCCGACTTATGGTTATGCTGAAGGAATCTCGGAGGGAATCTCATCTACGCGAGCATCGCCCGATTCTGGTCGGTTCCACGTAGCTGGTGCGAGCCGCAGGCGGGATCTAACGCCGATTGCGATTAGAACCAGCAACAGGATGTCGCACCAGAGAGCTGGGTTGCCGAATGCATAAGTAGCATAGCCGCCGACCGCCGCACCCGCCAAAAAGGCCATGCAGATTCCAGAAAAAACCTTCGCTACCCTCGCTTTTTCCGCGGCATGGCTTTCGAAAAACCAAGCGAATACCGCGTCAGAAAGCGTCCGCAGGTTGCCAGTTGTAAAAGTGGAACTGAAACTGTGTCCTTCGACTTCACGAAAGGTCTGTACCTGTACTGAGGCGGCGAAGGCAATGCTGGTGGTGAAAAAGATATCCGGCGTGTTTGCGGGCAGGAGACTCAAAATCGTTAGGACACCGATTTCCAGCACAAGAACGGCAATATAGGGAGCGCTGACCCCGCGACGTTTTGGGTGCAATTGAATCGCATCGGACACGCTTGTGCCGATCAGAAAAGCGAGAATCGCAGGCAGATGGCGAAAGCCCGTATGCCAGGACCCCGACAGGCAATTGATGCCGAGAAGGACCACATTGCCTGTCATGGCATTGGAGAACACCTGTCCGTGTCCGACATAGGTAAAGCCATCCAGAAAGCCGCCAGCCGCAGCTAACGACGCGCTGATGCCGGGCGTCCCAACCCGCTTTCTCGCTTCTTCAAAGGTCAAGGGAGGCATAGGCTGGTCACGCTCGCTCCTGCGCTCATAGGAGCGGACGACCCCCTTCGCGCTTCTGTCATTGTAACGCTTGCTTCGGACTCGAAGGCTTGCTGCGGAGTGCACTCTTAGGAGGTCGGTGTCACGTCAGTTTTGGCGGATAAGCCCCTTCTCAGACAGGTGGCTCTTCCCGTTCTCAACCGGCGATATCAGGCCAATGCACGCATTGAGGCCGTGTTAATGTGCTCATCCGCCGATTAGCTCTAATCGGTGGATGTCCTTGCCTCGATTGCTGATGATTGTGCCGCCAGGAGTGCCTGACGGGCGAGCTCTCTAAAAGCTTCTCCTAACTCAGCAGGCTGGTGGATTACGATCCGGCGTCCCATGCTCAAAAGCATGGCGGCAAAAGGCTGCAGACGATCGCGCCCACAGCGCAGGCGCGCACCATCCCGATCCTTTTCGGTGGCAACTCTCATCGGTACAAATGTGCGCTCGGCCTCCTCGATGGGCATGTCGATCCAGACGTCGATCTGGTAGTCCAATTCAATGAAGGGCCTGCGCTGATTTACGTAGCTGCGCGCGTCAAAGTTGGCAGGACGCTGGAACATTGCAGCGCAGACCTCGAGGTCCATCACACGGTCCAGACGGAAGGTGCGGAGAGCCTTGCGCGAGAGGCAGTAGCCGATTAAATACCAGCGCCCCTCGCTATGTAAGACGGCGTAGGGCTTAATCTCACGGCGCGAGCTAACGTCTGTATGGGATCGATAGCCAAAGCGCACCCGGCGCGATGCGCGTATCGCTGAGGCGGCCCGGATGAGGGAATCGACGGACGTGGAAACGACCCAGGGACCCGGCTCAATGGCAACCACATCTTCAACGGTTTGGATACTTTCACGCAGCGTCTCGGGTAATACACGCCCCAGCTTCGCCAGCGCGCCTTCAGTGGCAGGCGCAAAGGCTGACAGGCCGATCTGACGCAGAGCGCGAAGGCCTAGCGAGAGCGCGAATGCTTCCTCGTTGGTGAGCAACAGAGGCGGGAGACGATACCCCGGCCGCAGGCGGTACCACCCTCCGACGCCGCGGGCGGCTTCGATGGGAATACTGAGATCCTTGAGGCGAACGATGTAGCGTTGAACGGTGCGAAGGTCTACTTCAAGGCGTTCCGCCAGTTCTGTTCCAGTCACACGGTCGCGAGCCTGCAGAATCTCAAGCAAGGTCAAGACGCGCATGATTGGGTCGTACATAGAAATTTGATTATGCCTCAGAATTACGACAAGTCGGAATTCTGATTAGTGTTGAACCCAGCTCAAATGGGCTGAGGAGAATCAACGTGGCAACAGAAAAAATACAAGCGAACGTGTCGGAAAGGCTGGACGTAAAGCCCTTTAAAATCGACATTTCTGAGACGGACGTCAGTGATCTCAAGGACCGGCTCGCCCGCACCCGCTGGACCGATACAATCGCTGGTTCGGCCTGGAACTATGGCATTGATCTCGCTTGGACGAAGGAGATGATCGCTTATTGGCGGGATGGTTTCGACTGGCGGAAGCAAGAGGCGATGCTCAACGCCTTCCCGCAGTTCACGGCCACCATAGACGGCCAAACGGTCCACTTCATCCATGTTCGTTCGCCTGAGCCGAACGCGCAGCCGTTGATCTTAACCCACGGTTGGCCAAGCACCTTTGCCGACTTCGCAGCGATGATCGGCCCGCTTACCGACCCGCGCCGGTACGGCGGCGATCCGGCCGACGCCTTCGACGTCGTCGTCCCTTCAATTCCCGGCTTCGGCTTTTCGGGCCCGACACAGGTGCCGGGCTGGAACAGCGCACGCATTGCCAAGGGCTGGGATACGCTGATGCACGGTCTCGACTATGCGCACTACGGAGCGCATGGCGGCGATGCGGGCTCATTCATCTCGCGCCAGATGGGGATTCAAAAGTGCGACGGGCTGCTCGGCATCCACGTCCTCGAGATCTGGGCCTTTCCGACCGGTGCACCGGGCGAATTGGACAATCTCACCGAGTCGGAGAGGGAGCGCATGATGTTCATGGCGGGCTTCAATAACCTTTCTTGCCATCAGAGAGTTCACCAGACCCGCCCACTGACACTGGCGTACGGCCTTACGGATTCGCCGGTCGGCCAGTTCGCTTGGATCTGCGACCCGATGATGGGGCTTGGCCGCTATGGGCCGCCTGAGCCGCTGGACCGCGATACGCTTCTTACGAACGTATCGATCTACTGGTTCACGAAGACGGCCGAGTCGTCCGCTCGCTGGTATTTGGAGGATGCGAGGAGCGGTGCGGGCGCTCCCGATATGCTCAACCCGATCCCCACTGGCGTCGCTCTGTTACCTTACAACTTCCAGTCGGTGCGGAAGATCGCCGAACGTTCAAACAACATTGTCTACTGGTCCACCTTGGAGCGCGGCGGCCACTTCGCTGCGCTCGCTGTGCCAGACCTCCTCGTTGGCGACATCCGGCAGTTCTTCCGCCGCTTCCGCTGACATTGGAGATCGAAACTCCATGAGTGCATCGCGCCGCCCCCATCCAACCGATATCCAGGCGATTGGGTGAGGGGCGACGCACTGGCAATCCCAGCCTCCGTTTCTAATAAGCGAGTTAATTTGTTTAGTGGGTTAAAGCGATGAAGATCCCCATCGTGACGACCGCGCCGATCATGCTGAGGAACACAGCGGAAGCTGCTTCAGCCTGTGCGATGCGGTACTGCAGAGCAAACATAATCACAATCGGCATGGCTGGAAGCGCGGTCGTCAGCACCGCCTCGCCGACAATGGGATTGCTATAACTGACCCATCGCAAACCACCCAGGACCAGGGCAGGCTGCAGGATGTTTTTCAGGAATACGAAGAACAAGACCGACTTATTGAGTTCAATTTTTCCGGCTGCAAGCACGATCCCGCAGGCAAACAGGGCGACGCCTTCAGATGCTTGCCCGAGCAGGGAAATCGCGTGCACGACAACTTGAGGAATGCGCAACCCGCATAGCACAATGATGAAAGCGAGAACCGGCGCCCAAACAATCGGTTCTTTGACAGTTTCCGCGAGCTTGGGAATTAAAATTGAGGCTTAAGACCGCGGGGCGACGCCGAATGCTCTCCTTCTTGCCCGGCGGGAGTGTTTTCCTGTGGGTCTCCCCGTATCGAATCCAATGCGAGAAGCAGAATGGTGACTGGCACGACTGTGAGGTTGATGACGAGACCGGCGACCGCGATAGGAACGGCACTGAGGCGGCAATAGCCCAATCAAGGTAGCAAGCGAAGTCATCAGGATTGGACGTAATCGGACTCTACATGATGTCACGATTGCTGTAGAGTGATGGATCGCATAGCCCTATCCAAATGACTAGTGCACTAGTTGAACTATAAGATGTTGGGAAAATTTCGTTACGCGTTGCCGGCGAGAGGGGTGAAGTATCTGAGCCTACTTTGAAGTAATGCTCTAGTCATCGTCATCGTCGGTGTATTTTTTTGCAGCTTTGACGAACGGTCCAGGCATCAGCACTTCGTTTTCTCCAGGATAGGGGCGTGCCCAACCGGTAGCCGAATACCAGGTCACATGATTCAAGAAATTCGGGTCGACTGAATCTGCCTTGTCATACTTCCCTTTCATCACTTCAGCCGTCGCCTTGAGCCAGGCCTTCTCCATCGGGCTGTAGGAGGATACCGACTCACTACCGGGAATTCCCGGCCCCTGGTCGAGCGGAATCACCGCCGCCAGATGGTCGTAAGGAGTCAGATCCGGGGTGTTCTGGAAAGTGTCGAACATCGGTGAAGCCACCAAATCGAATTGAGTCAAAGGCTCCATTCCGAGAATGTTCTCGATGGTGCGATTGATATTTTCCGCAGTATAGGTAGTGTGAATCACCTGACCCTGCCCCGGCGCCTGTACCGGGACTGTGTAGGGGCTGATCACATATACAGGCTGACGATGACCATCAACATGGTCCGCCCCAGACTGCGAGTCATCTTCCTCCACAAAGATAGCCGACTGCACCCAAACCTTGCTGTGGCTAATGGCTTCCACCATGCGACCGAGAGCGAGATCATTATCTGCCTGGTAGTTCACCGGGTAAGGATGGCCCTTCGAAGTTCCGGCAGTATGGTCATCCGGAAGCCACAGAATCGTCAGATTTGGAACCTGATTGGCTGCATCGAGCCGCTGAAAATCCTGAATCCAGTAGTCGACGCGGTACTGGTCAGGAATATCGAGATTGAATGGCGGATAGTGCGGGTCCATAATCTTTGCCGCCGATGGGATCGAAGAAGTGACTCTAACGGCGTCATCCGGGACGATGCAGCTTGAAGCAGGAGCCTTGCCCTCCTTGCACAGCGATGTGTTATAGAAGTTGCTCCATGTGTAGGCTGAACCGTCCGCCTTTCTATCAATGCTGGTGCCGTCACTCCACTCACCATACAACTTGGCCGTAAGCCCCTTCGCCTCCGCGGCCGTCCATAAGAAGCCCCTGGGCGTATAGGTCAGCGGATCGTTGGCATCGCCTCCTGGATAGGAACGAATCCAGTCCGGCGAGAGGATGTCGTTGGAATAGAACGAGCCTGACATGCCGATCCATGGATGGCCATCGGACGATTGACGGCTTGGAGCGTAGACATTATCCATCAGCGGGAAGCGTCTCACGATTGCATGCTGATTCGGCACTGCAGACGCGAAGACCGCGAGCGCAGGAGCGCCGTTGCCCCACGCCACATCGCCCAGCATCTGATCATAGGTACGATTCTCTTTGATGATGAGAAAGACATGCTTGATGAGAGACGGCTCGCCGATGTGCCGTGGGACTGCCACTGGCACAGCACGCGGATCGATGTACTCCTTGCCAACCTCGATGTTCGTAGTCAGGTCCCAATGGTTATTGTTGAATACCTGGCGGCTAAACCGCGCCAGTTCACCCGCGTTTGGTTCCGAGATCAGGTTGACGACGCCCATGTCGGCATGGGTGTTGTAGCCGACAACACCGTCCTTGGTCTTGGTGATACCCCTTGATCCCAGGCCCTTGTCGTCCGCAATCACAAGCTGCTTCTGAGCCTTGTCATAGGCAATGGAGGTCGGGAAATACGCAGTCGGGATATACCCGATCACTGGATTGGCATCGCGACCCTGAAGATTGACGACAGCCAGAGCATTAGCTTGACCCAACGTTACGTAAGCCTTCCCGTCGCCGGTTACGGCAACGCCATCCGGCCCGCAGCCAAATGCTCCACCCGCAATCGGGACGCTAAGACTGATGGTGCGCACAACCTTGTCGGTCTGCAGGTCGATGATCGAAAGGCTGTCGCTGTAGGCATTCGCCACATACAGATTGGAGCCGAAGATCGTCATGCCGGACGGGTGCAGATCGACTTGAATCGTCTTGATCTCCTTGCCGATAGTGAGATCCACAACAGATACTGTACCGGTGAGGGTGAAGGCATCCTTACGGTCTACGACGATGGGTGTGCCGTCCGAATAGTTCGTGAAGTCAGCGCTGCTGGCCGGTCGTCCGCCCTCATTGCTGACGTACGCGTACTTGCCGCGAACAACAACACTGTTCGGAACATTGCCTACAGGTATTTGCGCGATGAGCTTCGCAGGAGAAACCGTGAGATCGATAACGCCGAGAGTGTTTGCCGCATTCAGTGCAACATAGGCGCGCTTGTTGTCTTCAGAGAAAGCAATGCCTCCCGGATTGATGGACTTTGCGTTGTGGTAGGGACGTCCGTCCGCAGGCGGTTTAGGAAGGCTTACTCTCTGCTCGTTAGTCAGAAGGCCAGTCTTCCCGTCCACGTTTGCGATGACAACGTAATTGTTGTCTTGGCTGAAGAGGAGCTTCCTGCCGTCGGAAGAATAAGTAATTCCAGCGAAGGACCCTGCGGTTAGCTCTTTGGGAGAGGTTGCCGTCGCGTCCGCTGGAATGAATCGCTGAAGCACCTGCCCCGTTACGGTGTTGAACACGATGATGGGCTGCGGTGACCCCATCATGAGTACGGCCGCGCTTTGGGTCTTACTGTTCGGGTTCAGCGCAATGGCCTTGGCGCGCACAGGCGAGCCAAGCTCAACGATCTTCCCTGCCGGTGTCAGCGTCTGATTATTCGATGCGACGATGGAACCGTCCTGTTGAGGCCCCACTGTCCGGTCCGGACTGCCCACCTGGGATACGGGCGCGTTTCCCGAGACTGCCGTTTTTCCTGCATTCAGCACTTCATCCTTCGGAGGTGCCACTTTGAAATCTGAACTTCCCGTCTGGGAAGACGGGGCCTGACCCAAAGCAGAACCTATTAACAGGCAAACCGAGAACAAGCGAACGGAGCATGAGGCAAAAGATAATTTCAGGCGCAATGAATAATCCTCTTTTTCAACATATACATCAGTCCTGTTTGACTCTGATCAACTGGCGAAAAATCGTCGGCTTTCTCTGCTGCCATTTGTCTCCTGTGAATAAGGAAACCCTGTGGGAGCACTTTATTGCTCCACGAACGTCTTTCCGGTGGTCAGATATTCCTGATAGCGTTTTGTATATTCCGCTTTGTAAGCCTCGACGGCGGCTGTGTAGCTCATGGACGGGACGCACCTGTGCAGCAATCTGCGGATAGCCCGTCGCATCGTACATACGAACAAAGTCGGCAGAATCGCGCAGATAAAAATTGTGGTAGTGAAGCTGATTGACAGTCTGAATCCAGTTCTGCCCGTCATAGTTCAACGCCAGTAGATCATTCACGAGGCAGGTGCGAAACAGCGCATTAGCCTTCTCATCCGGGACCGTGATCTGGACGCCCGCATCGACCCTCTGCTTCCAGTACTCCACCACTCATTGATGAAAATTATCGAACCCTGCCGCTTCAACTTGCTTGAGTTCAGGACTGTTCTGCGCCAACGGAGCTAGCGGCATCTTGAAATCGTCGATTGCGAGTGTCTGGCATGAAAACCCGTATGGATCTTCAGGATCGCTGGAGGGACTGGGGTCACACAATTGGTTCGGACGCTATTATTTTCGATATTCTCGGTACCAATCCCTCCGCTATCGCCTTCTGGCCGAGGTCATTCGGATGTACACCGTCAACCAAGCTGTCTCCTTGAGAAGGTCCGAGTAGATCCGTCCCTTCAACCAATTGAAGGTTCTTGTCTCCAGCTGCAATTCGTTGTGCAGCGACCTGTCGGATTAACGTCCTCATCTCATCGAGGAGGGGACGAGGAGCCCAGCATTCCAAGTGTGCATCATAGATAGGAGTCATGAGGATTATGGGCGTTTGTGAATGTTCTCTACGAATGGCCGCAATGAAAGGATCGTAAGCCTGTTTAAGCGATTCAACCGTTGGATTGTTATGAGCGAAGTCCAAGACAAATGCAGCGGGATCGAGGCTCGCGACGACACCGGCCATCTCCGGTTCTCCAATGCCATTGCCCGAAAATCCTAGATTGATAAAGTCAACATTGAGCGAGCGGCCCAAAATAGCTTCGTAGCTCATGCCCGATCTGCTTGCACAGCCTCCCTGAGTAATCGATGTTCCATAAAAAACGATGGGTTTGTTCAGCGCAAAGGATCTCGGCTCATAAATCTTTGCATCTGCATCGACACCGATCCCGAGTACCTTGACCGGCGCATAGAGGGGAAGATATAGCGTAATCTCACGATCTACACCCCGTTGAGCCTCATAAAAAGAATGGTTCTGCACAAGCCCCGGCTTAGAATCGCGACCTGCAATGGCAGTGCCCCAATACGTGTTCTTGTTTACATAGAGGTCGACGCCGGTCTGGCCGAAGGCTTGCATGTTCGTCATGCTCGGGCCGTGGGGGTATTCGAGCCGGACCGCCAGCGAAGTGGAGTTGGTACGGAAGCGAATCCTGCCTCCGCTTGGATCCTGTGCCAGGTTCCATACAGGCTTTCGGAAGCTCTCTTTCAGCTTGACGGGAAGGCGCGAAAGCTCGCCTCCGTTCTCCGCAAACCACGGCAGGCCATTAACCTCAAGATGCGGACTGGGAATCTGGAGCCAACGCAGGTTCGACGAGTGTGTGTCGGTGAGGGTAGACAGGGACTCCCCGAAAACCCTCGGAGCGACCGTTGATAGAAATATCCCTCGTGCGATCGTATTCAGGAATCTTCTTCTGCCAATCATGCTTACCCTCCCGATAGGGCACTGACGTAATCGCCGTACATCTTGTCATAACAGGCGGTCAGTTCTCTAAAATCCGAGTATTCGGTGCGGGCGACCTCAAACATAAACGGACCAGAGTAGCCGGTATCGTTCAAAGCGGAAAGGACCGCGACCCAGTTGTTGACTCCTTTGCCCGAACATGGGAGTCAATGCTTTTCCTGGATGCCGGTCCCATCTGACACGTGCAGAGTCTTTACTCGTTTTCCCAAAGCCCTGATCACCTGCTCAGGATGACCGATGTGGTTCAGATCCACGGCCGAATAAATGTCGTGCGGTACGAGATTCATCATCTCTACGATGTCTTTGGTTGTCTGCATCAGCACCATGTGCTGTTCGTGCGCGTCATTCATGTTCTCAAGCACCATAATTGCGCCGATCAGGTTTACGACCTGATCCAGTTCCGTAGAAGACTTAATAAGCTGCTGCTTTCTGGGCTCCATTTCGCTTCTTGGCAGAAAAAAGCTGGGATGGAACAGAACTATCTTCGGGTGCAGGACCGAAACAAAATTCAGTGCGATTTCCTTCTGGAGTTCAACCACCTTCCGGCGTTCATCTTCATTCGGGAGGGACAAATCGATTTTAGGGCCGTAAGGCATGTGTACGGACCAGATGGTTATGCCGGCATCATCTGCTGCCTGCTTCGCTTGTCTCACCAGTTCTATGACTTCGTCTTTGTTCTGTATGACGTATTTATCACCCGTGAGATCCATTTTGATGGATGACATGCCGATTTCGATGTAGTCGATGCCCACCGATTTGGCGTATCTCATCTTTTCTGCAGTCACGTCTTTGAGCTGGACCGAGGTCCCAACCTTCAATCTCCTCGGGGTCTCAGCCGACGCAGCTGATGCCATGAGTCCACCTGGAACAGACACGCAGATCAAGCACACTGCACCCAGACTCCTGACCATTGAGCTTACCTTAGACAGAGTTGCTGTTACATTTGCCACAAATACTCCTCTAATACGTTGTATGAAAATCTCGCACAGCGACAAAGGGATGAAATCGCTGTCGGCTCTTTGCCGTGTACCAGGTATCAGCCCCGGTTGGGTGACCGGGACTGACACATGATGGCGGGAATGAGTTAGAAGAGGAGCTTCAGCGCTAGCTGTCCGACCCTCTGGTTCTGCTTGGCACTAGTGATGATGCCGAAGGTCGAAGGGGTATCCACACCTGTACTGGGATTATTGAACGAAGGCGTATTCGTAACGTTATAAAATTCGCCCCGCCCCATAATCCTGAACCGCTCTCCAAGCTGCAATGTGCGGGACAGAGAGAAGTCATATTGCCTGAACATGGGACCGCGGATCGAATTCACGCCCGCATTCCCGAACTGATTGGCTGGCGGTGTTGTGTAGGAGGACTGATCGAACCAGGGATGGCCCGACCCAATACCATGCAGATAATGGATGGGCTTGACCTGCTCAGCAAACTGGCTGTTTCCGGGGCAGTTGCAGCTCGTTGCTACTGCTGTAGGAGTGAACGGCTTGCCCGATTGCATGCGGAATACGCCATTCGTCTGCCATCCCGAGGCGAGGAACGACAAGAGGCCGCCCTTGTTCAGAAATGTCTTTCCTTTCCCGAAGGGCAGTTCGTAGACATGGCTGACTACGAAGTTGTGCGTCGTATCGAAGCTCGATGGCCCGTAATTACGCGAGAGATCGATGTTGTCCATCGCTCCCGCCTGGTTGCTGATGATGTCCAGAACCTTGGAGTAGGTGTAGGCGGCGTGCAAATAGAGTCCGTTGGAAAATCGTCGCGACAAGTTCGCCTGCAGCGCGTTGTAGTTGTTGCTGTTGATTTGGCCGCGCAGAGTTGTCGTGGCAGTGCGGCCGAACTTTGCGTTTAGGAACTGTCCCGCAGATCCAGTTCCTGGAGGGGCTGCGTTGAGGGCAAGATTCAAGGGCCCATGCTTCCCTACGTTTCCGACGTATCCAACATCGAAGTTGAATCCTGCTTTGATTGACCTCTCATAGAAGAGATTCCAAGATTCCACGTAGGGCATCTTGGGATGCTTATCCATAGTGATGAACACTAGATTGGGAGCAGGGTTGATGATGCCATTGTCAGGAATCTGCACCGTCGGCGCAGCCGGAATGCTATTGAATGTTCCGTTATATCCATAGCCGCTAACGACACCCTGCTGGACGATTGCCAGCGTGGGGAAATTTCCGGTCAGCTGAGATCCAGTAAAGCCATACTCGCCCGACCATCCACTCACCCCAATGCCACCACGAAGCACCGCCCCATTCTGAAGCTGATAGCCAAAGCCGATGCGGGGTTCTACAAGAGACTGGTTTGCAACATTCCCCGCAAGATTATTCTTGCCGTAACCCGAGACGTACAGGCTGTTGTCGGTCCAGTCATATCGCGCGGATCCACCCTGATTTTTAGTGACTCCCGGTCCATAGAACTCTTCGCGGATTCCCAGATCCAGCGTCAACTTCGGCGTTACATTCCAGGTGTCCTCAAAGAAGGCTTCGATCTGGTTCTGGCGAATGCGCTGGGATTGCGTAAGGTAGGCACGCGTGGTCTCCTGCGGGGTACCGAGCAGATAGGCCGCATAGGCGTTGATGTAGCTTCCGTAGGCCCCATAGCTTTGCGCGTTGCCCTTCGCCGGATTCAGCTGGGTCGTGGCCGGTTCAAAGTAAAACGATCCTCTCCCACCGAAGCCGGTATTGTAAGCCTCTGCCAGGATCAATGAATAGCGATGGAACTCAGCTCCCCACTTGAGGGTCTGGTTCGGAAGCTGCTTCGTCCAAGTATCGATGAACTGAGATAGATGACTGATGACGTCAGCCGGGGAGTTGATCTGCCCGCCGATCGTGATACCGGCATTGATTTGAGCCAGCCCCTTATCGGAAAAGGGGCTCGGACTCGGGTCCGCGATGCCCACATCGGAGTTGGACAAAGTTTCATTCGCGTCATGCCAGTGAATACCATAGTAGTCATAGGCCACCCGAAATTCTGTGAGCAGACGCGGGCTGAAGCTGTGCGTTAGATTGATCGTCGGCGCCCACACTGTGTCGTTCGATCTCTGTCCTGCTCCGATTGGAAGGGGCAGCGCTGTGCTCGACAAGAAGTTGGTGTTCTGATTGGCAACTTCGGCAAACAGCTTTGTGGAATCACTCAACTGATAATCACCACGTCCGAAGTATGTATCTGCCGTAAAGGTATTAGGAGCGTTCCACGTGTAGTTATTGGTAATCGCCGTAGGATTGGTAGGCGCCGGGAAATACTTGTTAATGGCCTCGGCCTGAGGGGTGATCAGGTTGCTCGGGATCTTGTTGCCGAACGCTTTTCGTCCCGTGCCGTCAGGATTGCCGGTGAATGGGTTATAGAGAAGCGCACCTGGAACTGCGCTGAAGTCTCCCGTGAAAAACTCGGGTCGGGGCACGGTCGTGGTTGTGACCGCCGTCGCGGTGTTGCGCTGTCCTCTATAGGATGCCGTGAAAAAGAGCTTGTCCTTCAGGATCGGCCCGTCAACAACCGCACCAAAGTCGTTATAGATCAGCGGGGGAACCGGCAGCTTGCCTGAAAAATAGTTCTTCGCTTCGAAAGCTGCATTCCTGTTGTACTCCCACAAGGAGCCATGAACGTTATTCGTTCCCTGACGCGTGGAGATATTGATGACAGCTCCGGCCACACGGCCGAATTCAGCGCTGTAGTTGCTCGTAGCTACGTGGACTTCCTGAATCAACTCCGGCGCCGGGACATAAGCCGTACCGCCGTCCATCGGGTCACGCGTGTCGACACCATCGATCACGGTGCCATTCGCGGAAACGCTTTGTCCGTTCGCGTTGTACCAGATCGTGCCTGCAGGGTCCCCGGCCTTCGGTGTGCCTCCGGAGTCAATATTTACACCAGCCGATAGCTCCACCAGGCCCTCCGCCTGCCGGTACTCCAATGGGATGTCATTGACTTCGTGGCTCCCCAGGTTCAGATTGACCTCGGCGTTTTCCGTTTGAAGTGGTGGAGGCGCAGCCGTAACCAGAACGGCGGTCGACGTACCGGAAAGATTTAGAACTGCATCCAGACGGGAGACGGTCTGTACAGAGATCGTGATGCCCTTTTCAACAAGTGGCTGGAAGCCCGCAGCGTCTATCTTGACATCGTAATTACCCGGCGACAGGTATGTAAATGTGTAATAGCCACTCGAAGTGCTGGTGCCGGAACGCTGCACGTTCGTGGAGGTCTCCGTCACTACGATGTTTGCGTTTGGAACGACTGCACCCGTCTGGTCCTTTACAACGCCAACGAGCGTTCCGGTCACCACCTGGGCTAAACAGCGTGTAGCAGGGAGCCCGGAGAAGAGCAGTACGACCGCCAGAATGAAAATCTTTCTTGACACGAACTTCCTCCTGAAATCGAAAAGTTATTTGGAAAGAGAGAGCACACGCGAGCAGGACGTCCGCCACAAAGAGAGGAAGCCACCAAATCTCACTGCTCGTCTGCTTGCGTCATCGACGTCGTTCGCTGGGCAATTGGACGACAAGCCGAAACAGAATCAGACGATTACGATTGGGTTCCAACTCACTCTGTTCGGGGTGCCCCGATGGGTGGTCAAGGTCATTAGCGCACGAGCTCCTCGTTAAGCTGGTGGGGTGGAATGAACTGACCTTATCCAAAGCGGTACCGCGATTTTCAGTGCTATTACAGGATCTGTTACGGTGACATCGGCTAAAAATGGCCGTTGTTACAATTCATCGCTCGTTTATCCAGGATGCAGATCCAGCTAAATAGACTTGATCTAGAACAGATCGGCAAGAGCTTAGAACTGGGGAACACGGCAGGAGTATCGAGATGGATGATCCGCGTTGGCGACTTGTGGAACGCATTCTCGGTTCAGAAAGCTTTTGCAAATCCAAGCGGCTGTCAGATTTCCTTGCATATGTCTCCCGCAAAACATTGAACGGCCACGCTGACGAACTCACCGAGCAAGACATCGGCGAGAACGTGTTTGGTAAAAAGCAGGGATACGATCCTGGCCTCGACAACGTGGTTCGCGTGACGGCCCGGCGTGTGCGACAAAGGCTGGTCCACTACTTCTCCACGATGGGGCACGGAGAGACACTTGTCGTCTCGATCCCAGTTGGCGGCTACGTCCCGCTCTTCGAATCGGCGGTCTCAAAGATAGATGTAAGTTCTCCCGCCGAACCGCCGCTGGCGCAAGTTGAGGTCCCAACTGCCGCGGAACAGTCCTCTGCGGCGAAAGCTCACGGATTGCTTATCGCCGTCTTAGCGCTCGCTGCACTCCTAGCTAGAGTCTCATTGTTCATGTTGCCCTCTCGCGACTCCGTTCGTGATCTCTTGGTCCCCTCGCCGAGCCACGAGTTCTGGAGTGCCCTCCTAAAGGGAGGTCGGCGCAATCTGTTTGTTCCGGGAGATAGTAGCCTCGTTCTCCTGGAGAACCTTATGCATCGTCCAGTAATGCTCGCTGAGTATATGGATAGGAGCTATTTGGATCACCTTGATCCAGTCCCGCCGTTTCCAGAAGGCACAGAAAAAGAGTTCGCGCAGCGGCGTTACAGCTCGGTTGTCGACGTAAAATTCGCAGCCCGTGCCAACCACCTGCGGGAAGCGGTACGTCCTATCGACGTCCTCTTCGCGCGCGAGCTCCAAATGTCAGACCTCAAGGAGAGCAACATCATCCTGAGCGGTGCACGAGAGGCCAACCCCTGGGCTCAGATGTTTCAGTTTCGCCAGAACTTCATCATCAGCGACCGACAGCAGGGCGATAACTATGTAATCGCCAACCGAAAGCCAGAAAAGGGAGAACCAGCGTTCTACGGATACCACTCCAACGATCCCACTCATGTCGCTTACGGGATCATTGCATACCTGCCGAATCTCTCCGGCGATGGACGAGCCCTGTTGCTTCAAGGAACTACAATGGCAGGCACGGAGGCGGCAATGGATTTCGTCCTCGACCCTCAGAGATTCGATGCCTTTCTCCGTCCGCACATGCGAGGGTACAGCGTTCCATTCTTTGAGATACTCCTGAAGACTTCGAACATCCACGGAAGTTCCCCCGGATCAGAGATTATCGGTCAGCGTTTCTATCGAGTCTCCTCTTGCACCCCAGATATGCAAGCGCAAGAAATCGCTGCGTTAATGGTTAGCGAGGGAGACTCTGTCGATGTGGCAAAGTCATCCCAACCTATTCCGCAATCGTCATAGGAGTGTATTCCATGGAGCGGCGTTCTAGGCCGACGGCAGACTAGGGAAATGGAAGGGGGCGAGGGATCCTACTATATACAACGGTCGAGACAGATCTCAACGTGGAGTTTTCCATCCTTGACTTGCCGATCGCAGTGCGAACTCTCAATCTTGCGCAACCAGGAGGACGTAATGGAAGTTCCACCAGGATGGTCGACTTTCCGGCGTCTTTCTTGCCCAATAGCTGCGATCGGACGTCGGAATCTGTGCGCGCGCGCATGTCTTCTTTAGCGCTACATCAGAGATTCCAAACCGTGAGGAAAGCGTCCTCAGCGGTTCGGACCAGACAAGAGCGTAAAGTTCCTTAAGAGAAAACCGTTCGGCCATCGCACCCTCGAAATCGGGAGAGTTCCCGTCATCCAAGATATCTGCCGATTTGAAAATGCGATCCGGTAATCATGCTCAACGATATGAAACCCACGCGGGGATCAGGGCAGTTCTGCCGAGCTTAACGAGTTTCAATGATGTAATTAATACCAACGCATAGAAGCTCGTAAAAGGCGCGCCACAGACTGCTCATTGAATGAGTGCACATCGGTAATTAAGCCGAATTTGAACTCAACCCAAGGGATCACTGATTGGCCATCGCATTTGCGGATGTGCCAACTTCCCTCTCAATTCCTTCACCTCGGTTCGAAATGCCTGGCAATGTCACCGGCAGCTTCCCATGGATGGGGATCTCACCGAAGAGTGCCTTGGCCGCGGACCTCTCGGAAGTGGGTACCCAACTGTAGGTGCAGAGATAGCTGCGGATGGATGGAAAGTTGAGGATGGAGTAAGGACTGCCGAGCGCAAGCACAACCGTTCTGTCTCCGGCGGTATCCAAAAGATTTCTAAGAATACCGGCTGAGCCCTGCGCCGCAAGGCCGCTCGCGCTAGTCGCCGCGGCCTCTGCCGGCCCGGGTTGCGACACACTGTAGACTGCAGCTATGACATGCTGTGCCTTCGACGCCAGCGCTGCAATGCCCTCAGCTTCAACTGCAGCCGAGCGGCGATCGACATAGATTACCGTCGCTCCCTGGATCCGCGAGCGGATCTCACGCTCGAGCACAGGGCCGTCATCACCGTGCGCATCGCTCACGAAGATCACGACCAGGAAAGACGTAGGTTCATTACGGTGCAAAGGAAGCATGCGATTGTCATCGCGGACCAGCGTAACTGCATGATCGGCGACCTCTTGGGCCAGCGCGTAATCGGATGGCTTGCCCACGCTGTCCTGAATCTTGTTCAGGTCCACGAGGTGCCGGCCGCGAGCATCGAGGCCTGCCCTGGCCTTCACCAGCAGAAGGCGGCGCACGCTGGCATCGATCTGCTTGCGCGAAATCTCTCCGGACTTCACTGCCTGCAGCAGACCGTTAAAGGTCCCATCCAGATCGGAGGGCAGCTCAAGCAGATCTTGGCCGGCCTTCACCGTATCGACGGCCGCACGGCCTGCGGCGTTGCCGGCGCCCTCAGGATAAACTCTTGTAAGACCCTTCATCTCCATTGCGTCGGAGACGATGACGCCTTTGAATCCGAGTTGCTCGCGCAGCAGACCAGTGACAACGTTCCGCGAGGTAGTAGCGATCTTCGAGGGATCGGGCTCAAGTGCGGGGAATGCGACGTGCGCGATCATCACGGCATCGGAACCGGCCTGAATGCCAGCTTTGAAGGGTGGAAGTTCAACAGCATTGAGACGCTCGAGGGGAGCGTTCACACGCGCTAGATTGATGTGTGAGTCCGTGTCAGTGTCTCCATGACCGGGGAAATGTTTGAGAGTAGTGAGCATTCCGCCTTCATGCGAGCCGCGGATGTAGGCCGTAACCATGGAGGAGACCTCTTGAGGATCCTCGCCGAAGGAGCGCGTGTTGATAATGGGGTTCTCGGGGTTAATCTGCACGTCCGCGATGGGATAGAAGTTCCAGTCGATGCCGAGGGCTCGCGACTCCTCCGCAACGATCCTCGCGAACTGCTCGACATAGGCAGGGTTGTGCGTGGCGCCGAAGGCCATCGCTGGAGGGAAAGCTTCGATGGAGGTGAGACGCATGGACGGGCCACGTTCAAAGTCAACCGAGAAGATGAGAGGAACTTTCGAATGCGACTCCTGCTGAAGCAGATTGGTTGTCATGGCAGCTTCGTAGGGCTCTGTACGAAGAAGCAAAGGACCGTCGGTGTTAACCGAGAGATGAACTGCCCCGAGGTGATACTTGCGGATGTCGGTGATAAGCTGCTGGAAGGCATGATCATCGGCGTTGTAATAGCCCATGATGCCGCGCACCTCGATCATCTGACCGATCTTCTCTTCGAGTGTCAGGCGCTTGAGCGTTCGGGCGACCCAGTGCTCCTGGGCACGAGTCGTAGCCCCGATGGGCTGGGGCTGCAAGGACTGTGTCTTTCTTGATTGAGCGATCGCAAACGAGAAGCCAACAAAGAACAGGGCGAATGCTATCGTGCCGCGCTTTACAGAGGACATGAGACTGACTCTAGCTGAACATGACAGCCTCGGCCAAACAGAAATCCGTAGGGAAGACTCGGATTTGCAATATAGAACATATTGCATAAGACGACTTCTGGAAAGTAGCAGCGGAATAATCGAGGGTGCTGACTATTGTGCTGAGTGCACGGGCGTACTACAAGTACCCATCCAGCTGCGCTTATTTTCCGGTTAGCCGACAAACCGGAAGACTACGGCTTCCTGCGCTTATCGATATCAACCCCGCGCAGGATCGGAACATAATTTTCCCCTCTCGAATAGCGCGTTTCAAGCCTGTATCAAGGAACGCAAGTCCCTGATACATGATTTTCATTCCCTATTCTTTTGAAGCCGCAATTCGCAAAAGAGTGAACCAAGGGAAACTCCCGTCATCTCTTGCGATGCACAAACAGCGCCTTCGAGATCCCGCCCGCATATGTCCTTTCATAGTCATGTCCTGCACTCAAGCCGTAGCCACGACCTACAACAACTGCCAAGGTAAGATCCTGAAAACTACACGCTCAGGGTCTCGTCCTTGGCCTGGCCGATGGTAGATGTCTCTCTTTCGGCCTGAACTCCTCTCATGTGGGGCTATCCGCAGTGTCCCTAGCGACCTGCTATTCCGCCCTCCACCACCTTCGCTTCGGACACATTTTGTCGCGGCATATCGCGCACAAAAACAGCTGCGACTTTGTCTCTGTAAGCGAGATCGAAGTCGGGAGACAGCATCAGCAGTTGCGCGAGCGGCTCATTCACTGGGGCGAGAACCAGATTAGAACGGGCCAGCTCCGGATCTTTTTCCCAACCCGGTCGGCCTCCCCAGGTTGCTACAGATCGATCAATACGCAGATCTCCGTATAGGGCGGCTCGTCCATCCATACTCACTGGAAGGCGAAGATCCCAGATGAGGATGCCTCCCCAGTCATAGGTGTTATAAAGAGGCCCTGCATACCGATGGGTTTTGGCAAAGTCTATTGCCTTGATAGGCATCGAGGCTTCCAGACGAGCCTCGAGCTTCTTATTGTCAATCCGCAGGACTGTCCCCCCCGCACCAATGAGCACTAACGCAATGAAGGCCACGATCGCCAATGGAGCTGCGGGGATGACAGTTTCGCTGGCTGAATCCGAGTCCACGGTATCCCGGTTCGATACAGCTTCTGCAACTATGCCCGCGCCGACTATAACCACCATCCAAACATCCCGCTGTGACCGAAAGGAGATGACAATCGACATCGCCAGCAAGACGCCTTCAAACACGTCAAAGCGGCGTCTCCAGACGAAAGCAATCGAAGCTCCTATTGCGATGAATAGGACGAGATAGTCGCCACCATCTCGAAATGGAAGAGCTTGTAGCTCATTTATTTTATTGAGGACACCTGCTTGGGAAGCCAGCTGCCAAGCGGCTAAATAGACTCCCCAACCATAGGGATTGAAGAGTGTAGCGAAGACACACAACGCAAAGATCGCCAGTCGCTTCCTAGTCTCGCGCAGCACACAATCTCCCGCGCGAGGGAATGAGAGGAATCCTTTCGCCGTGATGGAGCGCAAAATAGGCGTCACTGCAGCAAGCAATAAAACGACGAGACCATTGATGAACTGGATATGAACATTAGCCCACACAGCAAAAATCAGGGGCAACAATAAAAGCTTCCGCTTCTTACTGTAAGGTTGGCTTTCCCTGTAGGTGCCGAACAAAATATCGATCTCGATGACGAAAAACAGTACCGTGAGCAACCACGGGCGTGGCGTATAGAGACGGCTGATACCGATTGTAGCGGCAAGGGACAGTAGGACTGCTTTCGTGAAGTCCGGCTGCAGGCCCTTTATGAAATGGTAAATAGCTGCACTGATCGCTACGACGATTGAACTGGTGTAGATCAGGATCCCCAGGAGACCCCAATGCCGATAAAGGAAATAGAGGAGCAGTTCGAAAGCCCAGCTGTACGCGATCCATGATGTCTTAGCCATGCTCGAAAATGGGTCGACGACCGGAATCGCGTGATGATGCACGATCCACTCACCGGTCCGCAGATGCCACCATACATCTGGATCATTGACGCATTGCTGGTGAAAAACAAAGAGCGCGGGTGCAGTCAATAAAAGAAGAAGCAGGATTGCTTGCGCAATTCGTTCTGTTGCTCCCGCCACACTTCTATACCTTGTCATGGTCCCCGTCATCGCTGGGAAGAGAGACAGCCATCAGGCCGATAACACACTACCCAACGTACGTTACTCAGTTAAGCCTCGATGAGGCCTAGGGGCAATCACCCAAAGGTGGTGGAACTCAGGTTTTGCGTCATAATGAGGCAAATACGCGAAGATAAAGAATGAGAAAAATCACATGCGGAATGTGTCATCCGGTCCGGCTTCCTCTCAATTGGCGATCTGATCCGCAACCGCTGACTCACGCAAAGAGCGGACGGGGTGTAGCATACGATCTTCAGAACGAAACGAGTTGTAGGGCCCCCCATCAGCAAGGCGACCGAGGGAGTCGCGTCAACGGTCGGAGCGCAGCGAAGAACGCTTATGGTTGGCGGAGCGGAGGGCATCCGTTGACCTGACGCCGACACGTAATGGCGGCTCTTTTTATTCTGCGCCCAGATCTGCGGCCAAAAGCCGGCCGGGATGTGTATCAGCCATTCGATATCGTCCATACACAAACTACTGTCGTTTGTGCCGGGAATAGCACGAAACCGCCACACTCCTGTGTCGATGGCTATACAGGATTGAGCAGTAAATCTAAAAAGGCTTTGACAGAAGACGGGCTCATCCGAGGCAGGGACCGTCGCTTACTCTGGCCGGACGTACGGGGATAGTACATGTAGGATGGCCTCACTCGGTCCAACGCATCTAGAATCTTTGCCGTTCATTGACAGCCCGCACGGCATCGACCAGAACCGTTGCCCTTTGTTTCACTGTCTTCGCATCATCACCTGGTTTATAGATAGACGAGCCTGCACCGAAGCCGGAAGCCCCTGCCGCCATCCACGAAGCTATACTCTGCTTGTCGATCCCGCCTACGGGGATAACGAGGGCCTCCCTGGGTAGAACAGCCTTCAAGGCCTTCAACATAGAACTTCCTACAACTTCGGCGGGAAACAGTTTGATGGCATCCGCCCCTGCCTTCAACAACGCGAACGCCTCGGTGGGATTGAAAAACCCCGGAACAGACAAAAGATCAGCCTGTTTTGCAGCGCGAACGATGGCGAGGTCGGCATGCGGGGTCACGATTAGCCTCCCTCCCGCGCGCGCTACCTCTGTAACCTGCGCAGGATCGGTTAGCGTGCCCGCACCAACCAGCATGCGGTTGCCGAAGGCACGCGCGAGCGTGCCAATGCTTTGGAGCGGATCGGGTGAGTTGAGTGGCACCTCAACGATGGCGATGCCGGCCTCCTCCAAGGCAGCTCCTATGGATTCAACCTCGTTAGGCCGGATGCCACGCAAAATCGCAATCAGGGGGCAACGCGATATCCATCCCCTGAGACCGCCGCTGTCTATCTCCAATTCAGCCTCCTTCCAATAGCCGCAAGTCCACGTGCGGCCGCATCTTCGTCTTCGACGGTAGATGTACCTCCGAGGGCGGAGATCGCCCGTTGGTACAACTTGCACAATTGGGCCGCCCCGACCAGGTGAACGTGTGCCTCTGCTGGCATCACTGCGCGAACTTCATGCCCAATCAGCAGACCTGACAGATAAGAGGCCGTGGTGTCTTCCTTCAGGTCGCCCGTCAGCGCCAGAGTGCGAACACTGAAAAGGTGATGCAGCAGGCCGCCTGCATCGGCTGAACGAGCAACACCGCGAAGGAAATTCAGATCGTCCATAGCCGCTTCCGAATTCATGAGCTTCGCTAAGATCGTATGTTTGGATAGCGCAGCAAAAGCATCGCCCGTCATGCAGGTAAGAAAACTTACGATGGATCGATCCTTGAGTTGGATCCATTTCGTGTGTGTGCCGGGTAGACAGACCAGTCCGCATCCATCGCAATCGTCGACGATCCCCATCGCCTCCGTCTCTTCTCCACGCATCACCTCGGGTACACCATTAGAGTCTTCTCCCATCACCCCTGGGATCAACATGGCCTCGGCTCCCAAGAACGGTATCTTTACAACTGTGTTGGCGAGATCATCGATTTTGACCGGGCACTGGATATAGTTGGCCTCAGTCCAACCTTGGCGGCTCCCCACCATACCGCACAGCAGCACCTGGGTTTCGCCGTCGGCGATCCAGTCCCCCACATGCTCCTGGAGCGTTTCGGCAAACTTTCCTTCCCGCACCTTGAGGATACCGATGGGATACGATCGTCGCCCAATCACCTTTTCGGTGTTATCAAAACGAAACGCCCGAAAGTTGCTTGTACCCCAGTCCACCCCTATCAATCCTGCCCTCCCGTGTTCCCTTACTTCATTAGAACAAATGCATCTCGCGCAAAAGATTGCTGGGCATCATGGATTCGCTCATCACCGCATAGGCGTACTTGTTGTGAATAGATGCACGAGACATCAAGGGTCAAAATGGTGCCTATCGATGGAGTAATTGCAGTGCGCCGCCTCTGCAATTCCATCCTTCATCATGGACTACGCTAGCGTGCTGCGTACGTCTTACTTTGCTGGTTTCCCGAATTGATGACTGTAAAGCTCCCCTTCGGACTTGCCTTCACGACAATGTACTTCCCCTGATCCGGTCCCTGAGGATTCGCGATATATTCAGCAGCCGTGTTGTGCTCCGCGCCACCCTCCTCTGAATAGTGCAACTGCCACAGCGTCTCCAATCCTGGTGAGTGACGGATCGTGTCAAGCACTTGGATATTGCCTCCCTTCGCAGCGGCATTGTCCATAATCGCCACACGTGGATGGATGCCGTCAATGAGGGCATGGCTGGAGCTTGGACGAAAGCCGTGATGAGAGACGACTAAAAGGTCCACGGTCCCAATCCGATTCACCGGACACATGAACATGCGTTCCTTCTCCCATGTCAGATCGCCCAGGTCGAGGATCTTCAGTTTGCCGAAGTTGATTAAAATCCCCAGCGAGTGTGAATTCTCACTGCGGTCGTTCGGCTTGTTCTCGGCTACGTCGCAATTGGGATTCTTCTCTCCACCTCCAGGAAGATTGTGATCGATCACATTACCGTCGCTGCTGATTACCGTGGCCTTCATGTTGCCGATCGGAAAGATATCACCTGGTTTCGCTGAGATGCGCTTGTGCTTCCCCGTCGCCAGCACCTTCTGATAGGCATCCCAAACCTTCATCGTTGGGCCGCCAGGTTTCGTGTCGATGTTCTCGCCATGATCGAGGAATGTCCCCACAGGGATTCTGTCGACAAGCTGAGGAACTCCACCAGCATGATCGTCGTGGTAGTGTGTCAGCAGCACGTAGTCAATCCGGTTGATACCCGCGAGCCTGGTGGCTGCAAGGATCCGGTCCGCATCGCGCCCATTATTATCCGGCCAGCCTGTGTCCACCAGCAGCGAGTGCCTATCGGGCGTTACGAAGAGGGTGGCCTGTCCACCCTCTACATCCACGAAATAAATCTGCAGGTCGCCTTTGTCTGCCCCCCGCAACTGAGAAGGAACAATCGCGACACCAGCTCCCACCATCATGGTAAGCGCAAGATAAGGAGCTCTCATCTTCAACCGTTTCGTAAATCTCATATCCCTCCGGGTCAGGTTGCACATCTCTCTATATATAGTGGGCTGCGATTTTGCAGCAGAGCGGAAGACACGATTCTCCTCCGCCTGCTGTGGTTTTTAGAATTGGAATCGCAAGGATGCCTGCAGATTTCTGGCGGTGCCGACGATGGACGTAATCTGACCAGCCTGCGTGGTTCCGATATTCGCATTCGGATACCCGAACTGCGGGTGATTGAAGATATTGAATGCCTCGAAACGGAATTGGAAGAGCATCTGTTCATGGATCGGAAACGTCTTCAGGAGCGACATATCGAAGTTCGTTCTTCCCGGTCCGATCAGCGAGTTACGCCCCGCATTTCCATAGGTGTACTGCGCCGGAGTGCTGAAGGCCGATGGGCTGAACCAGTTCGTCAACGTCTTGGGATAGCGCACATCTCCCACCTTATTCGGCCGGCTGCCAGTGCCGGTGTTTGTGGTTGATACAGCCAGCACTGGAGAGAAGTAGAGCCCCGTCTGCGTGAAGAAGATGCCGTTCGTCTGCCAACCTCCGAGCATCCAGTCGAGCGGCCCTCCCTGGGTCATGAACTTCCGACCCTTACCAAACGGAAGCATCCAAAGATAGCTGAGTGTGAGCCGCTGGCGCTGATCAATGACGGAGTTACTGCGCTCGGCCGAAAGGAACCTTGGGTCCTGTGGCGTCGGACCTGTGGCGCCGCCGCCGAATTCCAGCGGAACATTGTCGATAGAGTGCGCCCAGGCATACCCCATCAGGAAGTTGACACCATGGCTGATGCGCTTATCCAGAGTCACCTGCAAGGCATAGTAATTTGCACTTCCCCTTGACGTCGCATACGTTACGTCGCTCAAGCTCGGGTTAATGGAGTAAAGAGGACGCCGTGTGTTCAGAGCGGTCGCCCCGGGGATCGCCTGGTTGGCGTTGTAGGGGAGATAGAGGGCCCGCCCCAGGTTACCTACACCTACAACCTTCAGGACCATGTCCAGTTGCGGGAATTCTTGTTCAACACCGAGGTTGAACTGCTCCGCATATCCGGGCCGGAAATGGGGATCAACAGAGGATTGTGCTCCGCTGGGATTGTCAGCCTGCGCGTAGCTCACCGTCGGTGCTGCCGGAAACCCCTGGCTGATTGTGCCGCCAGGAGTGATATCGCTCTGTGAGTTGCTGATCGTCAACCCGAAAGGCACGTTGCGAGCGAGACGCATATTCACACTCTCGCTGCCCGATGCATTGTAGAAAAGTCCGACGCCACCGCGTATCACCGTCGATTCGTATACCTTGTAGGCGAATCCTACTCGCGGCCCAAAACCTTTCTTCCATGGCAGCACATCGGACGTCAGGCTGACACCGTTCCTATGCGCAATATCCATCTTGCCTGTTGTCGGATTAAAGTTCGACCACTGATTATGCGCCTCACTGGGGGGGCTGAAGTAATCCCACCGTATGCCGTAGTTCAGCGTCAGCTTCTTGGTTACTCTCCAGTCATCGGCAGCGTAGAAGCCATACTCATTCAGCCGGATACCTGGAAAGGGGAATGTATAGTCATGTGCGATCAGGCTGGGAAGACCTAACATCATACTCGCCACGCTATCTCCACCTGTTCCCGCTGGATTGCGAGAATCGGTAAGAGCCGCTGAAAAGTTGAATCTCCCGTTGCCCTGATTTGTCTGGTAGATCGTCAACTGACGGCGGCGGAAATCCCCCCCAAACTTCAGTGTGTGCGAGTTGTGCGTCCAGGTCAGGTTATCCAACTCCTGGAACGTGTTCTCCCGACGATACAGGGGGAGGGAGCGTGTCTGCCCAATACCGAGATAGGTTGAAGGTGAAAAGATGGGCAGGTTTTGTTCTCGTGGAGTCACGTTGGAGTTAGGGACGCCTAGCTGATTGCCCAGGCCGCCATTCTCAACGAAGTCGACCGGAACGTAGTCCAGCCGGTATCTGCTGAATCCGAACCTAAAGTCATTCACGATTGTGGGAGTGAATACTCTCGTGTAGCTTGTGGCCACGTGCTGGACAGGCGCGCTTGAGCTACCCGCGAAGGAAGCTTCATCGCTCAGATGTACCGGTGTCGATACGCCGGGAATCGTTGTCTCTGGGTACGTACTCGGAGAAACGGCCAGCGACTTCTGGATGGAATAACGTGCGAAAAGGATGTCTTTCTGCGTCAGCTGCTCATCCACGCGAACGTCACCTGAGTCTGAATTCGTAATGAGGCTCTGGCTTGAAGAATAGTTGTTGAGGCGCCCTGGACCTGTTGGCAGCGGGTAAGCATTGAGCATCTTCATCGCGATTGGATCACGGCGACCGACTGGAATGATGTTGTTCGCAAACGGCGTTCGGAGAAATCCTCCAGGCACATTCGAGTTTGCACGGGTCGTTGTGGGATCGTAGATAGTCGATGTCTCGCCAAAATCGCCATTACGCATCCGGACTGTGGGAACGTTCCCTAGAAGGAACACCTGCGTGCTCCGTCGCGAGCCCTCATAGTCAACAAAGAAGAATGTCTTGTTCCTGCCGTTATAGACGTGCGGAATAACGATCGGCCCTCCGAAAGATCCGCCAAACTGGTTGAGCTTCAGCGACGGGAACGCGGTGCCTGCCTTGTTGAAGTACGTCCTCGAATCCACGGCGGAGTTGCGAATGAACTCGAATGCACTTCCATGCAGCTGGTTCGTACCCGACTTCGAGATCACATCGATCACAGCACCCGAATTGCGACCTATGTCAGCGCTGTAGAGGTTGGTTTGGATCTTGAACTCACGAACAGCTTCCACAGCCGGCCGAAGCACAACCGAAAGTGTAAGCCGCTCGTTGTCGTCCACACCGTCGTACAGAAAATTGTTATCTCCCTCCCGATTGCCGTTAGAGAAGATCTCTGAACCTGGGCGCTTATCATCCGGTCGCGTGCCACTCTGAATTGTTCCTGTGGCAGACGAGCCAACTCCGGTGACACCGGGACTCAGAGTTGCCAACTGAGTGAAGTTGCGACCGTTGAGAGGAAGCTGATTGACCATCTGCTGGTTCACCACGGTACCGATCGAAGATGATTCGCTCTCAAGTAATGGAGCTCGGGTCGATACCTCCACCGTCTCCGAAGCCTGACCGACCTTGAGAGTCAGGTCGAGGCGCACCTGCTGATTGACCTGGAGATGGAGACCGATCTGGACCAACTTGCTGAACCCTGCCGCTTCGGCCGTAAGCGTGTAGGTTCCCGGTCTTAGGTTCGTCAGAACGTAATCTCCGTTGGTCTCGCTTTTCGTGCTCTGGGCTGTGCTCGTCTCGACGTTCGTGGCCGTGACAATTACCCCCGGAACAACTGCACCCGAAGCGTCCGCAATAGAACCGCTGATCTCTGCGGATGTCGCCTGCGCTTCACTACGCAGACTCATCAACGCAACTAACACCAATAAACATGCAGTTTTTAACACGTCCGCTCTCCTCGTCTTCATGCCTTAGGGGAATGCTTAGTTCAGTGCGCCGATCACTCTATATCGCAAAAAACTTAAATTGCAACCATTTATTGAAACAAAGTTCAAAATTTGACATGCGCAAGCATAAAAGGCTAACGTGCCGTCCCAAACGAACCGCAGAGTGCTTTCAGATAAGATGGAAGCCTACACAGGCATTTTTATGGTGAAACCTAAGACAGTCCGGAAATTAGCAGCGTCCAAGCGTATTGACGATTCGCCCAAGCCGGATAAGTACTTCTCACGTGCTGTCAGTAAGGCGCTGGAAGCACTTGAGTATCTACAAAACGAAGCGAACTCTATGTCTATGAACGAGATCGCCAGCCGCTTGCAGCTCTCCAAGACCTCTGCCTTTCGGCTGCTGAAGACCTTGGAGGCTACCGGTTACGTTGCCCAGGATGGCCGCGGACAATATAAGTTGGCCCCCGGCATTCACGCGGCCACGCCAACCCAGTGGCTCAGCAAACTTGTACGTATCGCCGTGCCACACATGCAGGCGCTCACCCTGGAGACGACGGAAACAGTAAGTCTGGCAGCCCTGTTCGAGAACAGGATCGAGGTTGTCGCGGTCATCGAGAGCCCTCATGTCATTCGTATGAGCAACGTTGTTGGCCACATCCTGCCTCCTAACGCCAGTTCACTGGGCAAGGCCATTACCGCTTTTCAGTCCGCGCCGGGACGGGAGAGACTGCTGCGAAGCTTTAAGATCTACCGTTTTACCGACCACACCATCACCGACCCTCGCGACCTCGCCCACGAATATGAGAGCATCCGCGCTCAACGATTTGCCGTTGACCGCGAAGAATGTGCCAATGATGGCATCTGCTTCTCTGTGCCGGTCTTCGGCCGGAATGAGGAGGTGTCTTCCGCCATCAGCCTTTCCATGCCGAAGTTCCGTCTGCGCGGTAAGGAACATGAAACGTCGATCATCAATGCGCTTCGGGCCACTGCTTCTACCCTCGCTAGCGAGCTGTAGGCTGCACAGAATTTTCCACTACCGGCGCGCCACTCATTTGCTGTGTCATTTCATATTTTGAACAAAAGTTCATTTTATTGATTGGAATTACGCTTTTTTCTTGACGCTGATAACCCGACGCCTATAAAGTCCCCGCTGTCGTGAAACCAAGTTTCGCGAACATCTTCTAAAGGGTCCTTACAGGCGCGATGCGGACATCCAGTCTTTCACTCCTTCTTGCCCTCTCGGCGCTTGCAACCAACGTCACAGCGCAGACGACGCTCGCATCCAGAATTGGGCATACCGATCCCAGTAAATACAAGCACAGCCGCTCTCACAACAGTGCCGGCGACATGGCCTGTGAGCTCCTCGTTCCGCCCACTGCATTGAACGTCAATCTCAACTTCATGCACCGCTGCCAGATCATGCCCGGCGGCGGCGTGGGCCATCACTTCCATAACTCGACCGAAGAGATGTTCATCGTCTTCGACGGTCAGGCCGAGTTCACCGTTGACGGCCGCACTTCCACACTTAACGGAACGGTCGGTGCCCCCGTCCGGATGGGCCACTCCCATGCGATCTACAACCCCTCTGACAAGCCGGTCGAGTTCATGAATATCAACATAGCCTCCATCAAAGGACACTACGATGCTTTCAATCTCGACGATGCTCGCGTAGGCGCTTCGAAGGATGCAATTCCCGTCTTCATGACGATGAAGCTTGATAAGTCACTGCTCGTACCTATCAAAAACTACAACGGCGGCGAGGGAACCGTTCGCTATCGACGTGCGCTGGACCCCGACGTCTTCCTCACAAATTGGGCCTACGTCGATCACCTCCTCATTCCCGCCGGCGCCTCAGAGGGCCTGCACCGCCATCGCGGCATCGAGGAGATCTACTACGTCCTGAACGGAGACGGCCAAGTACGCGTCAACGGTGAAACCGCGGAGATCCACAAGGGCGATGCCGTCCCCGTCCGCCTCAACGAGCCACACTCTTTCGCCAGCACCGGCGGCGACCTCGAACTGATGGTTGTCGGCATCTCGACCCAGAAGAACGTACTCGACACCGAACTCGGTGCTCCCGCACCGCGATGAAACAAGAATCCTAAGCTGCCTCACGAAGGGAGAAACAGATGCTGGCTGGTAAGGCTGCGAGGATTACGCTCTGCTCCCTGCTCACACTTCCGATTGCATCTCTGGCGCAAGACTCAACGCCGCTTGCCCAACGAATCGCGCATACCGACCCAGCGAAGTACAAGCACCTTACGTCGGTTCACAACGGCTCCGGCCCCATGGATTACATGGCGCTCTTCGACGTCAAGAGTCCTCAGTCGGCGAAGTTCAACCTCGGCACAAATCTTTTCTTCCTGCATCGCGGCGTACTTCCTCCTAATGGAGGCATAGGAGCGCACTTTCACAATCACTGCGAAGAGATGTTCATCATCCTCGACGGCGAATCGCAATTCACGATTGACGGCCGCACCTCTGTGCTTAAAGGTCCAGCGGGAGCCCCTGCTCGCCTTGGTCACTCGCACGCGATCTCCAACACCTCCGGCAAGACTGTCCAGTGGATGAACATCAACATTGGCCTGACGAAGGGCTTCTATGACGCCTTTAACCTCGACGATCCGCGAGTGGGAGCCCCGGTTAATCCGATTCCGACCTTCATTGCCATGCATCTCGACCGTTCCCTCTTGAAGCCCGTCTCCAACATGCATGGCGGCAGCGGCACGGTGCAGTATCGCCGCGCTCTCGACCCCAGCGTCTTCTTCTCCTCCTGGTCTTATGTCGACCATCTGCTCCTTCCGCCAGGCACCTCGGTCGGTCCTGACACACAACCCGATATGAGCGAAGTTTACTTCGTACTCTCGGGTGAGGGAACGGCCACGATCAACGGCGAAAAGGCCCCAATCCACGCTGGGGACGCTATCCCCGCCGGGCTCAGTGAGACGAAATCGTTTGCCAGCACCGGCTCTGCACCGCTCGAGTTCATGATCTTCGGTATCGCCCGCGACCTCGCTGCGAAAGAAGCGTACATGACCTCGCCCATAGGAATGACCGGCATCACGCTGGCAGAAAAAAAATGACTTCCAATCATAAGGAGTTTTCGCAATGCCTAAGGTAATCGACACCCACGCACATCTCGGCGAGTGCTGCGTCTTCGGGCTCTACGGTACTGAGGAGGACATGATCCGCCGTATGGACGAGTGCGACGTGGATGCCACCATTGTGCAGCCCTTTCCCGGAGCCAGGGACTACGTGCATCGCCATGACGAGATCGCCGAGCTCTGCGCTAAGCATCCCGGACGCTTCTTCGGTCTGGCCAGCCTCAGTCCGCACGTCGGCCGCGACAAGTATGAACGCGAAGTGGAGCGCTGCATCAAGGAGCTCAAGTTCGTCAGCGTCAAACTGCACACGATCGGTCACGGGGTAAACCCACTCAGCGAGGACGGTGACCTGGTTTTCGCGACCGCTCACGCACTGGGAATCCCTTGCATGGTTCACACCGGCGCGGGAATTCCCTTCTCACTCCCAGCGCTCTGCATGCCTGCGGCCAATAAGTACCCTGACTTAAAAATTGTTCTGGCCCACGCCGGCGGCGGAATTGTGTCCGCAGAAGCCCAGGTAGCCGCCTCGATCTGCGGCAATCTTTATCTTGAAACCTCCTGGTGTCTCGGCGAAGACATTCGCTGGATGATCAACACCATCGGCCCCGACCGTGTCATGATGGGAGCCGACCTGCCCAGCAACGTTCCCGTCGAGTTCGCTAAGTACCGCGCCCTGGATCTGGAACCCGAGGTCTACAACAAGGTGATGGGCGAGACGGCGGTTGAAGTCTTCAATTTAAAGTGGTGAGGAGGGCCCATGTTCGTGCTGCATGTTGAACTCAAGGTGAAGTCCGGGGCGCAGGCTGATTTGGAAAAGACCTTCGTACAGAACTTCTACCCGGCCATATCGGAACAGGGCGGTTTCCTCACAGCACAGCTTCTGCACTCGACGGATGACGCCAGCACTTACCGGTTGTGCCTCAGCTTCGATAAAAGAGATTCTCAACAAAGATGGGTGGCCACCGATCTGCATCAGCAGGTCTGGCCGCTCGTTGAAGATCTGTGCGAGAACTACGCCGTGTCGGGATACACCGCGATCTAGTTGTTTGGACAAAAAGGAAGATGAGGCTCTTCTATGGAGCGTTCCGTTCCCGATTACATATCTCGCTCTGTTCCTGTGCCAACGGCTGCGCGGGTACCTTGGTATAGCAGCACCTTCCCAACCTACTTCGGAATCTTCCTTTGGGTCGGCTTCTACCTAAAGATCGCAGAGCCAACGATCGGCTATGCCAGCCTGGGCGTCTGCCTGCTTGCGCTCCTCGTCGCCGGCCTTCTCTGTTTTGCGCTCTATTATTGGGCCCCAGCAATGCTCGGCCTGCAGAGCGGACGACCGCTTTATGTCGTTGGCACCTCTACCTTCGGCAGCTCGGGCGGGTATCTCATTCCAGGACTCATGATGGGCTTTCTCCAGATCGGCTGGGTCGCGGTCATCGGAGCGGTTTCGGCAGACTTCATTATGAAAGGGTTGAACCTGACCTCACGAGCCCTTTACTGCGTCCTTGTCGTCGTCTGGGTCTATAGCCTCGGCGCGGTCGCCATCAAAGGTATCCACCACGTCGCGAGGGTCGCGAAGTTTCTCAATTGGGTGCCGCTGTTCATGATCCTCATCGTCTTCTGGGCCAACCGAGACGGCATCGCACACTACCAACCGGCACACACACAACCCTTAAATGGCTTTCTCAACGTGCTCAGCATCGTCATTGGCTACTTCGCCACTGCGGGAGCAGCCGGCGCCGACTTCGGCATGAACAATCGTGATCGCAAGGACATTCTGCTAGGAGGCTTGCTCGGAATCGTCGCCGGCGCACTCATCGCGGGCGGTCTCCCACTCCTCTCCGTCGCAGGTTATCTCGGACGTGGTATGGGTCCTGCAAGTTATGACTACACGACGGCCATCGCCAGCGTAGGAGCTCTGGCTCCCGTCATGTTCTTTCTTTTTGCTATCGCGTCCATGGTGCCTACCTGCTTTTCTTCGTTCATCGCATCGAACAGCTTCAGCACTATGCTGCCGAAGATCCCGCGTATGGTCTCGACCTTCGTCGCTCTTACCGTCAGCGTCGTCCTTGCTGCAACAGGAATCGCAAACAACCTTGTCGGCTTCTTCAGCCTCGTCGCCGCCTCGTTCGGCCCCATCTGTGGTGCGATGGCTGCCGACTATCTTCTCGCTGGACGTCGCTGGACCGGTCCACGCGCCGGTATCAACTGGGCGGGATACATTGCGTGGCTCATTGGTTTCCTCGTCGGCATTCCCGAACATATTCCCGGCCTGCCGACCGCCGTTCTCAAAGCGGACAACCCTTCCGGTCTTTACTCCTTCGTCGCAGGCTTCATCGTTTATCTTGTTCTCGCCCAGGTTGGGATGCGTCCTCCCGTCGTCGAAACAGAAGGCAACACGCCGCGGGAACTATCCGCCTGAATCTTTCTTCATCACGAAACCCCGAGTCCTCCAGGAGTACCTTCTTTTATGAATCGAAGAACCTTCCTTCAATCCTGCTCAACAACTGCGATTTCATTCGCGGCGAGCAGTTTGCCTGCCTTCGGCTCCCTTCCAAAGATGAAGATCACGCGCGTGCGTGCCTACCTTCCGCCCAACCCTAATCCGCTCTTCAATCAGAGTGATGTGGTTGTCACTATCGAAACAGATGGCGGAATTACGGGGATTGGGGAGGGCGGATCGAAAGATACGCTGGCCCAGTCCGCCGGACGCCTCATAGGCCGTGACCCTCAATATATCGAGCAGCTGTGGCAGGATATGAATCGTGCCTTCTTCTATCCGCCGGGACGAGAGAAGACCGACGCCATCGGCGCACTCGATCTCGCCCTATGGGACATCAAAGGCAAAGTGCTCAAGTTGCCCGTACACGAGATATTGGGCGGCATGGTCCGTAAGCACGTCGAGTGCTACAACACAGCTGGAATTATCCCAGGGATCACACAGGGGATGCCTATCAAGGACCGCGCCCGTATCACCGTCGATGCTGGCTACCGCGCCTTCCGCTTTGGCGCGGCCGACACGAAAGCCAACACTACCTTCAACACCCGCGAGCGCATCAACAAAGTCCGCGAAGAGTGCGAGCAGGTACGGCAAGGAGTTGGACCAAACGGTGACTGGTGCATTGACTTCCATCAACGCTTCGATCTGGCCGACGCTATCCGAGGCTGCAACCTTATCGAGGAATACAACCCTCTCTTCGTCGAAGATCCCGTCCGTGCGGAAGCCTTCCTGCAGGACATCCCGACCCTCCGGAGTAAGGTAAACGTCCCCCTCGCTACAGGCGAAGAGTGGGGCAACCGCTGGGACTTCAACCCCCTAGTCGAAAACCATAGTATCGACTACGTGCGCGCCACACTGCCCAATGTAGGTGGCATTACTGAGATGATGAAGATCGCCGCGCTCTGCGAGACCCATTTCATAGGGATTGTCCCTCACTTCACGGGCCCCATAGCTACAGCCGCGCTCGTCAACTGTCTTGGGACCTATTCAGGACCCGTGCTGATGGAATACAACTATCAGGGCCGTACTTTGCCTCATCTTCCCGTCTGCCTGGACTTCAAGGATGGAAAGCTGTTTGCAAACGAGAGGCCAGGAATAGGAGTTGAATTGGACTTCAAGCAGCTGACCCAGATCGCCGAGTTCACGGAACCCGTCACCGCACGAGCACAAACCTACTTCCGTCCAGATGGTTCCATTACTAACTGGTAGATTCCAACGAAGCCATCAACAATATCAAGAGTGAGATTAGAAGGCGCATGACACAGAATCGGAACCCCGCTACTGCTCTGCCCATGCGCTATCTTCTCGTCGTCCTTCTCTTTCTGCTGAGCTCCGTCGCCTATCTCGACCGGACCAACATCTCGATTGCCGGAATCCAGATTGGGCACGAGTACGCAATCGACAACACTCATCTCGGTTGGATCTTCAGCGCTTTCCTGATCGGGTACGCAGTCTTCCAGGTTCCCGCCGGCCTTCTGGCCCATCGCTTCGGTTCGCGGCGTCTCCTTACCTTCGCTGTAGTCTGGTGGGGAATCTTCACAGTTTTAACTACACTCGTACCTCCGTCCATCAGCAACGCTGTCGCTATTCTTATCCTCGTGCGTTTCGCTCTCGGGGCTGGCGAAGCCACGATGTATCCCGCCGCTAGCCAGTTTGTGGAGCGATGGTTTCCCGTGCCTGAACGTGGCAAGGCCAACGGCATCATCTTCGGCGGTGTCGGTGTGGGATCCGGCTTCACGCCGCCCATTGTTACCGCCATCATTCTCCGTTTCGGTTGGCGAGCCTCCTTCTGGTTCAGCGCCCTCTGCGGAATCGTCGCAGGCATCGTCTGGTATCTCGCTGCACGAGATACTCCCGAAGAGCATCCCCGTGTCCGCGAAAGAGAACTCGCACTTATTCGTGCGGGGCGCGGAGGGGAGTACACCACATCCGCCGCGAAGCGCAGCGTTCCCTGGCGCCGCATCTTCTCCAGCAAAGAAATTCTTGCTTTGACACTCAGTTATCTGGCCTTCGGCTACGTCGCCTGGGTCTTCTTTGGATGGTTCTTTATCTACCTTGCCCAGGCTCGCCGACTCAACCTAAAAACCAGCGCTCTCTACTCAGTCCTTCCCTTCATCGGAATGACCATCGGGGCTATGGGAGGTGGGATCGCCAGCGATTGGCTCGCCCAGCGCTTCAGCCTTCGAACCGGGCGCTGCATTCTTCCCTTCTTCGCGATGGCTATCACCTCCGTGCTGCTCATTGCAGGCTCCCGTGCAGAGCAGGCGAGTACCGCAGGCATCGTGCTCGCGCTCGGTGCCGGTGTCCTCTATATTGCACAAAGCTGCTTCTGGGCCATCACCGCCGACTTCGCAGGTGAATACGCAGGCCTTGCATCCGGAATCATGAACATGGGTGCGCAGATCGGTGGTGCCGTCGCCACATCCCTCACGCCATTCCTCGCCGCGCGCATCGGGTGGCACATGGCATTCTTCACCGCCGCGGCACTCGCTGTCGTGGGCGCATTGTCGTGGTTGCTAGTCGATCCCACGCAAAGTCTCGCTTCTCATGCATCTATTCCCGAGCCCACGCTCCAGCGGAACTAGTACGTTGCGCGACCGCCACTCAGGTCAAAGACCGCTCCGGTCGTAAATGAATTCTCTTCTGAAACCATCCATGCAACCATCGCGCTCACCTCGTCCGTTTCCAGAAAGCGTCCGCGCGGAATTTTGGAGAGCATGAACTCTATGTGCTCCTGGCTGAGTTGCTCGAAGATGCGGGTCTTCGCTGCTGCAGGCGTTATGCAATTCACTGCGATATTGTAGCTAGCAGTCTCCTTACCCAGCGATTTGGTTAGCGCAATCACCCCCGCCTTCGAAGCGCTGTAACCGGATGCTGTCGGATTGCCTTCCTTGCCCGCAATGGAAGAAATATTGACGATGCGTCCATAGTTGCGTTCGATCATGCCGGGAATAATCGAGCGACAACAAAGGAATACTCCCGTGAGATTGATCTCCATCACGGCGCGCCATGCATCGATTGGGTACTCCCACGTCTTGAAATTCGGCCCTGCAATCCCTGCGCTTGCCACCAGGATATCGATCGCTCCATGTAGCCCCATCGTGTGCGATACAGCCTTCTCAACGTTCGCCGCGTCCGAAACGTCAACTACATCCGTCGTCACCGTCCCGGCTTTCTGTAGCTTCTCCGATGCGCTTTGCAAAAGCGCACCGTCTCTGTCCCAGAGCGAGACTGAAGCTCCGGAGGCCAACAGCCGCTCCGCAATGGCGAACCCGATACCCTGTGCGCCCCCTGTAATAACTGCGTGGCGTCCGTTCAGATCAATATGGTTCACATCTTTCTCCGCGCAACAGTTATAACGCATACTGGCTCTCCGAGATAGATACCGAAGGGAGCTTTTAGAGCGATCGCTCGGGTGAGATTCGACAGGTGAACCCCAGAGAATTTGGACAGGTTCTACGACTGAAACCGACCTCACAGAACACTCCCAAACAGTGCACAGGCTCTTTAGGCTAAGCCGACGCCACACCTCCAGTATCTTGTCGCTGCTCCTAAGCTGTTCAACCTGAATTCCGTGGTGGAGACTGCGATCATCGCTCTGGCCATCTCGCCGGTCCCTCCGTTTTTCCAAAAAAGCAGAACAAGGTGGGCCTGTATTTTTTCTGGATGATGGGAATCCATCCAGAGGGATTCAATCTAGACTGCATCCACCGCCGCTCCAACATGTTCTTCCTGAAGATGCCGGTGCTGGCGCCGTTGCCCATCGTAGGGCAACCGATTCATCAATCGGTAAGATTCCGCCGGCTGGATTACCACAACTTGGTGATGCTTACCAGATAGAAGGAGGCGAGCCGCAAACGCCTGTCGCGGCTCACGCCTCGAATCGAAAGAGATCGGACACCAGGAAGCAGCAGGTACTCGCTGCGCCCCCGAACACACAGGAGTGCAAAATAGTCGAATCAATGGGCACTTGTATGAGAAAGAGTATGGCCAGCCCCGGGAGAATCAAGCTGCTCCTCCATGCCAACCCCGCGAGGAGTGCCGAGGGCGGCGTAGGGGTTTGAGGAGGTGCCGCGCTTACGTGACCAGCCGCTTTACGCTTTCGAAATAGTATCCATGAAGTGGATGCACCCAGAAGGCCTAGGACGGATCTGATCACAATGTGCATTTATGCCTCCTTACTCGCATTTTTTGTTATGACGAGGACATCTCCGAGCTCGATCTCGCACGCCCGAATTCGCCCGGCAGAAAGCTCCAGAACAGAGCGCGTCTTGGAGCTAAGACCGCTAAGGCGCCACGGTGGAACCGAATGACCGAGCCCGATCACACGATGGGTTTTATCGAGTGCCACAACATCGATGTTCATCCGCATCCAGCAGGTATGCACTCCTGAAGATGGAATAATCCACAAACCAGAATCTGAGTCGAGGGAGCGTTTGCCCATCAGCCCCAGGAATCTGGTAGCAGAGCTGTCGGCTACCGCTATCTGATGCCCGATAACGGTAGCCTTGCCTTGAATGGAGACGGAGACGTTATTCTTCATTCAGCTGAATACCTATGCATTCTTGGCCTTGCGTCGGCTGATGATGATACCGAGCACAACCACGAAAAGCACACCGGCCACGATACGAATGATAGTTGCTGATTCCATTTCATTTCCTCCCAGAGTGTGTTGTTGTAAGTTGCCAGTTGGGGTTTGCCAAACATGACCTGCACAGCAGATTCATGCTGAACGAATCAGAGTGTGCGGATTATGCGTGTTTGTTCTTGCGCCGGGCGATAATTACGCCAAGAACAACGACAAACAGAACGCCAGCGACGATCCGAATGATGACTGCAGTGTCCATTTGCTTCTCCTTTTAGCCTTCGATCTGATATTTACAACGTCCCATGTCTGCATCCATCACACAGACAGTAATTTCTATAGTGGAGCCGAGCTCCTCACGCCTGCTATTTCACCAGGTCTGACATATTTCTCATCATGCTGATAATCGCGGGCCCAAGTAAGACAATGAACATGCAAGGAAAAATGAACAAGACAAGCGGGAAGATAATTTTTACTGTTGTTTTGGCCGCCTTCTCTTCCGCGATTTGTCTTCTTTTCAACCTCATGGCATCAGCAAATGCGCTCAAAGCTCGAGCGATGGGGGTTCCGAATCGCTCAGTTTGTATCAACATATTGACGAAGCCCTCTACATCGGGAAGCTTTGTTCGTTCGGCCATGCTTTTCCACGCCTCGAGGCGAGGCTTGCCTGCACGCTGCTCCCTGTTGATCTGAAGAAATTCCTCATTGATCTCGGGATGGCTGACTGCTAACTCCTGCCCGACCCGCAGAATCGCCTGGTCCAGTCCCAGTCCGGCGTCTACACAGATCACTAGCAGGTCAATCGAATCGGGAATGCTTCTCCGGATTCTCTCGCGCCGACTCTTGATCTTGCGATCGAGTATGAAGTCAGGGGCCATGTAGGCGACTACAACAAGAACCATGATCCAGAAGAGCGTGTTGGTTGTTATAAAGCTGCCGGCCACGATCCCAACAATTGGACCCAGCATCTGGGCGGAAAAATAGGTATCTGTTGCCCTGTCGCTCTTCACTCCTGCAGCAACAAAGCGTGCCTGAAGCCGCGGATTTTCTGACATGCCGATCCGAGCACGGAGCGTACGGATAGCGGCGAAGAGTTTACCCTCCAACTGTTCCTTGGGTTCGATGTCAGCCGCAGGCTGCCTGCTTAGATCGAAGACGCGAGCCTTCACCGCACGGGTGTGTGCGGTCATGGCGAGCGATGCTATAAGGCTCAGACCGCAGAACAGGCTGCTTCCAATCGCGAGATAGAAAATCAAGTTCATCCCTATACCTCGATATCCACAATCTTCCGAACGATAAAAGTGCCAACAACCAGCATTCCGCTGCCGCAATAGAGGAGCATCTTCCCCAGAGGGTCATAAAAGAGTGGTTTCTCGAATCCCGGATTTACGAAGTTGATAAGTACACCCATAACTACGGGAAGACCTGAAAGAATCCAACCTGTCAGGCGTCCTTGGGCACTCTTGACGCGCACCTCGCCGTGGATGCGAATTCGTTCACGAATAACGTGTGTCGTACGGTCCAGGATCTCGGTCAGGTTTCCTCCGGTTTCCTTTTGAACCAGCATGGCCGTAATCAAAAACTGTAGATCCTGCGAATCCAATCGACGAGACATGTTCATAAGGGAGCTCCGGAAGGGAAGCCCCAGATTCTGCTGCCGGGATACCAGTGCGAACTCGGTTGAGACAGGCTTCTGGGCTTGCTCGGCGACTACTTCGATGGCAGAGCCAACAGAGTGTCCAGCGCGCAATGCGCGGGCCATCATGTCGATCGCATCCGGAAGCGCTTTTTCGAACGCTGTGATGCGCCGGGAGCGCTTGAACCGAAGAAAGAGAAGTGGAACGACACTCGGCATTACGGTAGCCGCAGCAATGATTATGAGTGGAAGACCAAACACAAAGGTAATAACGCAACCGCCGGCGCCGAACCCCAGACAGTTCAGGACGATCTTTGCAGGTGTGGATTTACTGTCAGCTTGCTCGATCAACTCGTTCAAGCCGTGGAAGGCGCCAACTCGAATCAAGAGAAGCTCGAGCCATGCGAACTGAACGGGACCTTTATCTTTGAGCAATTCAACCGGGGCAGGGGCTTCTTCGGCCTCCAGAGCGCTCTCGGCATTGATCTGCTGGAGTCTCCGGGCAACGATCTTCTGCGATTTGGTTGGACGCATGGCAATGGCCAGAATCGCAGAGCTGACAATCAATAGCGCGAAGAAGGTGAAGATCATCAGGCCCATATCACACCTCCACCGAGTGAGTTAACACGTTCAGGTCGAGTGGTATGCCGGCTGCTTTCAACTTCTCGGCGAACTTCGGCACGATCCCGGTGGCGTAGAAGCGTCCCCGGACTCTTCCATTGGCTGCGAGCCCCTGCTTCTCAAACAGAAAGATGTCCTGCATACTCACGACGTCGCCGCTGGTTCCGGTAATTTCGCTGATGTGAGTGATGCGTCGGCTTCCATCGCTGAGCCGGTGAGCCTGGATGAACAAGTGGACAGCCGAAGCAATCTGCTGCCGGATAGCCTTCTCGGGAAGGGAGGCATTCCCCATCAGACACATCGTCTCCAGACGGGATATCCCATCGCGGGGGGTATTCGCATGCAACGTTGTGAGAGAGCCGTCATGGCCAGTGTTCATCGCCTGCAGCATATCCAGAGCTTCCTCTCCCCGGACCTCACCTAGAATGACGCGATCAGGACGCATACGCAGAGCATTGATGACCAGCTCTCGCTGCCGGATAGCGCCTTTGCCTTCCACGTTGGCAGGCCGGCATTCCAGGCGGACCACGTGTTCCTGCTTCACTTGAAGTTCGGCAGAGTCTTCGATCGTAACGATGCGCTCGTGGGGAGAAATGAAGCCGGAGAGTACATTCAGCAGCGTCGTTTTACCCGCACCAGTTCCTCCGGCGACGACAATATTGAGTCGGGCTTGAACTGCTCCCTTCAGAACCGAAAGCATCTGGGGAGTCATCGCCCCTTTGCTGAGCAGATCGTCTGCAGTCAACGGAGAAGTAGGAAATCTTCGAATCGAGACGATCGGACCATCGACAGCAAGCGGAGGAATGACGATATTCACGCGTGATCCATCCCGCAGTCGAGCGTCCACCAACGGTGAAGATTCATCCACACGCCGCCCCACTGCAGAGACGATCTTGTCGATAATGTGCATGAGATGGGCGTTGTCCTTAAAGACGACCCCGGTCTTCTCGAGCACACCACGGCGTTCGACGTAGACGGTCCGATGAGTATTGACGAGAATGTCATTCACGGCCGGATCCTGCAGCAATGGCTCCAGAGGTCCGAGCCCGAACAGTTCGTCGAGAACCTCCTGACCAAGGCGATCGCGGTCAGCTGTGCTGAGCGGCATTCCCTGCTCTGCAATCAGCTGTTGAATGACGCCCATCAATTGGGCGCGGCCCTGGCCATCAGCTCCATGCTCGCCAGCCAGTTTCTCCAGGTCGAGTCGCTTGATGAGTTCATGGTGCACGGCAGATTTAAGGTCGTGCTGCGTCGTTGCCGAGGCACTCCGAGATCCACGAGGCTCAGAGACTGGACCGCGCGTGGGCTGAATCATCCGTATCACGGCTTCAGGCATGGTGCCCCTCCTCTCGAGTACAAGCGCTCATCGTCATTTCCAGAGTCCGAATAGCTTTTTCTTTACAGCGGTTTGGCCAACACCGCTGTGAGTGGGGGCAATCCGGCCAGCCCAAAGGGAGATCTGTGAAGAGAAGGCTGATTTATTTTTAGAAGAGAGTGGCTCACCTGCATTCATCGCTTGAGTAACCTGTGGATGCAGGTTGGAGATTGTCAGGAAAACCGGCTCGCGTACAGCCTTCGCAATCTGGTCTGGCCGGATATCGTCCCCTGGCGCAACGCGATTGACGACGATCCGCAACTTGCCGGGAGCTACTGCTGACAAGCCAAGATGCTCGACGTGTCGGGTGAGATCGCGTAGCGCAAGGATATCCGGTGTCACGATGATGTTCACCTCATCGCAGCACTGGACGAAAGCCGATGTGCTGTCATAGAGGAACGATGTATCGATAAGGATGAAGTCGTATTCGGCACGCAGGAAATCGAGGACCTGTTCAATCTGGCTGCGCGTGCTGGTTTGTAACCCCATGCAGCCTTCAGGCGCGGCAAGTACGTCCAGTCCGCTCGAATGCTTCACCACGAAGCCCTTCAACAAGTTCGTATCCAACCTGTCGGCGTTTCGAACAAGATCATCGAAGTGGTACTGGGTATTTTTGATCGCCAGATGGAGACAGACATGCCCTAACTGGTGATGGTGATCAATCAGCAGCACCTTGCCGCTATGCTTCTGAGCCAGCTCAATCGCCAGGTGAATCGCAAGCGTCGTTGTTCCTACACCGCCCTTGGATCCGAAGAACGTGAGAACCTGACCGCGCCGTGAGGAGGACATATTTCGCGACGAGAGCCGATCCTGCCAGTGTTCCAGCGTCTGCTGGAAGCGAATCTGGTCGACAGGTTTCCTGATGAATTCGCTACATCCCGCTCGCATCGCTTCGAGCAGACGATCCGTGTCCAGATCGGACGAGATGCCGATAGAAACAATACGCTGCTCACGTGTGCTGCTTAGGGCTTCAACCGTCTCGAGGGCCTGCTCCCAGTGACGGTCGAAGTCGATGAATGCTACACACGAATGAGCGCGCCTGATCGACGGAGGAAATTGTGGTCTCCGGTCCTTTGTGATGTAGTCATGGAAGTCACCGGCGAACTCGACGCCAGGAACATACATAGGAGCTGACAGAGCCACATCGCACAGATCGCTGTCGCCGCAAACCGTGAAGGTGGCGAGTGTAGTGGCTTCGATGTTGTGGTCAACAGGATTCATAAAATCTTCACTGCTTCTTCTTGTTATTCAGGTCCTTGTCGAAGTTGTCTTTGTCCAGATTCGGCACTGGCATTGAAGGCTCAGTGATGGGCTGCGCCTTCTCAAGCGGATCAACAATGGTCGGTGTCACAATCACCATCAGGTCAACCAGTGATGTGCTTTTGTCTTTCGATTTGAAAAGTTGGCCAAGGATAGGCACACTGGCGATGCCTGGCGTCTTCGAGAGTGCGTCGGTGATGCGGCGGTCCAGCAGACCTGAAATAGCAAAGCTCTGTCCGCTCCGCAGTTCGATGTCGGTCTGCGCCCGGCGTGTTGAGATCGCGGGAATGGTATAGCCGGAGATCTGAACCTGGTTGGTATAGTCCAGCGCGCTTACCTCAGGCATTACCTTCAGCCGGATCGTTCCGTCAGCATTGACCGTCGGAGTAAATGTGAGGTGAACACCATAGGGCCGGAACTGGATCGTGACCGATGCCAGACCGCCTGATGTCTGCACGATCGGGAAAGGAAACTCGCCGCCGGAAAGGAAGCTCGCCTCTTCACCACTGATTGAGGTGATCGTAGGCTCGGCAAGTATCTGCGCTACTTGCTTGGTCTCAAGATCTTTCAGCGCCATGCCGATGTCGTACTGAGAGTTATAGAGAAAGAAGTTGAGCGCATTCGAGAGGGTAACAGATGTCGAGGCCGATCCTCCCGAAGACGTAATCGTCGGAGGACCGAAGGAGCTGAACTGCTGCGTCGATGTCAGCGCTGTAGTCGTTCCGGCTTTTAAGAAGTTGAAACCAAACTGGGCCAGCTTAACGCGATCCACCTCGACGAAACGGACTTTCAGCTCCACCTGCTTGGGGTGCGGAGGGATCACCTGTAACGAGTTGGCGATATCTTTACCGTAGGTCTGCGCCAGCTTCAACGCCAGGTCTGCATCTGCCTGGCTTAGCATTGTCCCTGACAGTTCTATCCGATCCTGCAGTGCAGATACGGTGACGTTTTCGTCAGGAAAAGCCGCTGTCAGGATGCCTCGGAGCGCCTCTACATCGAGATCGGCGGACACGGTATAAAGAGTGCTTCGTCCCGTCTCATCCCACAACACCAGGCTGCTGACTCCAGAGGCCTTCGCTGTAACCAGAACCTCATGGGGGCTGGACGTGAGTGAGCCCACCGCGGCGGGATTGCTCACGTAGACCCGCTTCAATCGGCTTCCGCTGGTGATCACTACCGAGTGCCCGACCACCAGGTGAAGCGCGCCGCCCTTTGGCTGCGATGGCATCGGGGTGCCGCCAGCCGGGACGACGGAGGGCCCGCTTGCCCCGACATGGGAACAACCGAGTCCCAGCACAACTGCGGCGGTTCCGCGCAGGATCCTTACTCGCCACATTGTGGATATTCGTCGCACGTCAGGCATCCCTAGTTGAATCCGACCGTAGTCTGTTTATCGCCCGCGATGGTCTCCACCACGTAGGTCTTTGACTTTGCGATTTGCGTGGAGGGTCTATGCACCGATTTGGGCTTTGCCCCGCGCGCATCGTCGATATCGCTCAACTGCACTGGCGTATTCGAGGCCTGCTGGTGATCGCCTCCATTGCGGAGCATGAAATAGATCGAACCCTGCGTGCTGGCAAGTACAAGCTTCTCTGCATCGGCAGGATTCACAAGGACCGTGACAACATTCACAGAAGCTGCCTTACCATCCGGGCTCGGCTGGATCTGATGACCGACGGCAAGCACTTGTGCGTCCTGAACCACAGTAAGGGTGACAGGCTCCGGGCCCTGGGAGGGGTGGTAGGTGACCAGCACATCCACTCGGCAGCCGGGAAACAGAAATCCGGCCACTCCCACAACGTCATCCGATTTCAGCGCCACCGCCCGCATCCCTTCAGCAATCCTTGGGGTCAGGCCTATGGCAGTGCCCGGGGCCGAAAGGTATTTTCCCAGTACGATCTGGCCCTTTTCCATGGGATAAATTACGGAACGGCCTACCGCGTCTTCGGTCTTCGCCAAAGCACCTTGTACTGGCTTCGAGGCAGGCCACTCGATCAACGTCACCTCTTCGGGCTTGATGATCTCTCCGGCATCCATAGCCTTCGCAGCAACCGCATAACGCACCATGGGCTCTTTGTGTCGTTCGCGCTGCGATATCTTGTGACCGAGCAGCAGGGTGCACCCACCCGAGATAACCAGGGCTCCGAGAAGGGCGAGGATGAATCGTGGAGGCATCGGGTCTATTTCAGTGGGATTTCACTGATGAACGTAATCAGGCATCCGGCAGCAATCGCGATTGCGTAGGGCAGGCGCAGCGTGCGATCGTTCCTAACATTCAGCTGCGGGTGAGGCGTCAGTCCCTCATGTCGATGGTGGAAAAAGAGCAAACCGATATTCTGAACCGTCTGCTTCAACTTGCCACGTGCCATCGCCAGGACCAACGCGAACACTCCGCCCATGATTGCCGTTGTCACGAGAACCTGGAAAAGCGATGGAAAGCTCACAATTGAGGCGACCGCAGCGATCAGCTTGACATCGCCGCCACCCATGCCGCCGGCGATGAAGAACGCCGTGAAGATGCCGCCACCCACAAGCGCGGCAAGCAAAGCCATCGCCATCTCGCGCGGGCCGCCGAGGATCAGGTGCAGGGCCAGGCCAATCAGAATGGATGATGCCGTCAGCCAGTTGGGGATCCGTCGGGTCTTCACATCCCACACCGCGGCCACGAGCGCGGCGGCTACAGCGATCGAGAGATAAAGAAGATGTTGCGAGTAAGTCGGCATTTCGGACCTGAGGCAGGGAAAAGGCTGCAGCGAGAGAGGAATGTAATTGGTTTGATCGCGAGAAAGGTGGAACCCCTTGGGACGCCAAGCCTATCGAGGCGCTCGCGTCCCAAGGGATCGTCGAAGCCGCTTAGGAGCCGGCAACCGCACTGGTGACGCTGGTCCCAATGCTGTTCATGGCAGTGCCAAGGGTGGTCGACAGGCCCCTCATTGCAACAGTTGCGCCGAGGCCGATCAGGGCGGCCACGAGGGCGTACTCGATCAAGTCCTGACCCGAGTCGTCCCGCAGCAGATTAACGAAAGTGTTACGAAAATTCTTCACGTCTCTTCTCCTTGTCGGGAAAGCTGAGTCACTCAATCACGTTCCTTGAGCCCGCTTGTTCCCGCCGATGAGAAGATAGTACCCAGAGATTCAGGCAGGAGTAACACCCAAAAGTTGTATTGATGGGCCCCAAAAGTTATCGGTAGTCTCCGCGATCGTGGGATCTCTATGTCTTGGAGCTTTCCTGTGAGCCACGCACGTCGCATCACGGATTTATGCGTCTGCATTTACTGAAATGCGGCCGCCTTCAGCATGTAGACCGAGGGCGTAGGATTCAGTTGCATCCCTATCGTGCCGCTTCCAGATAGCGTGATCTGGTCGGCCACAATGTTTCCCAGGATGAAGCTTCCAGTGCCGGAGCCCCCGGTTAAGCTCAGGACATCGCCATAGCCGGTCCCGCTCGAGCTCGGTGGATTCTGGTGGAAGTACAAGGACCCTGCATACCCGATCTGCCCCGATCCCGATAAGGTAGGACTCTTGGCATAGCTGTGATCCTGAAACATGAGAATTCCGCGGTTCCCGGGAGCGCCGGCCACGTCCGTGGTATCTCCGCCACTGTCCCAATAGGTAGCATCTCGCGTGCACTGCGCCCACAAAACATTTCCGGCGAGAGACGTGGGCATGCCCAGCGAAGAGGGAGGCGATGAGCCATCGCAGGTCAGCGCAGCGGAAGGTACATTATCGATACGGTCGCCACTGGATCCTCCACCGACTGTAAATGTTCCCGAACCAGTGAAATAGAACATCACTCCCTGCGTCCGGCTGTAGACAAGGCCTTTCGCAGCCGCGACCGCACTGCACGCGCTGGCAGAATAGCCGGAGACTGGCGAAGACCAGCACGGCGTCGCAACCCTTAAGGTATTACTTCCTCCCGGTGCCAACGATCCGTTGACGTAGTACACGCCTGGCAGAAAAATGATCATCGAGTAGTTATTCGGAAGCGGGATTCCGTTGGGATAATACCCAGGGCCGAATTCCGCGCAATTTGTCGCTACACCAGAACCGCCGTAAGCTGGCTGATCTTTATCAGGGCACCCGTCGATTCCGTATCCGACCCACTGATAGTAAGCTCCGGTACTGGCGTTGTAGGTGACAGGCTTGGTCGTGATGCCTTTCAGGCTGAGTGGGGCTGGAACTGCGGCGTAAGGATCTGGCACCGGAAGAACAGAGCTGCGCCATTTTCCTGTGGTTCCTCCGTTGAATCCTTTGAAGCCGCCGCTTCCTGCGCACCCGTTCTGAGCCTGGGTCTCCGCACCCACCACTCCTACATCGGCCCCGGTGTTACTGGGACCGGCGGCGCTGCTGTCAACATAGCCGGAAGGGCTGCACTTGATAGCGGTGGTGCTGGTCGAGTTAACCTGCAGGCTGCGCTGCGGGCCGCCGATGATCTTCAGGATTGCTCCGCCGCTATAGCTCAGCGCTCCACTCATACTGGGATGCAGCACAACGATCGGCGCAGCTTCCTTCACCTGCGCGAGTCCGCAGGTGCAGGTGGACTTCACCTGCACGTACTTTGAGTGCGTGAACAGCGACATGAAATACGTCTGAACGTTCTCAATCACACTGACCTGCAGGTACGGAGTCGCCGATGCGGAAGAAGGCGGAGCCGTGATTCCGGACACGGAGGCTGGAAACGTCCATGAGACGGTATTCCAGGCTGAACTGGAGCTGGCCCCTGCCTTCGCCCCTGCTCCACTGTATCCATTGAATTTTGCGTAAGCGCACATGGCAGCCGAGGGCGATGACACACAGTCACTGGGGGTCCCAGGGGTAAAACCCATTGAGCTGAGTTGCAGGCCGCCGGCCTTTCCGAGCAGATCCATTGCGCCAGCCTGGCAAGCCGCATCGGCAGCTGTCTGTGTGCCCTGCCTGTGATACCAGAGGTTTGCGAAGTCCACTCCGAATGCAAGGCCGGCCAGAGTCAGGCATGAAAACAGCAGGATGAGTTCAATGATTGCCTGCCCTGCCTCGCTCGACCGCCCTGCACACCCGCGTTCCGCCAGCGCCTCTCTTTCTCTAAAAAACAATGCGTCCCCCGGCTGTCGCATACATGGAATACGCCATACTCGAGCTGCTGACGATCGGCAAATACCTGTATGTGGCGGTCACGACCACTCGGGAGGGGGGCGCCGAAGAAGCGTCTGGATACAACACCGTAACGTTGACGGCCTTGAGAATGTTCAGATAACGCCCCGCATTATTTTGTACGGTCGATATCACATTGGCCGCGCTTGAATCCGAGCAGCCCGCGCTGGGGCCACTGCAGGCAGCACTGTCCGATCCGTGGACAATGGCATATCGCACGCCGACACGAACCGAATCACTGAGCACAGACTGCGCATAAGCGTACAGGCAGAGTTGAAATGCGGCGAAGGTGAACGGAAGGGCAAGAAGAAGCGCGAGGGAGGTCTCTATCGAGCTGGACCCGAGAGGATCGCATAAGAGTCTTCTCAGATGAACAGACATGCGTACTGCCTTCCTCATCAGTCCATCACCCGCATCGAAGTATATCGATGGAAAGCCAACGTCGGAACCAGCGGAATGTTGAAAAATGTCAGTGGGATAGGTGGCTGCACCGTGTACGTGATGTCGACCCGGTTGAGCAGGAATGTGGGAGCTTCAGGATCGATCTGCGACGCCAAGGACGTATTCGTAGATACACTGGGCCCATAACTGACGCACTGCGTCGCATTGCCGGTGATTCCAACGACCTTGGAACAGACGTTCACGCTTGCGCCTGACACGGCATTGCTGCCCAGGTCTGCCACTGCGAGTGCCGCTACCGAAGAAACAGACGACGAAGGGCCGGCTACCGGGAGCGAAATCTGACCCGGCGACTGATAACCCTGGATGGAGTACTGGGCGGCATTGCGAGAAGACGAGATCAGGGTTGCACTGATGATAAAGAAATAGGCAAACTCGACCGCGTACGCTGCACAGAGCAGGACCAGTGGTAGAAACACGGCGACCTCGATCAGGCTGCCGCCGTCTTTGCTCCGCCCAAAGTGCGAAACAGCCGATCTGATTGTTCGATGAGAGATCATTCCCAAAAATTCTTCAATCACATGCTCTCGGCGCCCCGAATCAGATTCAGTTTGCCCGGCATTCACCTTATCGCTCTTCGTTCAAGGTCACTATTGCACCACAGCGGCATTGTCTTGCGGCGACGTGCTCTGGTAAATTACCCATCGCGAAAATCGCGCAACTTATGGTGTTTCCCTTTCCGCAAGATAGACCCCCAGTGCGTCCGAAGAAATAGTTCGTCAGCACCGTGGGAGCCTCTCGAGCCGCTAAGGATGGGTGCGGTAGGAAAGGATGTGAAAGGGGCCGGCGTTGCCGTTTACGCTATTGGACTCGACAAGGACCTCGAAGTGCGGCAAGCTGCCGTCGGGGCGTTTGAGTTGATTAAGGAAGGGAAGGAGGGCATCGTCGTTGAAAAGGAAATCGGTGATGGCCTCCGTGCCCGCCATGGAATTGCCTTCGACGATCAGGGCGTTCCCGTTCCGGTCGAGATTGGAGATAAAGGCCAGGACGCCAAGGACGTGGTGCTTTGGGTCTGAGGCTGAGGCAAAGTAGCGGTCAGGCTCTCCCGCCTTTGGCTGGCGATTGATGAAACTATAAATGTGATGGAGTCCGTCGTCCGAGCCGTAGAAGTTCATCTGGGGCTCGTAGAGCTCGACCCAAGGGTTGGCGCCGCGGGCTCCCGAGAGAATGATGTTGCCCTGTTTGAGTTCGTCCACGCCAAGATCGCGAGCATATCTCAGGATGAGGCGATCGGCGGAAGCAGAGGGAAGCTGCTGAATGCGGCGAAAGAGGTTAAGGTCGACAAAAGAGGTGTAGCGACGATTGGCGATATCGCGAATCTCGTCGGCTCGATCTCGAGGCAGACCCTGCAGCTCCTGATTGAAGTTGTGATCGAGATAGTCGGCCAGGGTAGTGTCCTTCTTTGTCATCCAGTGCAGAAGCACCAGACCGTTATCGGCGGCTACAAAGGTCGTTGGACGAGAAGACTGAAAGATGCGGCTCCAGAGAGGGTGGGGTGGCGGCGAAGCGGAACGCTGAATGCGATGATGGCCGGACCATAGAACAACGGAGAGGCCCACGATGGTGAGCCCCATGAGACAGCAGGGGAGGAAAAGAGGATTCGTAATCCACCGGGTCCCCAAAGACCTCTCTGCGGATAGTGGAAGCTCTTTGACGGGCGGAGAAGCGAACGAGTTCCTGACGATGTCCGACACATCCGGCGCAGTGCGGTCGAAGCGCACGATGTACTCGCCTTTGGGTACGGTCACACGAAAGCTGTCGTCGGGGAAGTCCGAGGCACACTGCTCAAGTCTCTGCCGCAGGCGCACCATATGTGAGCGGACGATGGTGTCGACACTGGGATCAAATCCGTCGCCACGTTCGAAGACGTCGACAGCAATATTTTGTTCGTTGAGAAGCGCGGTGCGTTCAAGCAGCGTCTGTTTCGCAAGATAGAGCAGGAGCTGCGACAGTCGTGAAGACTTGGAAAAGCGCGCGGAGTTGACGATCCGCAAGGTTGCCTGCCAACGCTCGTCTTCTATTAAGGAAGATGGCGCGTGCGATGACAGTTCTGGCAGAAGCGCTGGCACTTGTTAAGTATGGCGAATACTTATGAAATCTTTGTAAACCCCGATACGGGGCGAGTACAAAGCTGGTTTGTTTTCAGAGACTTCCGTCTTTGCAACATTGTGAAATCACATTGTTACGGGTGAATTGAGACTGTCTAGCGGACTGGTGGCTCTCTAGCGTTGAGAGCAGTAGAGCGCGTTGGCCGGTAATTCCGCCGGGCGATCGCTCGAATCGGAGAGCCAGCATGAATCGAAAACTTTGCCTTCTTTGTATCACCCTCTTCCTGGCGTTTTCCCGACTCTCACTCGGTCAGGCAAACGCTGTGGACGCAGCAGTCAATGGCTATGTGCTCGATCCTTCGAAGAGTTCAATTACCGGATCGCACATTACACTTATTAACGTTGGCACTGGAGTGTCGCAGGAGACTACGACTGACTCCAGCGGCTACTACCGTTTCCCTTTGGTGCATGTAGGCACGTACCGCTTGGAGGCCACGGCGGATGGTTTCCAGAAGACGACGCATGAGGGAATCGTACTCAGTGTGGGTCAGGAAGCCCGGATCGACATCTCCCTTGCGGTGGGGAATGCTTCGGAGACGGTGCAGGTAGATGCAGGGACGAGCCTGATGGATACCGGCACCTCGACAGTCGGAGCGGTTCTCGATCAGCATGAAATCGAGAATCTTCCGATCGTGTCGCGCAACCTGTTTAATTATCTTCTGCTCTCGCCGGGTGTGATCGGCATACCGACAAATACGTTCTCAACAACCCAGTTTACCTTCGGCGGAACAGAGCGTTCGCAATGGAACCTGGACGGTCTGGACAACACGCAGCATGGTTCCAGCCGGCAGATTCGATTGATTATCGTTACACCCGAGGCCGTAGCCCAGACCCAGACACTTTCCAGTGGCTATTCCGCTGAATTCGGTCGCGCAGCGGGTGGACAAATCAACGTTGTGCTTAAGTCTGGAACAAATCAGTTCCACGGTTCGGCGCTGGGCCAGTGGAGACCGCTGGATTTACAGGCGATTCCGACCTTGGCCCAGTCACAACCCGACCGTAGCTGGTGGGATGTCGCGTTCACGTTGGGCGGTCCCATCATCAAGGACAAGCTCTTTTTCTTCGGGCAGTTCGAAAATAATCCCTATACGCTTCCTCAGGCGATCACGATCACACCGGCCAATGCTGCCGCACTGGGGCTGGCGCCGGATCAGATTGGGACGGCACCCTTCGGTGAGACCTATCGCACCCTCGTCGGTAAAGTGGACTTCAACCTGAATGCGAAGAATAGCGGTTATGTGCGTTATGCGCGCTTTACCAATGAACAGCCTAACAACGCGAGCGGACTGAGCATTGCGGATCGCGGGTCGCACTATACCGATCATCAGAATGGCGGCGGAATGCAGCTGGCGACTGTGCTCTCCGATCATCTACTGAACGAGATGCGATTTGGAGTGATTCAACGTGACACGGGAAATTTCCCGTTGGTAAATGGGTCTCAATACGGCAACGCGTTAATCAATATCAGCAGCGTGGCCAACATTGGATACAGCCCGTTGACAACGACGACCACGACGGAGCGCAGCACGAGCGTGCTGGATAATGTCACCTGGACACGCGGAAGACATACTATCAAGTTCGGTGGTGAGTATGATCATGAGCTCTTCGCCAATCTCTCGGGAACAGCTCCCACGTTTACCTTCAGCGGCCTCGCATCCTCTGGCAGTCGTCCGGCGGTGAGTTCGCTGGATCAGTTCCTCGATACGGTTTCCGGCAAGATCGATCCGGCTACGGGGAAGCCATTTAGCTATACCTTCCTCACGACCAACAGCGGTAACCCGGACATTCGGATTGCCTTCAACTTCATTAACTTTTTCGCGCAGGACGAGATTCGTTTCAGCCAGAACCTGAGCATTAATGTAGGAGCTCGTTACGAAGCGATCCTGTTTCCGACCTTCGATGCACAGGCTCCCTATCCGCTGTCTCGAAGCATCCCGAACGACTACACCGACATCGCTCCACGCATCGGGCTAACGTGGTCGCCGTTCGGATCGAAGACAGTGGTGCATGCGGCGTATGGAATGTACTATGACGTTCCAGGGCTCGGCACCTTCTATAACGCGGCACAGGTGAATGGTCATCGCCTGTTGAGCTATCAGGTAGCAGGAGGAACGGCGGGAGCTCCGGTGTTTCCAAATACGCCGGATCTGAGCGGATCAGCTTTCCAGGTGAAGCCAAGAATCACGGCCTTCGACCCTGGCTTTCACAATGCATATCAGCATCAAGCGAACCTCCAGGTCCAGCAGGATCTTGGGCACAACTATCAGTTGACGGTCGGTTACCAGTTCGCGAGCCTGCGGCACGGGCTCTACTACACTGACACCAACCTGACTCCGAGTGGGACCAATCTGGCTGACGGACGTCCTGTCTTTCTGGGAACAAACAATAGACCCAATACCAGCTTCGGTGCAATCAACCTGATTCGCAGTGGAGCGAACACGAACTTCAATGGTGGATTTTTGAGCTTACAGAAGAGGCTCTCACACGGTTTTGAGTTCACCTTCAACTATATGTACTCCCATGCTCTGTCCGATAACATCGGCGAGGGCGGCAGCATCAGCGACCCAACCAACCTGCGGCGCGACTATGGCAACGCGGATAACGACACCCGACACAACCTGGTTATCCAGGGAATCTATCAGACATCATTTGCTTCGCGCTCGCTACGCTGGGCTAACGGTTTCGAGATTTCTTCGATGACGTTTCTCAACTCCGGCTATCCGATTAATCCGATCGCTGGCACCGACCTGAACCAGGACGGGGTAATCAATGATCGTTTGCCCTTCGTAGGCCGCAATAGCCTTCGTGGCAGCGGACTATCGCAGGAGGACGCACAGATCAAGCGGTACTTCAACTTCGGTGAGCGATTCCATCTGGCAGCGTTTGCCCAGGCGGAGAATCTACTGAATACCAACAACCTGAACTGCAACACGACCACCGGCTGCACCGGGGCGGTTATCAACGCGCAGAATGCAAGTAACTTCCTCACGCAGACCTCTGCGCGCACATCTCGTAATACACAGTTCGGACTGAGCCTGAAGTTCTAGGACTCGCAACCTGGCTGACGCAGAGGACCCGGGGTCTTCTGCGTCGTCATTCTTGTATTCGGGGAGTTTTTCGCATGCGGCTTAGATTCATTGCATCGTCGATTTTGATGACGACTCTTATGTTCACTTCGGCTGGACTGGTAGGTCAGGTCCCCCAAAAGCCTCTTCATCTTGAGCATGCAGTTCAGGATAAGAACTTCTACCTGCTGTCGGCGATCGAAGACAACTCCAGGGTATCGGCTGCACTTCTCGCTGATAAAGATTTGCAGGAGATCGCCCCAGAGCGGACGGAATATCTCAATCTTGCATTGCGATCCTGCAAGGGAGACGCTGTCTGCACAATGAGAAGTTTCCTTTGGACTGAGGAGGAGATCCGCATCGTCTCCTTCGCTCTTGAGCGGCTTTATCGGGATTCCCCTGCATTGCAGGAGATGGTTGACCAGGAGCTTCGTCCCAGTGGGACGTATATTCTTTATCAAAACAAGGGTGGAGCGGAGCTTCTGTCCGCCTCGTGGGAGATATGCGCTCGCGGTATGAATAATGTGATCGCTGTCTATGGCCAGGGCGCGGCTCCTCGCTATCCGCTGATCGATTCCATCTCGTTCGATGTGAACTCACAGGAATTTCGGCAGAAGATAACAGCTCTGGCACAGCAGCCGGCTGCGGAGTCTCCAAACTCGGAACTTTTCTTCGCCTCCTCCCTCAAGGCCGCGCTTGAGTTGTTGGCGATGAATCGCCGCGATGAGGCAGGGCGCGAAGAGCCGATGGAGACAGGAGGGAATGCCGCTGCGATCAAGGCTCTTCCCGGTGTCGCCTGGAAGAAGTATCCATATTCGGTGATCGTGGTTCCGGGCGCAGGACCGAGTGATCCTGATACGGCGCTCTCCGAAGCTGGCCGGGCTCGTACAAAACTCGCCGCGGAGGCCTATCACGCAGGCAAAGCTCCGTTCGTCCTGGTCTCAGGAGGCTACGTGCATCCTTCGCAGACACGTTTCGCAGAGGCTCTGGAGATGAAGAAGGCTCTGTTGGCGGACTATGGTGTTCCTGCGTCGGCGATCCTGATCGATCCTCATGCACGGCATACGACGACGAATCTGCGAGACGCGGTACGGGAGATCTATCGTTACGAGATTCCCATGAACAAACCCGTAATTGTGATCAGCGATAAAAGACAGATCGACGGGATTGCAAGCCAGGCCTTTCGGTACCGATGCCTGAAGGAGATGGGCTATCTGCCTTATAAGATTACCGACCATCCGTCCGACACGAGCGTGGTCTTTCTTCCGAAGATAGAGTCACTCCAGCAGGATCCCCTCGATCCTCTTGATCCATAAGCCGCATGTGTAAGGGATTTAGCTTTTCCAAGAACAGATTGGAGATGAAGATGAATGGTAAATCGTCGACCGCGATGCTGCTGATCGCTATGGTATGCCTTCCGCAGGCGGCTTATCCCTGGGGTGCTCGCGCGCACTCTGTGATTGATCGTACCGCTGTAGATCTGCTGCCGGACGATGGACCCGTCTTTTTGAAGAAGTATGTGGACTATATTGCAGGAACAGCGGGCATCCCGGATTCATGGCGTGGGGCGTCGGAACCGTTCTCGAAGATCGAAGAGGATCCTAATCACGGATGGTTCCGTGAACAGTTTGCCTTTATGAAGGTGATTCCTCGCTCCAGGTATGAGTTTGTGCTGGAGCTGTACCGCGAAAACCTGCGAATACGAAAGAGTGATCCTGAAGAGGCGAAGCGAATGAACGTGCGCTGGACAGGGACACTGCCTTATGCAGCGGCGGAGGTCTACGGACACTTGGTGGCGGACATGCGCCTGCTGAGGCGAGAGCGGGCGGCAGGCAGGGATACGGCGTTCCTGGAGCAGACCTGCGCTTTTTATGTGGCCTGGATGGGACATTACATCGGCGATGGGGCGCAGCCACTGCACGATACGATTCATCACGATGGATGGCAATGGCCAGATCCGAAGGGATATACGCGCGACCCCAAGATTCATGGGCGTTTCGAGTCGGCCTATGTGGATGCGATCGGCCTCACCGAACAGGACATCGCTCCCCGTCTGGGCAAACCGGGACATCTTCAGGGGGATGTATTCGAACTGATCCTTGCTCATCTCGATCAGGCGGGAGGTAACGTCGAGGCCATTTATCAGATGGATAAGCGAGGGGCCTTCAATAATCCGCAGGATCACGAGGCTAAGGAGATGGTCTACAGCCGAACTGCAGCTGGAGCCGGGATGCTCCGCGACCTGGTCTACCGAGCGTGGCTCGAGAGCGCGCTCTCGCCAGTCCCTGAGAAACCAGGTCCAATCGATGTGACCAATCCACATTACAATCCGGAGACGGGTTCGGCTCCCGCAACCATCTCGCCGGATGTGGCACCCCGGTAGGCGGTGCTCACGGGTATCCAGGAAGGATCCAGGCTCTACCCATGTCGAAATCTTCATCGTGAGATCGCCACCATGGAATTGGCAGGGTTAGTTGCTGTCAGCTGAATCACCGCACGAACATCTTCCATAAAGCGGAGGAAATCCTCGTCGCGGGTCCCTCCAGATGTTTCCCTTTCGGCCGCCAAATAGTCGGCCTGTAATCTGGTGCTGTCGCTCCCGAAGCCAAAGAGGCGATGTCGCATCCAATGAGATATGAACTCGCTGGATCATCTTTCGGTAACATCGTCACCTGACTCCCGTCAAAATGCCATCCGATTTGGCTTCGATAACAGTTATGCGCGATTGCCTGGGCACTTCTATGCCCGCCTTGTGCCCACACCCGTGTCATCGCCGCGTCTGATCAAGGTGAATGCAGAGCTGGCGAGGAGCCTGGGACTCGACCCTCATGAACTCGTGACTGACAGAGGGATCAACATCCTGGCAGGCAACAGCGTCGGCGAGGGATCAGAGCCTCTGGCGATGGCATATGCGGGGCACCAGTTTGGGTATTTCGTACCCCAGCTCGGCGACGGCCGTGCAATTCTGCTTGGCGAGGTCATCGGGCTTGACGGCGTACGGTACGACATTCAACTGAAAGGCTCGGGGCCTACGCCCTTCTCCCGCCGCGGAGACGGCAGAGCGGCACTGGGGCCAGTGCTGCGTGAGTACATCGTAAGTGAGGCGATGGCAGCGCTGGGAATTCCGACCACGCGAGCTCTGGCTGCAGTCACCACCGGAGATCGGGTGCTACGCGAGACAGCTTTGCCCGGTGCCGTTCTGACTCGGGTAGCAGCAAGCCATCTCCGCGTCGGGACCTTCCAGTACTTCGCCGCGCAGGACGATGTAGACGGAACGCGGATACTCGCGAACTACGCAATCGCGCGACATTACCCCGAGATCGCACAATCGCCGCGGTCATACCGGAATCTCCTCGATCGAATTATCACCCGTCAGGCAAACCTGGTTGCACAATGGATGCTCGTCGGCTTCATTCACGGAGTAATGAACACCGATAACACCTCGATCTCAGGCGAAACAATCGACTACGGTCCGTGTGCCTTCATGGAGGCATACGATCCCGATATGGTGTTCAGTTCTATCGACCGCCAGGGTCGCTATGCCTACAGCAACCAGCCCCACGCTGCACAGTGGAACCTGGTGCGTCTCGCCGAAGCACTGCTCCCCTTGTTCGAGCAGGAGGAAGGCAGCAAGGAAGCCGCTCTTGCCTCGGCGCATGATGCGCTTGGCTCCTTCGGACCTCAATTCGAGGCAGCTCGTATCTCAGGCTTTCGTCGCAAACTCGGCCTCTTCACAGAAGACGACGGCGACGCGGCCCTCGCTCAGAGCCTGCTGGACAGCATGGCGACCAACCATGCTGACTTCACACTGACCTTTCGAAGACTATGCGATGCTGCCGCAGGTGCAGACGATTCGGCTGTACGCGCCCTGTTTGCCGATCCCGTAGCTTACGATTCATGGGCAGCTGCGTGGCGAAGCCGCCTGGAGAAGGAATCCATCACGAATGAAGAGCGCGCGACTCGCATGCGGAGGGTGAACCCCATCTTTATTCCGCGCAACCATCTGGTAGAGGCTGTAATTACTGCAGCTGTCGAGAAGCAGGACCTACAGCCGTTTGAAAGATTGTTGGACGTCGCCGTGCGACCATACGAGGACAGAGCCGGCCTCGAGTACTATGCAACGCCCGCCACCCCTGAACAGTGCGTTCGCGAGACGTTCTGCGGTACGTAGTTCGACAGACCCGCCACACATGAGAATGGATGGTGGGTCCGTCGCATTCAGGCGGAAGAGCATTGCTTACGCTTTTCGCGCCGTCACCAATGCTCTTCCGCAGCCGCAGCAGGCTTAGTTCCTAATAGGGAGTTCGCCCACCGGTCGCAGCGTAGACTTCGCCGGTCGCGTAGCTGGCATCGTCAGAAGCAAGAAAGACGAAGATGCGTGCCAACTCGATCGGTTGAGCAGGACGCCCGAAGTCGGTATTACCTCCGAAGTTCTTTACCTTCTCTTCCGGCATAGTAGAAGGGATCAGTGGAGTCCAGACAGGTCCGGGGGCAACGGCATTGACGCGTACCCCCTGCTTCATGGCGAGGCCGGCGATGCTCTTGGTCATGCTCAGAATGGCGGCCTTCGTTGCCGCATAGGCTATAAGCTGTGGGCTTGGATCGTAAGCCTGAATCGACGTCGTGTTCAACACCACGCCACCGGGTGGTAGCTTCTTCAAGGCCGCCTGCGTCATGAGAAAAGTACCGAAGACATTGGTGCGAAATGTGTGCTCGAACTCCTCGGCTGAAAGCTCGTCAATCTTCTCATGCGACATCTGGTATGCAGCGTTGTTGACTAGGATATCGAGATGGCCAAACTCCTTGATTGCTGTCTCAACCAGCTTCTGCGGGGTCTCTGGATCACGCAGGTCTGCTGCCAGCTTGGCCACCTTCACGCCGGCTGCTGCGATCACCGATGCGGTGTCATCAGCGTCAGCCTGCTCCTCGGGAAGATAGGAGATCAGCACGTCGGCTCCCTCTTTTGCGAATGCGATCGCGACGGCCCGCCCGATGCCGGAATCACCGCCGGTGATGATGGTTGCACGCCCTTTCAGCTTCCCTGTGCCTTGATAACTGGTTTCTCCGTGGTCCGCAGCTGGATCCATCTTGTGGACGCTGCCAGGGTGCGTCTGCTGCTGCTGCGGGAACGGGGGCTTCGGCCCCATCTCACGGGGGTCGCGCGTGGATGTGTTCACGGTAATTCCTCCGGGTTGATGTATCTGGTTCAGTGCGGCTCAGGCGGCGGTTTCGGCCCAGGGATCAATGACGATCTTGGTAACGTTGTCTTTCTTGTCACGCCAGATCTTGTACATCTCCGGTGCCTCATCGAGCGTAATGCGGTGCGAGATGATTGAGCTCGGATCGATCTCCCCCTTCTCCACACGCTCCAGCAGAGGCCGCATGTAGCTATGCATATTGGTCTGGCCCATCTTCATCGTGATGCCCTTGCCAAACGCAGCGCCGAAGTTAACTTTGTCGAGCATCCCTCCGTAGACGCCCGGGATAGAGAGAGTACCGCCCTTGCGCACGCATTGGATCGCCTGACGCAATACGATGGGCCGGTCCGTCTCCATCATGACCGCAGTCTTGACCTTGTCGTAGAGTCCCTGCAACTCAGTAGAATGCGCTTCCAACCCTACAGCATCGATGCACGCGTCCGGTCCTATGCCGCCGGTGATGTCTTTAAGCGCCGTAATCACATCCAGATCCTTCTCCGAATAATCAACCGTGATTGCTCCGAAGCGGCGGGCCATCTCAAGACGTTCAGGAATGCGGTCGATCGCGATCACGCGGGCCGCGCCCAGCATGAATGCGCTGGCGATCGCAAACGTGCCGACCGGTCCACATCCCCAGATCGCGACCGTATCACCCTCCTGTATCTGCGCGTTCTCCGCTGCCATGTAGCCGGTTGGGAAGATATCGGAGAGAAACAGAACCTTTTCGTCGGGCAGATCGTTTTCAATCTTCAGGGGGCCTACGTTGGCAAACGGTACTCGAACATACTGTGCCTGGCCGCCTGCATAACCACCCATCATGTGCGAGTAGCCGAACAGCCCCGAGCCGGAGTAGCCGTACGCTGCTTCCATCAGGTGCGCCCCAGGATTGGTGTTATCGCACGCTGCCCAGAGACTCTTCTTGCAGAAGAAGCAATTCCCACACGCGATCGTAAATGGCACGACGACGCGGTCACCCCGCTTCAGGTTAGTTACCTCTTTGCCCACCTCTTCGACGATTCCCATAAACTCGTGACCGAGAATGTCGCCCGCCTCCATCGTGGGGATAAACCCATCGTAGAGGTGGAGATCTGAACCGCAGATTGCGGTGCGTGTCACCTTCAGAATTGCATCATGGGGATTCAGAATCTTGGGGTCTTCAACGGTCAACGTCTCGACGTTACTGGTTCCCATCCAGCACACAGCTTTCATTGTTCAACTCCATATCCTTTGTGAGTGGCTCTCTTGCGGCGCTCTAGCGCACCTGCTCATCCGATCCTGATCGGTTGCTACATCAGCGACTAGCTTGCGATCCGTTCCTTACCTTCTGGCGTCGCAACTGTCTCTCCATAGAGTGATCGCTTCATATCGCCGATAACTCCGCGGGGCCCATGCGGCTGACCATGAATGCGGGGAATCTCTCCCGTCTCGGCAAGCGCTTTGAAATGACGAAGGTTTTCGATGACCGCCTGCTTGGGGTTACGTCCGGTCAACGTCTCCCATGCGCTGGTCAGCTTACCCATACGAAATTCCTGCAACACCGTTACTACCGTGCCTCGTCCAGTCGGAGATTCTTCGAATATCACCTCACCGGCGTTATCGGAATCCCCACCGATAGACCGCCATGCGATACGTTTTGCCGGCTCATCATTTAGAACCTCGGAATCCCACTCGATTCTTGCGCCATCGTCGCCGGAGCGCATCACCCAATGAGAGGTCTTCGCGCCGGTAACGCTGACTCGTTCGATCTCCTCCTGCCATAAAGGAGCCTTGGCGACGTCGCGCCACATCTCATAAAGCTCCTCAGCAGATACCATTACCAACGCGCTGGTTCTAACCCACTGCTTGCCATCCTTATCCTCCGGCGGAGGAAGGTAACGCCCATTGAGCATGATCCCAGCCCGCCCGGTCTGCGGGGTCTGGTCGGCATAGGTTGATCTGTCGGGTGGATTTCCCATTCCCATAAGGTCTCTCCTGGCCATGAAAGATGACTTGCAGAGAGACCGCGGCTGCGGCCTTCTGCAACCATAGACGCAGAAAGTTCCTTCTATGTGGTCTACAGCCGCGAGATATTTGCCGCTGAAAGGTTTTGCAGTCTCTCGCCTGCGGTGCCGAACGTTGGGTACCTTACCGGATAACCGTATCTTCGATCGGTAGATAACGCGTCCAGCAGAAGCAACCACATACTTTTTCCAACCATCTTTGTCTTGAGGATCGTATAGACAGCAATAGATAGTAATAGATAATTCGTGACCTCCGGCTCATAAGGTCGCCCTCGCTAAGAACACTCCTGGGCATTCGAAATAGCCGCTCACACCTGTTTGCGGAGAAAAAGAAGATGCTGTGCCGTTCGGCCAGACTCTCGATGGCACTTCTGGCCTTCCCCAAGAATCAGACACCGCTCGATCCAGCAGGCCCTCAGGCGCGGCATATCGAGCACACCTTCTTACTGATCTTCTGGATCACTTCCATCGTCTATGCCATCGTCATCGCTGTGCTCGCGATCGGGGTTCTCCGCGCACGCAGCCGTGAAGCTGGAATACCGGCCCCCTTCACGCCCGATCCAGCAGTGGAAAAGAAGGCCGCTCGGATCGTGGGTGGCGCCCTCATAGCAACCGTCATTCTCATCACAATCATGATGGTATCCAGCTTTGTGACCAGCCACCGCACGGCGGCTCTCGCAGATCAACCAGCGCTTCGCATTGATGTCTACGGCCATCAATGGTGGTGGGAGGTTGTTTATCCCAATGGCGCAGCTCCGTCCCGGGTCATCCATACTGCAAATGAGATCCATGTACCCGCCAACACCGTCATAGACATTCACGGCACCTCACGTGACGTCATTCATAGCTTCTGGGCTCCCAACATCCATGGCAAAAAAGACCTTCTGCCCGGATACGAGAACGATCTGACGTTCAAGGTGGACAGCCCTGGAGTCTGGCGCGGCCAGTGTGCCGAATACTGCGGAATGCAGCATGCTCAGATGGCTTTCGACATCGTCGCACAGTCGCCAGACGAATTTGAGGCATGGTATCGGCAGCAATTGAAACCTGCCGCTGACCCCTCCTCGCCTGAGGCCGAACGTGGCCGCACCGTCTTCCTCTCTCAGGCATGTTCCCTGTGCCATACCATCCGAGGCACGATTGCGGGCGGCACGGCTGCACCTGATCTGACTCACCTGGCCAGCCGCTCAACCATCGCCGCCGGGGCCCTCAAGAACAACGTCGCGAATCTCACCGCATGGGTTCTTGATGCGCAGAAGATAAAACCCGGCTGCCGCATGCCACCTAATCTGATGAACTCAACCGATCTGAACGACCTGATCGCCTACCTGGAGACGCTGCAATGAGCGAGCAGCGCGCGGAACTCATCGAGATCGACGTCTCGGCGGAGCGTGAGGTCGCTCTCGCAGCGGAGTTGGAAGAGATATGGCAGGAGCCGCCCGGATTTCTCGGCTGGTTCAAGGCCGTCCACCACACCACAATTGGAAAGCGCTACATCGTCACTGCATTTTGCTTCTTTCTGGCAGCCGGTCTGCTCGCCGGAGCCATGCGTCTGCAACTTGCCTTTCCAGAACTCCACCTGATGGGTCCGGATCTCTACAACCAGATCTTCACCATGCATGGGACCGTGATGATGTTTCTGTTTGCTGTTCCCATGATGTTTGAGGCGCTCAGCGTCTATCTGGTACCTCTTATGGTGGGAACCCGCAACATCGCCTTCCCCCGTTTGAACGCCTTCAGCTATTACCTGTTCCTCTTCGGCGGGCTGATGGTGTTCGCCTTCTTCTTTGTAAACTCTGGTCCCGACCGGGGATGGTTCTCCTACGTCCCTCTGGCTTCGCTCCGGTATGCGCCGGGCAAACGGGCAGACGCCTGGGCCCAGCTAATCACATTCACCGAGGTCTCTGCTCTCTCCGTCGCAGTGGAGATCGTCGTGACCGTCTTCAAGCTGCGGGCTCCGGGCATGTCGCTCAATCGCATTCCGATCTTTGTCTGGGGGCAAGTCGTCACAGCATTCATGGTTATCTTCGCGATGCCGGGTGTCGTGGTCTCCAGTACCATGCTCCTCCTCGATCGCACCTGTTCCACTCAGTTCTTCAATCCCGCCAATGGTGGCGATGTACTTCTATTTCAGCACCTCTTCTGGTGGTTCGGACATCCCGAGGTGTACATCATCTTCATCCCGGGTACGGCCATCGTTTCCACCATCGTCGCTGCCTTCGCGCGCCGTCACGTCTTCGGGTATCTGGCACTGGTGCTCTCCCTCATCGCGACAGGCTTCATTGCATTTGGCTTGTGGGTTCACCACATGTTCGCGACCGGAATTCCCCAGATGAGCGAGAGCTTCTTCACCGCCGCCAGCATGATGATTGCGATTCCCGCAGGCACTCAGATCTTCTGCTGGCTTGCAACCATCTGCACGGGCAAAGTCATCCTCAAGACACCCATGTGGTGGGTGCTCGGCTTCTTCTTTGTCTTCGTGATCGGCGGGATGACAGGTATCTACGTCGCCTCCGTGCCCGTCGATCTGCAGGTGCACGATACCTATTTCGTCGTCGCACACTTCCACTATGTGCTCATCGGTGGCGCGGTCTTCCCTCTCTTTGGTGCCTTCGCCTACTGGTTCCCGAAGATCACCGGACGCATGCTGAGCGAACGTCTCGGATTCTGGAGCTTCAGCCTCTTTCTTATTGGCTTCAACATCACCTTCTTCCCCATGCATCTCGTTGGACTGCGCGGAATGCCTCGACGCGTCTATACCTATCCTCTGAACGCCGGGTGGCGCCTGCTCAACCAAGTGGAGTCGGCCGGATACATCTTGCTCTTTGCCGGCGTGTTGCTCTTTCTCATTAACGTGGTGCGCTCGCTGCGCCACGGCCAGATCGCAGGCCCTAATCCCTGGGACGCAGGCGGACTCGAATGGGCGGCGGCATCACCCCCTCGCAGCTACAACTTCCTGCATATTCCAACTGTCAATGGCCGCGAGCCTCTATGGGATGCCCGACCAGATCAACCCGTCGTCATCGGACTTCACACTGATGTTCGTGAAGTGGTCACCACGCGCATCATGGACGCCGAACCTGAAGGACGGGATGAGATGCCCGGACCGACCATCTGGCCCTTTATTGCCGCCGTTGTCACGACCGCCATGTTTGTCGGCAGCATCTTCCGCCCGCTCGCCATCGGTATAGGCTCCGTCCCGCTGGCCATCGCGCTGATCGGCTGGTTCTGGCCTACACGCGAGGAATCATCCCGTCGCAGAAGGAGAGATATATGGCAGCAGGAGTAAGCCAGCGTCGACTCGCCCTCGACGTCTCACGTCTGCCCGACGTCACCTTTGCCATTCGCAGCGTGACATGGTGGGGAACCATCGGCATGATGGCAATCGAGGGCGGAGTCTTCGCTCTCGCCGTCGCCTCCTACTTCTATCTGCATTCGCGCACTGACCGCTGGCCGCCCACAGGACATCCGCCGGACCTGCTGTGGGGCTCGCTGAATACCGCTGTCTTCCTCCTGAGTCTGATCCCAACGGAATGGTATCGCCGTCGCGCTCACAAGGGCGACCTGCGCGCAGTCCGTCTGGGTCTGATCATCGCCTCTTTGACAGGAGTAGTGAATCTAACGATCCGCTATTTCGAGATGAAACATCTTAATTGCAACTGGAGTGGCGACGCTTACGGTTCCATCGTATGGCTATTGATAGGGCTGCACATCACCCACCTTCTGACCGACTGGGTGGAGACACTGGTTCTTACCGTGCTCTTCTTTTCACCACACGTCGAAGGCAAGCGATTCGTCGATGCGGAAGAAAATGCAAGTTACTGGTACTTCGTCGTGCTCACATGGATTCCCATCTACCTGGTGTTGTACTGGGCACCGCGATGGCTGGTGGGATGAGAGGAGGTGCAGATGCCGCAGCCTTTTAGCATCTTTCCCGGAACTGAGAACGAAAGCCTGAACTTCAAGCTGTGGTTGGGAGTCTTGTTGCCTCCGGTGGCCGGAGGTCTCAATACCGTAGTGGGATACATGGTCAGCAACTACTCCTGCAACGTCCATAATCGTCACCTTGTGATGCTGGTGAACGCGATCGCCTTCGGGCTGTGCGTCATTGCCGCCATCACCACCACGTCCGTCCGCACACGTGTGGAACAGCCAACCGACGATCTTTCGCCGTCGCTCCTGCACACGCGCCGTCTTCTCCTCTATCTCGGCTATTGGTTCGCTGCGGGATTCGCTCTCTTCATCCTCGCCGGAACTATCTCTACCTTCATCCTGCGGCCCTGCGACCTCTGACATGCCACATCCCTTGCTAGCCGCCCTTTTGCTCTTCCATCCGGTTGCCACAGAGGATGGTCCGCTGCCCACGCCGGCAGACCTGTGGGCTTGGCGAAACTGGACGTGGGAGCTTTCCATTACCCTCCCGCTGGCAATCGGTCTAGCCTGGTATCTAATCGGTGCCATACGTCGCGGAGACACGTCTCGCCTGCTCTGGCGTCACATCGCCTTTCTCGCCAGCTGGGCTTCGCTCTGCGTCGCACTGGTCTCCCCGCTCCATCGTCTTGGTGATGCACTCTTCAGCGCGCACATGCTTCAGCATGAGATTCTCGTGCTGATCGCTGCACCTCTTCTGGCCGCTGCTCACCCGGCCGTAACCTTCCTCTATGGCTTTTCCTCGCAGCAGCGGCCCACCGTTGGCAAAGCGGTCGCAGCCATCGAGCGCCATAAGTTTGTCACAATACTGATGAGTCCCCTCGTCGCCTGGCTGGGCCATGCGGCCGCTCTGTGGCTTTGGCACATCCCTGCGTTATACCAGGCCACCCTATCCTCCGATGCCGTCCACAGCCTGCAGCACCTCAGCTTCTTTATCACTTCGCTCATCTTCTGGTCCGCTCTTTACGGTGCGGGACGATCTTTGATGAGCTACGGCGCCGCCGTCTTCTATGTCTTTGGAACCGCCGTGCACTCGGGAGCTCTCGGCGCTCTCCTCACCTTCTCCACCGTCCTGTGGTATCCGCTCTACGCCGGGAGAACCGCAGTCTGGGGTCTCACGCCACTCGAGGATCAGCAGCTTGGAGGACTTATCATGTGGGTTCCCTCCGGGGTCGTCTTCATCGTCGTCGGCCTGGTCCTCTTTGCTCGATGGCTCAAGGCATCCAATGACCGCCTGGAACACAGCACGCTGCTCGGTGCCCATCGGACATCCAAGCCGGTGCTGGACGAAACAACCGGCTAGGATTGCCTTGGCGCATCCGCCAACTCTGCGTGGGTAGCAACTCAGTTTCAGTGCGTATGTTCAGCGCGCACTGCCGTGTGGTCCGGTAGGAAAGTCCTTGGAAAGGTCCTTGATAATTCCCTCCGCCTGGGTTCCCCCTTTGCAGGATGGATGGCCGAAACCGCTCGGACTTGTGTTGTTCTGCCAGTCGAGGATCATATTGTCGTTGTGTTCCGGAGTCGGTCCCATCGGCACGGCATCGAGGTGCAGTTCGTGTCGCACCTTCCACGCAATGACATGATCTGTACAGGACGTATCGCCGCTTAGCCCAAGGCCACCTACAATTTTTCCGTCCGGAGAGTACAACGGCAGCCCTCCCGCGAACACGATGATCCCTCCGATCGCCTTCCCGACCATAGGATCGTTGATCGTTCCGAAGGAGACCGGGTCACCCACTACTGCATTCGGATTCGGAGGCTGGCTGGTCGTCAGACTGTAGAGGCTCTGACCGGGCTGCGCCGCCGCGTACACATTTGCGGTGGAAAGAGCATAGTTTCTTCCGCTCAAACCATTCGCCGTATTTGCCTTTTCCGCAGCGATCACACGGCTTCCGGGCCATTGGTCCGAACGCGTGGTTCCACTAAACACGATCGAGCATACGATTCCGTCGCGATTTACAACTGCGGCCCACTCCTGATTTCCCATACCGCCATTCTTAGAAGCCCCCTGGCTGACGACACCTTTGACGATCCCTTTGAGCCTCGCGGCATCCGGAAGGCCGCTGCAATCCGGCTTGGCCTGAGCTTCGCAGATCGAGCAGATGCCAAACACCATTAGAGCCAGAAGTATCGTTCCCCTCTTAGCGTTCCTTCCACCAGCAAGATTTACTCCGGACATAACCCTCTCTCCTTGACTGTCATTGCAGTTGGCGTAGGTAAGCAACCAGATCGTGCAGCTGTTCCCCCGAAAATTGCGTCAGATTCGGCATCTCGGCGCCGGGCTTAAGCGATTGCGCATGCGTAATCCATGCCTCGAGATAAGCATCGTTGTTCTTATAGCTATTGGCCGCGATCAATTGCCGGCTCGCCAGGTGCGTCAGATCGGGTGCCACCCGCCCTCCGGCAATCGTGCCGCGGACCTGATGGCACATGGCGCACGGCCCTGAAAGAAAGATCTTCTGTCCCTCCACCGCATCTGCTGTGGTCGGTTCAGCGCCTGCTTTCCGTTGCCCTGCAAGCCATGCCTGATAGTCGGACTGCGGCTGCGCCACAGCCAGCAGGCGCATGCGGGAATGTTCCTCTCCGCAGAACTCCGCGCATTGTCCCTCGTACTCTCCCGCTTGCGAGGCCTCCAGCCGGATGTAGTTGGGCTGGCCGGGAATCAGGTCAACCTTTCCGTGCAGCGCCGGAACCCAGAAAGAATGCATGACATCGCGTGTCTCCACCTCGATATTCACAGGACGCCCCACCGGCAGATGCAGCTCGTTTGCCGTGGTGAACTGTTTCGAAGGCTCGTCATTCAGATAGTGGATCTCCCACCACCACTGGTGGCCTATGATCCGGATCTCCGGTTTCATGGTGTATTGCATCTGAGAGTGCTTCCCGGCTCCATGCATGCCGTGAATGGGAAAGTCACGCAATAGTTGCAGACCCAGCACAAACAGCACACCCAGCACCAGCAGAGGAACAGCGATACCGCCGATGGCTATCCATGCCTGCCCTCCCGTAACGCTGATCGGTTCATGTTCAGCGAGCGACCCGCGCCGCCTGTAGAAGGCGTAACCTACCAGTCCCCACATCACGAGGGTGATGATGAGAAACAGGATCGTCATGAACCATGAGAGACCGGCAATACTGCGGGCTGCTGGCCCATGACTCTGAAAGGTGGACTGCACCGACCGGCACCCGTTGAGAGCGATAAGCAGAGCTGCCAGGCCCACCGCACGTGTCCGGCCCCCCATCTACTTCACCTCACTCGCGCTGGTTTGTGGTGCGACGGTTATTTCGCTTCCATGGGGATCGGGAACCATCTCATCCGCCGGTTCAGTCGGCGGGTCGGGCTCCTGGGGAGTTCCCATTGTCTGGATATAAGCAACCAGTTGCCAGATCTGCGACTCAGGAATCTTCGTTCCCCATGCAGGCATCCCATTGGAGCGTCCATGAGCGATTGAGTCAAAGATCTGATCGTTACGGTTCCCATAGAGCCACACGCGGTCGCGGAGACTGGGTCCCATACCTCCTCCTGCATGGCCCCCATGGCACCCGGAACAGTTGTACCAGTCGAACAATCTTCGTCCGTCCTGTTGCGCGACGGCATCCTCGCTGTAAGGATTCGTGCGGTAGTGTATCTCGTGCACCTCACCGGGGATTGGACCCGTTACACTCGCAACCGTAGCCTTTGCCGCAGCGGCCACGGAAGTCGAATTGGATGCATTGCGGCACCCGGTAAAACTCGTGATCACCAATCCCGACAACAACGCAGCTAATATCCGCATACTTCACTCTTCCTGATATCGCTCGAAGACGATGGAATGTTGGGTTGAGGAACCCCGTACGACTGCAGGATCTTTGCGATCTCCCCTCGACGCCTCTCCAACTCGGCGTCAAGGGCATCTCTGAGAGCCGTCTCGTCCCTTCTCACACCGATGGCTATCTCGAAATGAAATGGAAGACTCTGCTCGCGCGGGCCCTCTACTACCGGCGTGAGGGACAAAGGAACCGGAGAATGTTGCGCGAAGTATCCCGCCAGAGGACCCCAGACCACCGCAACATCCACCTGCTTATCCGCAACTGCCTTCAGAAGATCGGTCGATGGGTCCTTTTCATTGAGATTGCCGAAGATGCTGATGCCTACGAGATTCTTCGTGATCCCTCGACTTGTCAGCGCATAGACAGGGGGAAGGCTGTCTCCCTGCTCGCTCAATACATGCACCCCAATCTTCAATGAGCGCAACCGCGGATCGTCAAACGACGAAATGCGAAGATCCTGGTCTTTGCGCGTCACGAAGACGTAAGAAGAGCGATAGTAGGACCGCGTAGTCTCCAATCCCTTCATGCCCACCGGGACGCCCATCACAACATCACATAAGCCCTGGTTGATAGTCTTACGGAAAAAATTATCCCGCTGCGGGAACCAGAAATAGTGAAGCTCCTCATTTAGATCTCTCGCGATCAACGCAGCAATCCTGTTCTCAAATCCCTGCTTTTGCACATCGGAGTAAGGGAGATTGCCTGGATCCGCGCATACCCGAAGCGATTGAGCCGACAGCACCGGCATGATCGCAAGGGACCCTAGCAGTAAGCCAAATGATTTAGTAACCAAAGACATAAAGCATGTCTCCAGGTTGAGTCTTCGCCTTAATCTGCTTCATCGCTCCCACCACACCGAGCGCAGCATAGGGATCGTCGGTAGAGACTGACGGTAGCGCCGTAGCCCCCATCCATCCCCCCACGCCCGAGTAGATAGCGACGTATTGCTTACCGTCCGGCCCGGTAAAGGTCATCGGATTGCCAACAATTCCCGAGCCCGTCTTGAACTGCCAGAGGATCTTGCCCGTCTTCGTGTCCACGGCCCGGAACCAACCCTCCATGGTTCCGTAGAAGGCAAGATCGCCTCCCGTCGTGAGAACACCGCTGTAGACCGGGAGATCCGGATCCTTGATGCTCCACACCTTCCTGGCATTCGCCACATCCCACGCGATAAATTCTCCCTGGTAACCTCCTGGCCCGGGATACATCCGCACGCTCGCTCCCAAGTACGGCGTACCCGCGATATAGTTCACGGCTGTGCCTTCGTAATCCATGCATGTGTTGTGAGCGGGGATATAGAGATAGCCGGTCTTCGGAGAGAACGACGACGGAACAAACTCTTTTGCTCCTGTCGAAGACGGACAGATCCCTTTTGAGTACTTTCCAAAGTGGGTCTGCATCGACGCGTTCGTGTCCACCACGCCCGTCTTCAGATCGAACCCATTCGCCCACGTCACCGGTTCGAACTTCTCTGCCGACAGCAGCTCTCCCGTCTCGCGATCCATCACGAAGACAAAGCCCGTGCGCCCCGGATGAACCAGCAGTTTGCGCATCTTTCCATGCCACGGCATATCGATCAGGACGTTCTCCATGATCTCGTCGTAGTCGAAACCATCGTGCGGCTCTACCTGGTAGGCCCACTTCGCCATTCCTGTCACAGGGTCCCGGGCCCATATCGTGATGGACCACTTGTTATCTCCTGGTCGCATGTCCTCATTCCACACGCCCGGATTGCCGGTCCCGTAGTAGATGAGATTCAGCTCCGGATCATAAGAGACCCATCCCCAGATCGTTCCGCCGCCAAGCTTCCATTGCCCGGGTGTCCATGTGCTGAGGCCCAGATCCTTGCCGCGATCCTTCGCGTAAAAAGGATGAAAATCGCTGCCGATCTTCACGTCGGCGTCCGAGCCTGTACTGTAGGCCTTCCACAGAATCTTGCCGGTCTTGACGTCCAGTCCCGTAAGCTGGCCGCGCACGCCCAGCTCACCTCCACTATTGCCCACGATCACAACGTTGCGCGCGACGACAGGAGCCATCGTCGTGGTCTCGCCGAAGTGGATATCTCCTACCTGCGTCTTCCACACCAGCTTGCCGGTGTTCGCGTCGACCGCTACCGTGTGAGCGTCGAGGGTGTTGTAGATGATCTTTCCATCCGCGTAGCTTGCTCCGCGATTGACTACATCGCAGCAGGCGATACCAACTGAGGTAATATCCGGATTCGGCTCGAAGATCCATTTCTGGGGGAAGCCCGGTTTACTCAAATCCAACGCAATCAGATTGTCCGGATACGGTGTCACGATGTACAGCGTGCTGCCTACCACCAGCGGTGCTCCCTCATGCCCGTGCGGGATTCCGGTGCTTACCGTTCCGACGACATGAAGGTTCTGAACATTGCCTGTGTTGATCTTGTCCAGAGGACTGTAACGCGTGTTGCCGTAGTCTCCCGCCGGCATCGTCCACTGCCCATCCGCGACCGGCGAGACGATGTGCACATTGGACATCGCTCCCGGGACATTCGTCGTCATCCCATTACTCTGCGCAATTGCTATCGACGATCCTGACAGCAACAGGGTCGTCGCGGCAAATGTCCCGGCATACCTTAGAGTCTTGATCATTCGATCCATCGTGTTCCTTCCGGTCCTCGCAGGGTATAGAGATAAGCGGCGATGTCAGTCGCCTGATCCTCCGTCAACCCCAAATCGGGCATCGCGGTCTTTGGTTCCACCTCTCGCGGATGTTCGATCCAGCGGATGAGGTTCGAGGGTGAGTTCGGCAGTTCACCTGCAATCATGGTGCGCTCGCTGAAGTAGATAAGCGGCGGCCCCACCAGACCACGGGCGCCTCGAACTCCGGGAACGATATGACATGCACCACAACCGTATTGGTCGATGAGCACCTTTCCATGATTCGGATCGCCACCCGTTACCGCGATATAGGGATGGGTCACCTTCCCTCCGTTACAACCCGCCAGTGCGAAGGCCCCGGTCGCCACAAACGTCAGGAAAGCTCGCATCCTCATCGCGCCCTCCAGCAGAGATCGAGAAAGAGAGGCGGCAAAGCGAGGCAGCAGATTCCGAAGCCCAGTGTCACACTCACGATCACACCCAGGAGAGCCATGAACTCTCGCCGCTCCACCGCGTCAGCCTCCAGGATGTGCCGCCTACCCGAGAGATCGCGCCAGTTACGGTAGGATGTGAATCCCGCCGCTATGGTGATCCCGAGCAGCACCAGAGCAAGTATTCCGAGAACCACTGCGGCGCTTCGTTGCGTCTCCGGAACGCCGAAGTCTTCCTGGTGCGTACACGAGCGCCAAGTGATCAAGATATCCAGGCATCCGAGCGCGAACCATGAAAAGGCCGAACCTGCGAAGCCGAACCACAGTCGCCGAGGCTGAACCTGCTCATGCACCACCGTCTTTTCATCGGACATGGGGTGCTCCCTGAAAGTGCGGCGCAACATAGAGCAGCGCCACGATAAAGATCCATACGAAGTCAACGAAGTGCCAGTACAGCGCGACTGCCTTATATGCTTTATGAGGCGTACGCAGCGTTGCACCGTATCGCGGCAGCACGCCCACATACATCAACAGCAGAAGACCGACCACGACATGCGCCGCATGCAAACTGGTAATCGTGTAAAAGATCGAGCCATAAGAGTCGCTGTAGGGTGTCAGCTTCTTCCAGTGCGAGACGTATTCGATCACCTGTAGTCCCATGAAGCAGAGCCCCAGAAATACCGCTCCCCACAACGCGGCCCGTGCCGCTCCGAAACGTTCTGTTTTGAGCTGTCGCTCTCCCCAGACCAGAACGAAGCTACTGCTCAGCAGAATCGCCAGAAGAATCAACGGATACTTCAGCTCCGGTGGAGTCTCGAGAGCCCATCGATCTTTGTTGGTGCCGAGATAGTAGTAGGCGCCGAACATGCAGACAAACAACATCAGCTCGGTCGCTATCACCGTCCACATGGCGTAGATTCCTCGCTCCTGATCCAGCGGAAGCGTCGACAAGCTTGTCCGCGGAGGCGGAACCTGAACTGCAGAGCTCACACGACCTCCTTCTCGGTTCTCGGCCACATCCAGAAACAGCCGATCAGAAAAGTAGCAATCACGAAACCGAGTGCCACCCATACCATCTGCACAACCAGTGTGGCGAAGAAGCCGAGCATGGTCAGCCCCATCAGCGCAGGCGCCAGCGACTCCTCCGGGATGGTTGCAATCCCAACCGGCTCCGCATCCAGCCATGTGGTCGTCGGCGTAAGTCTTCCCTCATCGAGCACGCGATCGCACTCTGGATCGGCACTCTCATCAAAGTCGTCCCACAACGGGTGCCGCGAAGCTACAAGAGGGATATGAACTGATCCATAGGAAGCAGGTGGTGAATCCGTATCCCACTCCAGCCCGTCGGAGTTCCAGGGATTTCTTCCCGCGTCGGGAGTCTTACGCAGGCTGCGCAGAAGGTTGATGATGCTGAGTAGAATCCCGATGCCAAGAACGAACGAACCGATCGTCACAACCGTGTTCCAGCCATCGAAGCCCAGCCCCGGCTTGTAGGTAAAGATCCTCCTCGGCATCCCCAGCAGACCGAGGATATGCATCGGAAAGAAGCCGACGTTGAAGCCCAGAAACATGATCCAGAAGCTCCACTTCCCCAGCCTCTCGCTCATCATCCTGCCAGTCATCTTGGGCAGCCAGTAGTAGAAGCCCGCGAATACGGGAAACAGGTTCGACCCGATAAGCACGTAGTGGATATGCGCAACGACGTAGTAGGTGTTGTGCACCTGCCAGTCCACAGGGATCACGCCGGTAAAGACGCCGCTCAGGCCCCCGATGACGAGCATCACGATGGCGCCCAGTGCGTAATGCATCGCCGCCGTTGCAACCGGTCGTCCCTTCCACACGGTCGCCACCCACGCGAAGACCTGGATGGTCGTGAAGATCGAGATGGTCATGCTTCCGGCGGAGAAGAAGCTCATCGCAATGTCCGACATGCCGACCGTGAACATGTGATGGAGCCATACTCCAAAACCAACCACCCCGGTAAGCACAGTTGAGATTGCAATGAACGGGTATCCCACCACAGGTCTTCGCGAGAAGACCGGCACGATCATGGAAAGCATCCCTGTCGCCGGAAGGAAGATCACGTAGACCCACGGATGACCAAAGAACCAGAAGAGCTGTTGCCACAGGAACGTACTACCCCCGTTCGCAATTCCGAAGAAGTGCGTCCCCCACCGCCGGTCCAGTTCAAGAAAGATACATGCCGCTGTAAGAGCAGGAAGTGCGAACAAGATGACAAACGAGATGGTGAGCGTGCTGTAAAGAAACAGAGGCATGCGGCTGATTGCCATTCCCGGGGCACGCAGCCGCAAAATCGTAACGATGAAGTTGATGGCTCCGCCTGTAGTCGAGATCGTGAGAAAGATCAGCGCGAGCGCATAGATGTCCATGCCCAGTCCGGGCGAATAGACGGTGAGAGTATAAGGCACATAGGCGAACCAGCCGGCATGCGGAGCCTGCCCAATCGCCGGAGCCGTGTAAAGAAAGATTCCCGAGAAGAGATACGTCCAGTACGTGAACGCATTCAGTCGCGGGAATGCCATGTCTCGCGCACCGATCATCAGGGGAACGAGATAAACAGCGAATCCCGAGAGGATTGGAGCCGCGTACCAGAAGATCATGGTCGCGCCATGCATCGTGAAGATCTGGTTATAAGCTTCGGGAGTAAGCAGCCCCATGTTGGATCGCGCAAGCTGCAAGCGCATGATCAGCGCTTCCAATCCTCCGATAACCAGAAACGCGAAAGCCGTGACCAGGTAGCGTATCCCCAGCTCTTTGTGGTCCACCGTAGCGAACCATCCATAGACGGATTTTGGCGTCTCCCAGAGAGCCGCGAGCTTGCTCTCCAGCGCAGTCGTGGACATACGCGTTCCCGTTATGCAAAGTGAAGCAGTGATGTTCGCGTGCAATGGCTGCGGTGCGGCGCTGCGCTACGATCTATGACCTGTAGCGAAAATAAGCAGCGGAGCCCATTATTTCGGAAGATGCCGTAACAAATCGGAGCGTTGTCTGCTTCTGCAACTTTGCACACGCACCTGTGCGTCGGCGATCGCACATAGCGCTACCCTTATCGGCAACCCTGCGCAGCCTTTCCTGCGAAGAGCAATTACGCCTTCTTTGAAGATGCTCCCGCAGGAGAGAGCAGATCCTCAATCTTCACAGGCACCTTGCGCACGCGAATACCCGTCGCATGATAAACAGCGGCGGTTATCGCGGGAGCGATTCCGGCCAGACCAATCTCGCCGATGCCTCTCACACCATACTCGCCCATGATGGGATCCGGTATATCAAGGAAGTGGACATCGATGTCCGGCGTGTCCGCGATAGTCGGAACAAGATAGTCTGCATAATTGTCGTTGACGGGATGACCATTCTTCGGGTCGTAAATCGTCTCTTCAAGCAATCCCATTCCCACGCCCATGACGACAGCTCCGGCCATTTGGTTCGTTGCTGTGCGCATGTTGATGATCCGGCCGCCGTCGACCACACTTACCACCCGGCTCACGCGAAGGCGTGCGATCCCGGGATCCCACTCCACCTCTACAAACTGAGCACCGAACGAGTGAGTCGAATAACCGCGAGCCTTGGGATCCGCCCCGAGTCCACCCGACCGTCCCCGGCCATCAGCAGAGCCAACGTTCGCTGCCTTCAAAATCTTTTCGAATGGCACGGCTGAGGCATTGCCTGCGTCCTTCAAACAGACGCAACCATCTGCAATTACCAGCGAGTCTGGATCCTTCCCTGCGAAGGGAGAGGCTTTGTCCGTAGTAGCCACCTTCATCACAATCTGCTTGGCCGCCTCCACCCCGTCGACAACTGAGGGAAGAATCGTAGAGGTCGCCGTAGAGCCGCCCGACGTCGGTCCGGGAGGTAGATTGCTGCTGCCAAGAACAACATCGATCTTGTCTACTGGAACTCCCGTCTTGTCGCTGACGACCTGTGCGATGACGGTATACGTTCCCGTGCCAATATCCTGCGTGCCCGAACTGACGCGCACTGTACCGTCGCTGCGAAAACTCACAGATGCCTCGCTTACACCGCGATTGGCTCCCCATGAGGCACATGCGACGCCCCACCCTAAGATCAGATCGCCCTTCCGCATCGAGCCGACTTCAGGATTTCGCCGCGACCAGCCAAACTTCTCTGCTCCAAGTTGCAGACACTCTTTCAGGTGCCGAGACGAAAACGGCTTATTCTTCTCTTCATCCATCAGCGTATCCAGCGAGAGACGCAGTTCTACCGGATCCTTCTTCAGCTTGATCGCCAACTCATCCATAGCCGACTCGAGAGCGAACAGGCCGGGAACCGCTCCCGGCCCGCGCATCGGTGTCGGGGTACCGACATTGCGGCGCACCAGCGCGGACGTAACGGCAAGGTTCGCCGTGCTGTAGAGGAACGGCGTTGCCTCACCACAGTTCTCACGAATATCATCGCCAAACGATGTGTGATTCCGATAGTCGTGGCGCAGTGCCAGCAACTTGCCGTCTGCGGAGGCGCCAAGCCTGATGCGTTGCTGCGTACGAGGGCGGTGCCCTACGTTAGAGAACATCATCTTGCGGGTGAGTGTAAGTTTTACCGGACGGTTCAACTGGCGCGCTGCAGCCGCCGCAATCGCCGAATGTGGCCAGGGGAAGAGCTTTCCGCCAAAGCCCGAGCCGATAAAGCGCGAGATGACCTCAACGTTCTCCTTCGGTGCTCCGAGAACCTGTGACATGACGGTCTGATGGTTCATCACGCCCTGCGACGACTCATACAAGGTGTAGCCCTTGCCATCCCACACCGCGACCGTGGCGTGCATCTCCATCGGGTTATGCGTCTCGACCGGAGTCGTATACGTCTCATCCACCTTCACTGCCGCGGAGTCGAATGCCGCATCCGGATCTCCGCGATGGCTCAGGACCTTGGCTCCGCCCGGCTTGCCTTCTGCAGGCAGATGGTCGTCAAGGTCAGTCGCGACATTGAAGTCCTGCGGATCGTACGTTACCTTCACACTCGCTGCGGCCGCCTGCGCCTGCTGGAAGGTCGTCGCAACCACGGCAGCCACATACTGGCCCCAGTAGTAAACCGTCTCATCTTCAAACGGTGGGCGGTTCTCGCTGTTACGTCCGCCAGAGGCGTTGCGGTAGAGCGGCATGATGTTCCCGTGGTGCATCACCAGCAGAACTCCCGACATCTTTTCAGCGGCCGTGCTGTCGATGCTGCGAATCTTGCCGCTCGCAATCGTCGCCCTTACCGGAACACAGTACGCGAGATTCGGAAAGTTATAGTCCGAGGCGTACATCGCGTTGCCTGTAGTCTTTAGCGGGCCATCGACGCGCGGGAGCGCTGCTCCGATGATCTTTGACGGAGCATTCTTCTCCATCTGCTGCGCCGGCGCAGGACCTTCGTCGGATTTGATGAACTCAACAAACTCGCGAAACAGCATAGAGACGTCTCCTCTTGCGCGTGAATCTCTTCCCGTTTAGGTGGTGGCAGTCGTCGTAACGAGTGCGCGAACCAGACAGCGCTTCGCCAGCTCCACCTTGAATCCGTTCTCGCTTGCAGGCCGTGCGCTCTTTAGCGCCGCCTCCGCAGCCTTGCGGAAGGTGGCCATATCGGCGGTGCCCCCCTGTAATGCATGCTCAGCCTCGGGAGATCGCCACGGTTTAGTGCCTACGCCGCCCATCGCTACCCGGGCGCTTTCAATCTTCTTGCCGTCCAGCTTCAACACAATCGCAGCCGAAGCCAGCGCGAACTCGTATGCCGCACGATCTCTCAGCTTCAGATAATGAGACTTTGTCCCCGCACTCGGCGGGGGCAGGGTAACACTTACAATCATGTCCCCCGGTTCCAGCACGGTCTCGCGATGCGGTGTGGATCCTGGAAGCAGATAGAACTCGTGAATCGGAATGGTGCGCTTACCGCGGGGACCTTCTACCTGGATCGTCGCTTCGAGAGCGGTCAACGCCACATTCTGATCCGAAGGATTGCTCGCAATACAGTCTTTGCTCGTCCCCAGGATCGCCAGTGTGCGGTTGTGGCCTTCGATCGCCGAGCATCCACTGCCCGGCTCGCGCTTGTTGCATGCGTGCGCCGTGTCGCGAAAGTAAACGCATCGCGTGCGCTGAAGCAGGTTTCCCCCCGTGGTCGCCATATTCCGCAACTGCGGAGACGCGCCCGACAACAGCGCCTGCGACAGCACCGCGTAATCCCGCTGCACCGCAGGATGCAGGGCTACGTCGGCGTTTCGTGCCAACGCTCCAATGACCAAACCTCCCTCAGGTGTGGGCTCAATCTTCTCAAGGGGCAGAAGGTTGATGTCCACCACCTGTTTCGGGCGCTCGACATTGAGCTTCATCAGGTCGATGAGGGTAGTGCCGCCAGCTACAAAGCGGACATCAGCCGACTGCTGCGCCGTAGACGCCTTCGCGCCGAGCTGAATCGCCTGATTGAGACTGGTAGGCCGGCTGAATTGAAAAGCATCCATCCTTCGCTCCGATACAGTTTCGACCAACTAAGATCGAGATTGTTTATCCGCGTTATGCGCGTTTCCGCGCGGACTGTACTGCCGCAATGATGTTCGGATACGCTCCGCAGCGGCAGATATTCCCGTACATGGCTTGCTTGATGTCTTCATCCGCTGGGCCGACCGGCTCTTTCAGCACGGCAACAGCCGACATGATCTGTCCGGAGGTGCAATAACCGCACTGATAGGCATCATGCTCAACAAAAGCAGCCTGTACCGGATGAAGATGTCCCGGCTGCCCAATCCCTTCAATGGTCGTAATCTCGTCGCCCGGATGCATCACCGCGAACGACAGGCACGAATTCACTCGGCGTCCATTCACGTGCACAGTACAGGCCCCGCACTGGCCATGATCGCAACCCTTCTTCGTACCCGGCAGGTCCAGATTCTCCCGCAGGCAATCAAGCAACGTCGTCCGCGAATCCACGCGGAGCTGGTGCTGCTTTCCATTCACCTTCAAGGTGACCGGGATCATCCCCTCCATCGCCTCGGCCTGAGCTTCCTGTTGAACAGCAGGAGCCGCCGCGGCAGAGGCAAGCAGAGGAGATGCAGTGGTAGCGAGACCAGCTGCGCCAAGATGCGAAAGGAAGGAACGCCTGCTCAGGCGCCCGCTGACGGTCTGCTCAGAGGCAGTTCCCTGCTCCTGCCGGTCGTCATCTGGATCTTGCGGATTCTTTGCCATGGAAAACCTCGGTCAGGTGAGAGTGCGCCGTCCTCTTGTCAGACCATTCTCCACAATATGCACCTGTCAATGCAAGGCAGGAGGCCCTGTCACAGAACAACGGAACGTAAGTCCCTCCGCTGCTTCACTTGTATCGCCCCACGAAACGCGTAAGGTGACCGGCCACTCCTGAATAGGAGGCAGAAATTACGAACTGTGGTCCTCCTCGCTCTCTTCTGCTTCGTCCTCGGATCAGCGCAGCCGGCGAGAGCTCCTTGTCTCGTAGGGCCCATTCTCAACAGTCCCACCAAAGAACACACCACCAGCTCACAGCAGTAGGACTGCGGAACTTCTTCGCACACCAGCAATATGTCAGATCGGAGAATGTTGGAGCCGATGAGCGGATTTGAACCGCTGACCTACTGATTACGAATCAGTTGCTCTACCAGCTGAGCTACATCGGCGCTTTTCGAGGAACTCCACGCAAGCCACCCGCCTGCGGGATGGTAGACCCTTCCCAGCACAAGTAAGTTTACCGGGAATACCTTGGCGACGCAACGGCCGCATGCCCGATGCTCCCAGCCTCTAATGGATTACCCTCGATGCACCATGCATCGTTCCATTCCTGCGCTCTCCAGGCTCGCCAGCGCCTTTTTCCTTCTCCTCTCCATGCCTGCACTCTGCTCGTCTCCGGACTCTGCTCCTCCGCCTTCCACTTCCTCCTCGCGCGAGATCATCGCCTACGTCTTTCCTCAGAATCGCGTCCTTCAACCGGATGAGGTCAACGGCCGCCAGCTCACCCGGATCAACTACGCCTTTGCGAATATCAGGGATGGACAGATCGCCGCAGGCTTCTCTCACGACGCAGAAAACTTCGTCCTGCTCAATAATCTCAAGCGCTCCAATCCCGAGCTCAAGATCCTCGTCTCCGTCGGAGGATGGTCATGGTCCGGCAACTTCTCCGATGCTGCTCTCACCCCACGCTCCCGCGAGCGTTTCATCGCCAGCGCAGTCCGCTTTATCGAGCGCTACAAGCTCGACGGCCTCGACATCGATTGGGAGTATCCCGCACAACCCGGCGCCGGAAATACCTTCCGCCCGCAGGATAAACAGAACTACACCCTTCTTCTTGCGGAACTGCGCCACCGCTTCGATAAGGAGCAGGCTCGCCTGCATCGCCACCTCTACACCTCCATCGCTACCGGAGCCTCAACAAAATTCCTTCAGAACACCGAGATGGATAAGGTGCAACGCTACGTCGATACCGTCAACCTCATGACCTACGACTTCTACGTCGGCGGTCCAACGACCGGACACGACGCCCCTCTCTTCCGTAACCCATCCGATCCCAAGCACGTCTCCGCCGATCGCTCCGTCACCGAATACGAGCAGGCCGGGGTGCCCGCCAGCAAAATCGTCCTCGGCCTTCCCTTTTATGGCAGAAGCTGGGGCGAAGTCGAAGACAAAAACCACGGTCTCTTTCAGCCCGGCAAAGCGGCACGGGGCGTTCACTTCTCCTATCCGGATCTTCCCAATCTCCTCGCAACCGGATACGTCCGCCACTGGGACAACGAAGCCTCGGCGCCCTACCTCTACAATCCGCAGACACGCGTCTTCGTCACCTACGAAGATCCCCAGTCCATCGCGGCCAAATGCAGGTACGTGACCGCGCATCAGCTCCGAGGCATCATGTTCTGGGAGAACTCCAACGACACCACGGGAATCCTTCTCAAAGCCGTGCACGCCGGGCTCACACCGCCTCCATCCCCAGCCCCACGTTCTGCAAGGAATTCTGCCTCTGAATAAGGTCAGTGGATCGCCTTTACCTGCATTACTCTGATCGGGAGAACAGATCACATGGCAACCGCTCAGCTGGGGACCCAGACCGCATCCACGACCCTTCGCGCGCCGCGTGTCTTCTCCATCGACGTCTTCCGCGGTCTCACCATGGTCGTCATGATCTTCGTCAACAATCTCGCATCGGTGAAGGGTCTGCCGTGGTGGACCTATCATGCTCCCGGCAAAGTGGATGCCATGACCTACGTCGACATGGTCTTCCCCGCGTTCCTCTTCATTCTCGGCATGGCCATCCCCCTCGCCGTGGAGCAACGGCTCAGTAAAGACCCGTCACACACCAGCCTCTGGAAACACATCGCTCTGCGCTCCATCTCGCTGCTTGTCCTCGGTCTCATCCTTACCAACGCAGGCGCGGGCGATCCTGCTCTCATCCATATGCCTCCAGGCCTCTGGGCTATCCTTGCCCTGCTCGGTGCAATTCTCTTCTGGATGGTCTATCCGCAGGCCGAAACTCACAAGAATCTGGTCAAGGCGCTGCGCCTCACCGGCCTCGCGCTCATGATCGTCATGTTCGCTATCTTCCGCCGAACCCTGAAAGACGGCAGCGTCGCCTGGATAAGAACCGCCTATCCCGAGATACTCGGCCTGCTCGCCTTCGCATATCTCACCACCTGCCTGTTGTACATTCCGACCCGGCGCTGGCGATGGGCGCCGTTCCTCTGGCTCATCCCACTTACCGTTTTCTGCGCCCTCTGCTGCGCGCATTGGATCGAGTTTCCTCGGCACGCCGGACTCTATCTCTGGCCGTTCGGTAACGGCTCCGACACCCTGATCTCGATGGCAGGCGTCGCCACCTCCACCATCTTCGTAGGCGCGCAGAGTCATCGCTGGCCCACCTTCCGTTCGAAGGCGACCTGGGCAGTCGGCTTTGCCGTCGTCACGCTCATCGCCGCGCTTCTGCTCACCCCGCTCGGTATCTCCAAGATTCGCGCCACGCCAACCTGGTCCCTCTACAGCGTCGGATCCAGCATCCTCATCTTCACCCTGCTCTACTGGATCTGTGACGTCCGCCACCACACCCGGTGGGCTGCCTTCGCCCGTCCCGCCGGATCGAACACGCTGTTGACCTACCTTCTGCCCGATCTCTGGTACTTCGCTATCTCGCTTCTGGGCATCACCTGGCTTCGAACCCACTTCGCCTGGGGAATGCCCGGCGTGATCCGCGCAATGGTCTTCACGGCATGCATCATCGCCGTCGCCGCCGTGCTCACCCGACTTAAGCTGAGACTGCAGCTCTAACGCAATTCCCAACGGCTCGTCATTCTGAGCGTAGCGAAGAATCCCTGTATTCCTTCCGCGCCAGCACTCCCGCCCGCCCAAAGAACACAACCGCACGGCTGACTCGAACCGTTCCTCACCTCACTGCATCGGGACAAACTTGCCTTCACATCCATACGGCTGAATCTGTTTCGGAGCGGTCGGCGACACTACCTTAATATCAGTCCCGCTGAAGTCGATGTTGGTTCCCCCCGGTCCCAGCGTCACCGTCGCAAAATGCCCATGCACATCAGACGGAGAGATGTCCTCGACGTGAACATTGTCCAGCGTCACCTGTGTCGTATGTCCCTGCAGGCCGGCAATCAGAACATCCCCCTCGGTGGTGCTGGTTACATTCTGAATCTTGATCGCTTTGTAGTCGGGAATCCGATCGCCCTTGTACTTCGGATCTTCAAACGGTTCCGTCGTCTGGTTCGTGTAATAAGGACTGATCGCGATCGGATTCTTCACATCCCTCATGCAGATGTTCCGATATGTCAGATCGTGCACCGCCCCGCCCCGGGTCACGTTGCTCTTGATACGGATGCCGCTCGTCGTGTGATCCTCCGTCAACCCGTCCACCAGCAGAAAGCTCTGTCCCGTATAGGTTTCGCTTCCGATCGACATCCCATGTCCCGAGTAAAAGTGATTGTCGATCACGCTCATATGCGACACGCCCGTCTTGATCGCAATATTGTCGTCCCCATTGTCGATCCAGCTATGCGCAATCGTGACATTCGTCGAGCTGCCCGGGTCGATCCCGTCCGTGTTTCGCGCGTCCGTCCCGCGCACTGTCGGGGTCAGCAGGTGCACCCCCCACGCCGTGAAGCCATTCGTCTGGTTCACACTCACATGGAAGTTCGTCGAGTTATGCAGCGTAATCCGGTACAGCACCAGGCCGTCCGCATGCGAAGCCACAATCATCCTCGGCGTGAAGTACCTCTCATTCTTCGGCTCCGCCTTTCGCGACATCTGCCACCAGCTGTAGTCCTTGTTCAGGATCTTCGCGTATCCCCGTCCGTCAATCACGCCCTCCCCCATGATCCCGACGTCCTTCGCATTGTTCACGCTGATCAGCGGTCGGCAGCCACCATGCACAGGCGCAGGATGCTGGGGAGCCGGAAACACAGCTGGCGGAGTTCCCGTCGCGATCGTCCCACACAAACCCGGCGTCGCGCCTTCTCCCTTCACCTCCGCGCCTTCTTCCTTCACTTCCGCGCCTTCTCCCTTCACCTCATAGACTCGCGCATCGCGCGATCCGAACAGCGTCACTCCCTTGTCCACCAGCAGCGTCACTCCTTCGCGCATCTCGAGTGGGCCCGTCAGAAACGCCTCTCTTCCACGCGACGCCGAAAGCTCTACCGCCATCCCCGCCTTGCAGTGATCCAGAGCCTTCTGGATCCTCTCCGTATCCAGCTTCGTCTCATCGCCCTCGGCGATATCGTTGTTCACCTCGCGCAGCTCCGCCTTCAGCTTCGTACAGGACCGCGGAATCTTCGGCTCCATCACCTTCCGGGTATCCTGGGCCCCTGCCACTCCCATACAAAAAACTGCAATCATCAGCCCCAAACGGAACGACATTGGTCCGACCTCCTCGAGATGCACAGCTAACCCTAACATGCTCAGCAGCTTTCATACTCCGCCTCTGTTCGGCGAAGCAGGCTGCTTGTTCTCTGGGATGCCTGAAAGGCGCATAGAGCCGACGCCTTCTCTTAGCTCCAAAAACATGAAGAGGCCGCCCGGCAACAGGGCGACCTCTTCTTTAGGGAGAATAGTTCCAACGGAGGCAAAGCCATCAGAACTTTCTGGCGAAATACTATGTTTGGCAAAATGACGTGTCAAGGTTTAAACCGACGCATCGCAAATGCCTATTTTTCAGGAAGTTAATGGGGTTATCAAGTAGGTAACCTTGAAGGAAATATTCGCCACCTGTTCGCTTTCATGGGGTAACCACCCAGCGAAACAGATGTCAAATCAGGCGGTTAGCACCCCGCCTGCACCGTCGTTGGTGCATTCTCTTAGCCTTGAGAGCTTCCACTCCCGCCATCCATCTGGATGGGCGAAGGCCTTCCACTCAGGTCAATCCGTAGAAACTCCGGCTCCATCGCCGCAGGCTTACCCTGCAGCACTCGCACCGCCGCTCTTCCGGCCCCCAGTGACAGTCCAAGCACAACCGCAGCCAGCGCTCCAAACCCGCAGAAGATCGCAATGCTCGACAGCAGGCTGTAGGTCTTCCGCACCTCTGTGTGGAACTGCGGCGGCATCGGCTTGTTCCACGTCACCTCAACTCGAGGATGGATGCCCTGCACCAACGCCTTCGCCTCTGCTAATCCCCACTCGCCGGTCGTTAGCATCAACAGGTTCCCCGCGCGCCGCATCACAACCGTGCCCGCGGACTTCCCCTCATCGTGAATCTCTTTTTCGACCGCCCGCAACCGATCGCCCGCGATCTCCGGCGTGGGATAGAGCAGCATCGTCAGCTTGCCTCTGCCCGCATACTTCGCCGTCACAGCCTCAGCCGCCTTCTCAAAGCCCAAGATTGAACCCGGCAGCGCGCCCCCCGTCGCCTCGTAGCTCACCGGCCCCACCGCATACTTTACGGAATCATGTTCCAGTCCCTTCGGTGGCAGCAGCGTCGGAAGCGTCGGTGCAATCCCCTTCGGCCCGCTCACCTTCGGCAGCCCTACCTGAATCCGGTTCAGCAGAGCCTCCATCCTGGCGCCCTTGTCTCCGTCCGCAACGACCACACTGGCACCGCTGCGAAACAGGTAGCGATCGCCGTTAAGGCTGGTCTCGTCTCCCACTCCGATTCCGCGGTAGGCCGAACCCGGCTTTTTGAAATAGTCGTAAGCAGCGTGCGCTCCGGTCGCGTCGACAAACTGCCGCGCTGTAACCCGAACCGTCGGGCCTGCATTGCCCACCCGATAGACTGCTTCCTCATCGCGCTTCAGTCCATCTTCTTTCAGAACCGAATCAAGCTTGGGATCCGTCTCCACCGTCGCAGGAGCCGCACTCACATCCTGGCGAACCCAGTCACCCGCCTGTTGCGGAAGCAGCGGTGCAGGAGGCTCCACCAGCATGGTCTTTCCACCCTGACCCCAGCAGCTGATCGACGCGCCTGCAAGACAAACCCATACCATGTGCCGCGCCAGTCCCTGAAATGTCCGCCTGCTGTCTCCCATAAAACACCGTCCTGCTGAAGGCCAGATTACACCACAACGGCCCTCAGCAGCACGGCCCTCCCCGCTCCTCTCCGGGGTACAGCGGCATGCAGAATGCGCATCCTCTTTTGAGGGATCCTTCCGTGCGGCAAGCCTACCCCCGCACAGCCTCCCACTCCGCCACACCATATTCGGCCAGAGTCACTGTGCCCGACATCCGATTACCATCTACCTTCCCTGTAAAGTGGCAAGGCAGCGGATATCCCACCACCGGCAGAACGCTGTTCAGAGCAATCTGGTTCGCATGCACCGAGCCCGACATCGTCGTGTTGTAGATCTCGCCGTGCTGATCGCCCGTTACGGAGTTTCCATCCTGCTTCAGCACAAATTGCTGTTCTCCCGTACCTCGTAGATAGTGGATCGTCACCGCCCAATCTCCCGCCACCGGCGCCGGAGCTCCCGTCGGAATCACCGGATTCTCATAGTGCGGAGGATTCTTCAGGTGCTTGTAGATCGTGTCCGCCACAATCTTCACCTCCGCCGGAGTCATGATGTAGACGTTGATCGAGACCGAGCTCTCCATGTGGTCCGGACGCGCCCCTGTGCCTCCCAGAACAATGCGCGGCGTGCCCTCATCCAGCAGCTTCACCATCTCGGTTCCGGTGATGCCGACGACGTTGGCATCCCAGCTGATCCGCACGCCCGGGCTGCGGTCGATCGTTCCCTTGGGCGTCGCCGGATAGGTTGTCGCCTTCACAGAAGGTAAGCCCTGCATACGGTCTGCAATCGACTGCGCCCAACCCATCCACATGGCCTGTTCAGCCTCGTGGTCGCGCTTTCGCCATGCCCGCACCGCGGCCAGCAGCCCCATCGCCTCTTCCTTGCTGCACTTCATCGCGCGGCCATAGTTATGGTGCGGTGCTCCCTGAAAGTACGCAGCCTTGCAAAGATCCTTCTTTCCAATCAGCAGCCCCGAGGACTGCGGCCCGCGCATGTTCTTTCCGCCGGAGTACGCCACCAGGTCCGCTCCCGCCTCAATGTGCGGATTCGGCAGATCCAGCTCCGTCGCCGCCGCATCCACAAACACCGGAACCCCATGCTCCTTCGCAATCGCCGCCAGGTTCTTCGTGCTCATCGGCGTGTCGTCCCACTTGGGATTTGCCAGGATATACATCATCGCCGTGCGGTCGCTGATCTTCTCCCGCAGCTCCTCCGGCGAAGAAAACTCCACCATCTCCACGCCACACATCCGTACGCCAATGTCATACGGATTCCGTGACGTCTTCGGGATCACGACCTGGTCCTTCTTCTTAATATAAGGAAGAGCCTGCGACTTCTCGACGTCCGTTCCCGCAATGCACGCCACGGTCGAGATACACGTCGCCGCCGCCGTTCCCGTCGTCGCAATTCCCCACTCCGCGCCGCTCAGCTTCGCGAACTCCGCGCCCAGCGCCTCCATCATCTCGTCCATGCGAACGTGATAGAGCGAGGCGTTGTACATCGCCTGCTTCACCTCGGGCAGCGACGTCGATCCGCTGATCGCCGTAATCGTGCCCCGGCAGTTGATCAGCGGCCGTATACCGATCCGGGTAAACATGTTGTCGTAAAAATCGCCGTCCGTAAAAGGAACCTGGTCCTTGCCCAGGATCTGCCCCGGCTTGAGCGCACCCTCTTTGCCCCCTTTTAAAGGAGCAGCCACAGCTTGCAGACCTGGAGCCATCGCTCCCGCCGCCCCTGCCGCTGAGATCATTCCCGTCTGCTTCAAAACCTCACGGCGCGACCAGATCCTTTTTTCCGCCATCGTGCTTGTCTCCCAAAGTTAGTTGTGTGGATTTCCGATCCACTCTACGCAATCCGGCCCATCCTTCAAACGGACAGATGACCTACACGCTACTCCAACACCCGCAAATACCATCCCGAACCCTCACCCCGAACCAGAAAGCCACCAACAAAGAGAAACAGAAACCAACCACCAGAACCCCCTCCCACAACGCAACTCTCCAGAACCAATCCCCAAAACTCGACAAACCATCGAAACTCGCAAGCCTGACAGCCCCACCAAAAGTGTCATCCTGAGCGAAGCCTCTCGCAGCCACATCGCGAGAGGCGCAGACGAAGGATCCGCGGTTCTCCCTCCCATCCCACCAAAAGACCCCATAAAAGCCGGTTGATAGACCACTCAGCAGGACCTACCCTTTCTGCATGAAAATCCTCGACGTTACGCTGGTGCTTCTCTCACTCCTCGGCACCGGGTCCGTAACCGCGCAAACTTCGGCGGTGGCAAATCCACCCGGCGCATTCCTCGATCTCGACGGATCCCGCCTCTACTTCGAGGAGTGTGGCGTCGGACCGAAGGCTGTGATTCTGCTTCACGATGGCGTCGTCAACTCAGCCGTCTGGGACGATGTATGGCCCTCTCTCTGCAAACACTTCCACGCCATCCGCTATGACCGGCGAGGATACGGCCGCTCGTCAGCGACGACAAAGCCCTACTACGAAGCCGATGATGTAGCCGCTCTTCTTCACGCACGGAACATATCTCAGGCCGCACTCGTAGGCAGCTCGCATGGCGGCAACATCGCTCTCAGCGTGGCGCTGCGCTACTCCTCGCAGATCAGCGACCTTGTGCTGGTCGGCCCTGAGGCGGAAGGTTTCCCTTACTCAGAGCACTTCATCCTCAAGCAGATCGAGTTTCAAAAAGCGAAAGACCCGACCGAAGTGCGCGTCCAGAACACTTACTTCATCGCTCCAGGCAACGACGCTGCCCGCGATCATCTCCGGCGGCTGCTCAACGCCTCTCCGCAGGATCATAAACACAACGACATGCCTCTTCCGGAAAAGCCTGTCTTCCCCTATGTGCAGGGGCTCCGGATTCCCACTCTCATCCTTATAGGATCCGCAGACATCGCCGACAATCAGGCCGTGGCAGGCGCTCTGGTCATGTCCATACCAGGAGCCGCTCGCGTCGTGGTTCCCGATACAGGGCACCTGATGTACCTGGAAAAGCCGGAGGTATTCTCTTCCCTCGTAATTCAGTTTCTCTCCTCTCACGGCTTCTGAAGTCTCACGCCGGATGCTAAAACTTGTACGCGGTTGTTGCGTTGCGTCCAGGCGCCGGCCAACAGTGAAACCTCTTATGAATCGAATCCTCTTTGTCCTTCTGACCGGCACGCTGCTTCCGGCCTCTGCGCTCGCACAGTCCCACCTGCCCAGGGACTACAAAGGCACACCGTACACTGATGCCAAACAGCGCGTCCCACAAACCATCCCCGGTCGCGTCGAGTGCGCCTTCTACGACAACGGCGGCGAAGGCGTCGCCTTCCACGACACCGACGCCGTAAACCACGGCTCCGGCCAGCTCAACCCCGCCGACGGCTCCTACCTCCATGAGTTCCGCATGCGCGAAGGTGTCGACATCTCCTACACCAAGTTCGGCAACTCCCCCGACCGCATCGACGACAACCCCTGGACCATCGTCCCTCCGCCTGCCAACCAGCTTTACGTCGGCTGGACCGAGCCCGGCGAGTGGTTCTCGATCACCGTCGACGTCCACCACGCCGGAACCTACACCGCCGACCTGCTCTACACCTCCAACCGCGGCGGCTCCATCTCCATCGACCTCAATGGTAAGCCCGCCTCCGGCCCACTCGCCATCGCCTCCACCAGTAATCTCGCTGATCCGGTCGCCTGGCGGCAATGGCACCACTGGAACCTCGCCCCCGCTCTCGTGAAGCTTCAGCTTCCCGCCGGACGCAGTCTCCTCACGATCCATGTCCTTACAGAGGGCCAGATGAACTTCGCATGGCTCGACTTCAAAGCCGTCTCCCGCTAAGACAAAGCTCTTCACCGCCGACAAGACCCAACAGGCCAGGAGCCTCCAACAAACCGGGTACCCCATCTTCGGCGCGGCTCCATCGCGCCTAGGGTGGGCTCATTCGAGCAAAGCTCGAACCCCTTCCACAAGCGAATCACTCAAACGATCCACCCCTGACACCCCACCAAAGTGTCATTCTGAGCGAAGCCTCCTCGCAGCTCCATCGCGAGAGGCGCAGTCGAAGGATCTGCGGTTCCCCCCAAACTCTTGCCACGTCCTGACCGGTGTCAACCCCGTACCTCATTCATCTATTTGATCCAACGTGACATAGCGTTGCCGTTCAATTCAGTCCGGATTGATATCCTTAAAATACAAAAACACACAACATCGGAGCGGCCTCACAACCGATCCGGCCATCTACTTTGTTTTCAAGATTTTGCGGAATCAACCTTTTGTTTTCAAGAATTTACGACTTAGGTCCGGACCTAAGTTCAATGTTTTGAAGATTTGCGCATTATTGTACGGGAGGGGTACCCCGGCTTAGCGCCTGCGCCTGTTCCACCCGAGACTTCGCACCACTCAGACCGTCCTGGTACTTCGCCACACCTTTGAAGAGGCTCTCTGCCACCCGTTGCCGGTACTCCGGCTCGCGCAGCTGCTCCGCATCTTTCGGATTCGTGACGAACGAGATCTCCGCCAGGATCGAAGGCATATTCGCCCCGATCAGGACGACGAATGGGGCCTTCTTGACCCCGCGGTTCTTCAACCCCGTATTGCCGCGCTCAAGGCCCGAGTAGAGATTCTCCTCGACATCGGAGGCGAACTCTCTCGATTCGTCGATCTTCTCCTTCAGCGCGATCTTCTTCACCAGATCGCTCAGCTGATAGACCGACTGATCGCTCACCGCATTCTCGCGGGCGGCCACCTGCAGAGCATCCGGCTGCGAGGTAAAGTTCAGATAATAGGTCTCGACTCCGCGTGCGCTCGGATCGCGCGACGAGTTCGCATGGATCGAGAGGAACAGGTCGGCCTGCGCCTTGTTCGCGATCGCAGTCCTCGTCTCCAGAGGAATAAACGTGTCGTCCGAGCGCGTGTAGATGATCTCCGCTCCAAGCCGCTCGTGCAGGATCTTCCCAAGACGAAGCGCTACATCGAGTACAACGTCCTTCTCCTCCAAGCCATCCACGCCGATGGTTCCGGAGTCGTGGCCGCCGTGGCCGGCATCGATGACGATTCGTCCGATCTTCAAACCCAGCGCCCGCACCAGCGAAGTCTGCCCATCAGCCGTCGGGACTGCGGCCCGGGCCGGTTCGGCTGACTCCGCAATCTCGCTCCTGCTGCGCCTGCTGCGATGCGCCGTGCTCGCCGAGTTCGCCGCCGCTCCCTTCGTTGGAACCACCGCGATCGGCTTCGACGTCGGAAGGCTGGTAGCGTCCTGCCTGCCCGGCTGATGACTGATGTCCGCAACATCGGTCGTCGTGGCCGAGCTGCTCGTCGCCACAGAGTCCGGAACCGGATGTCGCGAGGTGGCCACCTGGTCCGTCTCTGTCCTCGGGGCCGGAACCTTCGCCGTGCTCTGCTTCTGCGGTGGCGTGATGACAGGCTCAGCCGCTCGGCTGCCCGCAAACTGCGACCGCACATTGCTGCCGTGGATGTCGATGATCAGCCGATAGGGATTCGGCAGCAGAAAGGCCGAGTATTCGGTGACGTCGTTCACGTCCAGCACGACGCGAGTCACGTCGTTTGAAAACTGCGCCGCCCGGACCTCCTTGAGGAACCCGTCATCGGTCACCGTGAATGTCTTGCCGACCAGCGATTGCGCCAGTCGCGTTCCATGCAGGTCGAAGTAGATGCGGTCAGGATTCGGAACTCTCGCCGCCTCGTAGGTGACGTCGTCGCCAAGATCGATCGCCACACGCGTGTAGTTGGGCGTGGACCAGTGCCTGATCCCGCTAACCTGCGCCAGCTCCCCTCGTCGCTGCTTTGCCGCGATCGCCACGTGCGAGATGGAAGGCTGACCCGTCGCATCCTGAGCCGGCTGGACGGAGGCTTGTGCCACTTCAACCGGCTGAGCCGCTCTCGTGCTTGCACGACGGCGTGCAGCTTCCGCAGCCACTGCCGCGCCGGTCGTAGGCATCGGAGCGAAACTAGCTCCTGATTCCGACGCGGAGGAAGCTGACTCGACGCGCGCCAGGTCGGTTCTTGCCGTCCGCACGGCAGCGGTGTCGATCTCGCGGCTCTGCTTCGCCGATCGGGGCCGCGCCGAGCCGCGCTCAAGCGATGCCAGGCCAGCCTTTGCCTCATCCACCCGGGAGTTGCCGGGATAGAGTTTTACGAACAGCTGATACTTCTCTCTCGCCGCACCTGGATCGTGCAGCGCGTTCTCGTAGATCTGAGCCTCTGCCAGAAGCGCAGCCATGCGAAACGAGCTTCCCGGATACTGCGTACGCAGAAATTCGTATTGGCCGACTGCATCGGTCAGGCTCTTCTCGTCACCGAGGTCTCGTCCCTGCTCGGCCAGCAGCTCCGCAACCGAGTTGACTGCGGCGGCAGCATACTTGTCGCGGGGATCTTCGTGATAGATGTTGCGGAACAGGTCGAGCGCCCGGCCGTAGTCTTCCTTGGTTCTCTCGTGCGGAGAGATCGCCTCCAGAGTCTCGCGTCCCTGCACCGCCTTCTCCCATGGCGATAACGACGCCGCATGCCTGACAGCCGACGCAGTTCTCACGCTGGAAGATGCAGCTCCGGCGAGCCCGGGACAGGCTAGTCCGGCCGCGCAAACGGCACACCAGAGACCGATCCTCCGTACTTTGTTGCATACAGACATGGCACTCTAAGTTTAAGAGGCTGAGCCGCCTGCTCTTACTGTGAAAAGGTATGCGGGTATTCCCCGCGATACCCCCAAAATAAAGAGCGACCCGCCAATCTGGATTCAGTTTTCGGAGTGTTCCAGCAGAAACCGCAGAAGCGTATGTTCGGCCCAGTAACCGTCGTACTTAGAGGCTGGATCCGCCGGGGCAAGGAAGGCGCAGTGGCCCCCGTGAGCTGTCTCGACGAAGCGGATGTTGCGATTGGCGGCAATCTTGTCGCGACTCTCCGGCAACAGGCGAATGAAAGGATCATCTGCGGAGTTCAGAATGAGCGTGGGAACCGCGATGCGCTCCAGAACGCGGGCGCTGGCTGCGCGGTAGTAGTAATCATCCGCGCCGGTAAAGCCCGAATAGAAGGCGGTGATGCGCTCGTCGAACTCGCGGATGGAACCGATCCTGTCCGCACGGCTGGCGTCGTAGACATCCGGAAATAGCGCCACCTTGCGGCGATAGCGCGCCACCAGCGCATGTAGAAACTTCATCTCGTAGACACGATTCTGCGGCGAGTGCAGCGCATCGGCAGACGGCCCAAGATCGATGGCCGGAGAGATCCCAATCACAGAGCGCAGCGTGCGCGGAGCCGACGTGCCCAGATCTCCGGCGAGCTTGAGGGCAAGGTTCCCCCCCATCGAATACCCGACCAGGGATACGGATGTGAGACCGTAGAGCTCTGTGAAATGACGCATCACCGCGCTCAGATCTCCCGAAAGCCCTGAGTGATAGAGGGTTGAGCTGAGCGCCTCTGTTCCCCCGCAGTTCCGCATGTTCATTCGAACAACATTTGCGCCCGCCTGCCACAGCTTGTTCGCATTGCCAACAACATACTGCGAGTTGGAAGACCCCTCGAGCCCATGGACGATGATGGCTGTAGGACGCCCAGCGCGAAACTCTGCCGGTTGCCAGTGGCAGTCGCAGCGAATACTACTTCCTACCCGCCCGTCGCGAGAGGGCACCACCTCGACCAAAACCGTCTCGGCAGGTGGGAGCAGGTCGGAACGCCGCAAAAAATTTCCGAGGATGGTCTGCAGGTGTCCGTTGGAAAAGAATCGACGCGGCATGAACTCCGAGGCGTGGGCCACATGCTGCGGCGCGATCCATTCTTTTGTGCTGCTCACGAATGCTGCGCCTTTCCAGCGGTCACGATGCCTTCGACAAACGACAATGCATTCAGAGCACCGGTCGGCTCATCTTCGTGCTTGAAGTAGACGTATACATCACGGTCCAAGGCCAAGGCTCGAAGACGTTCCACAAACGCCGCAATCTCTTCCGGCCTGTACGCTCCGTTACGACGCAGGCGGAAGCTGGCGATCGTGCTGGCCGTGTGGACCTCCGGCGTTGCAAGTTCGTCACTCTCGGCGACGCAGAGAGCGGCGTTACTCGAACGCAGGACAGAATAGATCTCCTCACAGAACCAGGACGGGTGACGAAACTCGAACGCGACCGAGGGCGCGCCCTCTCCTTTGAGGGACGGAGCAGCGAGAAACGTCTGCACCCGTGCGGCATCCGCCTTGAGGTTCGGCGGAAGCTGAAACAGCAGAAGACCGAGCTTGCCCGCCTGCCGCACCGGCTCCAGCACCGCGAGGAAGGTGGCGAGATCGGACTCGCAGTTTGCAAGCCGCTTGATGTGCGTAATTCTCTGAGGAGCCTTGAAGCTGAAGCGAAAGAAACCAGGTGTCGCCGCAAGCCAGTTCTCAAGCATCGCTGCCGTTGGAAGGGCGCGGAAGGTGTAGTTCACCTCAACCGAGCTGAGCTGCCTGGAGTAGAACTCCAGAAATCGTTTGGCAGGAGTTCCCTCAGGGTAGAAATCGGGTTTCCAGGTCGGATAGGCCCAGCCGGAGGTTCCGGCAAAGATCCGTGAGGAAGCCGCCATCGCAGCGTTTTCATCGGTGGGCAGCGGGGCTTGCGGGATTCGGGCCACGGCGTAAGAAGGGACTTCCGATACGGGGACCCCAAATATCTGAGACTTGAAGATTTTGGGGCGGCTAGTGGGGTTCGAACCCACGACATCCGCTGCCACAGAGCGGCGTTCTGCCACTGAACTATAGCCGCCGTATCGCTATCAATTGTAGCATTCACTTGTCGAAGACAGAAAAATCCTCGCGTCGACCAGGTTCTCCTATGCAACCTCCCTCTCAGCCCGAGATCCTCACTCCCCGAACCCGCAAAGGCCGCGGGGTCTTCGACGACGAAAATCTGGACATCCTCTCGCACATTTTGGACGACTTCATCCGGATTCCCGGAACCTCAATCAGATTAGGCCTGGACGGAATCGTTGGGCTGATTCCGGGAATCGGGGACATCCTCGGAGGCATAGCCTCCTGCTTCATCATCTTCGCGGCCTGGATGCGCGGCGTTCCATACGTCATCCTTGCACGCATGATGGCGAACGTCGTCATCGAAGTGGTCATCGGAACCATTCCCCTGGTCGGAGACGCCTTCGATATAGCCTGGCGAGCCAATCGCCGCAACTACGCTCTACTGACGGGCAGCCTCTACGAGCCTCGCAAACACACCATCCAGAGCTGGCTGTTTCTGATTGCGCTGGTCGCGGTCCTGGGTCTGCTGATACTGATTCCCATGGTGCTTCTGGCATGGCTGGCGAACGGCCTGATGCATGCTTTGTTCGGCGTCGAGGTCCACTTTCCTACGTGGCTTTAATTGCGACAGTGCGCACATCGGTACGGTAGACTAATGGGAGTCGGGGCGTAGCGCAGTCTGGTAGCGCATCTGCTTTGGGAGCAGAGGGTCGGGGGTTCGAATCCCTCCGCCCCGACCATTCCTTCCGCACGCTGTGCGCTCATCGCCACAGGGAATGCGACCCAAAATCATCTACCTTTGTGAGCCGGAGATGCATCGCGGGGTTTTGCGAGATAAGAGCGAAGCACCTCCGCTACACTCCAGGCCTGAGCCATGCAGCCGCGTGGCGTAAAAGGTGGGTCCGCGTCGAAGATCTCGCTGATCGTACCGACTCCGTCGTCACAGAGTTGATCTTTGAAGGCCCGAAGAAAACCAGCAATCGACTGATGATCCTCGGGGTAAGTCCGACGCCATGCATCGCAGAACGGGCCGATCAACCAGGGCCAGACCGTTCCCTGGTGGTAGGCGGCATCGCGTGTGTACAGATCACCATCGTACCGGGCTTTGTAGTTTGAATCGTCCGGCGAAAGAGAGCGCAGCCCTACGGGGGTGAGAAGCTGCGCCTTTACCACGTCGAGCACAGCCGTCCACTTGTCCTTTGCGAGTACGGGATACTTCAGAGAGAGCGCGATGACCTGGTTGGGCCGAATGGAAGGGTCATCGTGAGGATCGACTAATTGGCCGTCCTGCTCTCTCGGTGAATCGACAACGTCGAAGAGGCATTTGAGCTGAGGATTCCAGAACCGTCTCTGGAATTCCGCATACACTCGACCGGCCTCTTCGGTGAAACGCACACAATTTTGATCGTCCTTCTTGATCAGCGAAAGCCACTCCGCCGCGAGACGAAGCGCGTTATACCAGAGCGCATTGAGTTCAACGGCCTTGCCGCGCCTGGGTGTGACGACCCAGTCTCCGACCTTGGCATCCATCCAGGTGAGTTGGTATCCGACGGCGCCCTGCCGTAGAAGTCCGTCTGCCGGATCGACACCGATCCCGAAATCTGTGCCTCGCTGATGCCATTCAATAACGTCAACCAGGTGGGGCAGCAGGAATTCCAGGGTCTCAGCATCTCCCGTCGCGGTGAAGTAACGGTCCACTGCATGGAAGAACCACAGTGTGGCATCGGCAGTATGGTAGAGGCCCGATTGCTGGCCCTCGGGGAACATGTTCGGAATCAGGCCATCCCGTATGTAATTGGCAAAGGAGCGCAGAATGTACTCTGCCTCCTTCCAACGTCCCGTGCAGAGGGTTAGCCCGTCGAGAGAGATCATGGTGTCTCGTCCCCAGTCGGTAAACCAGTGATAGCCGGCGATGACACTCCGGGTCTCGTCGCCAAGCGAATAAGCACGGACCTGGTCGGACAGGCGGCCCATCGGAGTGATCAGGAACTGGTCGGCGGCGAGGACCAGTTCGGCCGCGAAGCCTTCTCGTGCAGGTTCGGGAGCCATGCGGAGGAGTCTTCGCCTGCGTTCGATCTCGGCCGCAAACGCCGCTTCTGCGCTCAGCGCCTGCACCTGAACCCAATCTTCGCTGGAGAAGGTGAGCGAAACCTGCTCCCCTGTCTTCAGCTCACTGCACATAACTCCCGGCGACCAGAGGTTGCCCTGCCAGTCATACCCACGGCTCTGCTCGATGCGATAGCGAAGATTTCGAATCTCTCGAGCGTTTATACGAAAGCTAGTCTGGCCTCCCTGCCACGAGAACTTCAGGACCGGGAGGTCGGGCCCGGCAAAGAGTTCGAAACCCTGCTCGACCGCCGAGAAACGATATTTTTCAGGAAGCGATCCTTCCACTGTCCCTTCGTGCGGTCTTATATGAAGTGCTGGCTGAACTTCGAGTCGCGCACTCCCTGCGAGAAGGGAGTATTTGATGTAGCTGGTGTTTTGCCGGTGAACCATGCAGATGCGCTTTTCTAGCACGGTCTCGCCGATACGAAATGTCCAAACAGGCAGGCCTGTCTCCAGCCGAAAGTTATGAAGATACGGACTAACCGGCTCATGAACAGGAGTAACAGGTTCATTCTTCGTCGACTCTGAATCGATGGACTCCCGGCTGGCGAAATCAAGGCAGCTGAGTGGATACTCCTTTCCGTCGATATGAATCCGCTCACGAAGATCGTTGACCATCATCATTCGGCCGAGGGGAGCGGGAAGGGCACCTATAAGCCACCCATGGAAGCGTCGCGTGTTGAATCCGCCGATGGTTCCGGAGGCATATCCGCCAAGGCCGTTGGTCACGAGCCATTCTGCGTAAAGTCCACGCCGGGTTCTCGCCTGCTCGTCGAGGTTTTCTAATGTAAGGGGAACATCTCTGATGATTGGTTTGGGTCTAAAGATTGACTTCATAGGGTCCTGTAGTCATGGTTCTGATGTGAGATTGGAAGGGATAAGAAGACTCGTGGCTTTTTCAGCAATGTGCCAACTCTCGGGCGTAACAGGGCTCATGGCAAAGGTGCCACCATACTCAATCTGCTCGCTGCTCCACACACACTGCCACTGTTTACCAGTCGGAGGAGCGAGTAGAGGCTCGGGCAAGTGAGTCAATTCCAGAAAGGGGCCAAAATTGACTACAAGAAGCCGGTGACCCTCATCCTGATCAGCAAAATATCGGATAACAAAACAGTCGTCCGTAAGTACTGCACCATCAATTTGCCTCCTTTGTATGTTCCGTAAGACGGGGTTCTCGCGGCGAATGCGAAGCAGATCAGCAAACAGCCTCTGAGTTTGGCGGCCATCCACGCGCTCTCTCTCTTTGGGGTCGAGCTTACAAGCGTCGAAAGTTGCCCGGTCACCGGGATTGGGAATGACTGCCTTAGGGTCCGGTAGGCTCCGGATGGATTCGAACTGCTCCAGAAAATCGGCCCGGCCAGCGCGAACTTTTTCGCAGAGGTCTTCGCGTTGATTGCAGAAATAAAGGAAAGGCTTCGTCGAGCCATACTCCTGCCCCATAAAGAACATGGGAGTTCCCGGAGTCAGCAGCCAATATCCAACCATGGCACGGTAGAGACGAGGGCTGGAAGAACCAGGGAGTCGCGTCCCCTGGAGGGAATTTGCGATCTGATCATGATTTTCCAGAAAGGTGACAGCCTGCCAAGGCTCCACTCCAACAAATGGTGTTCCACGTGGCGCTTTCTGCCAGGAATAGAACTGCCCCTGAAACAGAAAGCTCCATTTCGCAGCCGAAACGAACTCCTGCGCCTTCCCCAGATGATCCGTGTAATACGCTTCCCGTTTTCCGGTCAGCCGTACGATTGCAGAATGATGAAGGTCGTCGTTCCACATGCCGTCGAGCCCTGATCCACCCTCGGCAACAGAAGCCAGTTGATGGCACCACTGCCGCTCACACTCGCTCATAAGAATGATCTCCCTACCCTCTGCTGCAGCACGAGCGGCGCAGGAGATCTCGGTCAATATGTGCGGGTGACAGTCTCCCGAATCCACCATCGCCTGGGTAGCGTCGAAACGCAAGCCATCGAATTGAAACTCACGAATCCAGTATCGGGCGTTTTGAATGAAAAATTCCCGCACCGGTTCGCTGTGTTCGCCTGCGAAGTTCGGGGCCTCGCCCCATTCGCTTGGATGGTCGGAGGCATAGAAAGGAGAGTACTGCGGCAGGTAGTTGCCGTCGGGACCGTAGTGGTTATAAACAACGTCAAGGATGACCGAGAGTCCCGCGCCATGGGCAGCTTCGACCATATGACAGAGGTCGCGCGGGGTCCCATAGTGATGATGCGGCGCAAAGAAGAAGACGCCATCGTATCCCCATCCGAACTCTCCCGGGAACTCCGAAACAGGCATGATCTCCAAGAGGGTGATTCCGAGCTCCCGCAGACGGACAAACTCACGTTCTGCTGCTTGATAGGTTCCTTCCGGAGTGAAGGTACCGATATGGAGTTCGTAGATTACCTGATCAACTAACTGTAAGTTAGACCTCTCACGAGGCTTCCACGGATAAGCAGACAGATCAACAATCTCGCTCCATCCATGCGGTCCCTCTGGTTGGAATCGTGATGCGGGATCAGGAAAGGGCCCCTCGCCATCGACAAGATATTTGTAGTGCTCAGAGGCTCGAACCGATGAGATTACCGCGCTGAAGTAGCCATTCTCTTGTGGAAGAAGAGGGTAGGACTCTCCGGTCCTCAGAACCACCTCCACTGACTTTGCAACGGGCGCCCAGACCCTGAAATGCGTGCCATCGGAGAGAGGCAACGCTCCGAGACAATGCACCACTGGAGATTCACGAAGCTTTTGTGAAGTCCTCATCTTGCGTAACTGTTTCCTAAAGGGAGATCCCGGCACAGATAAGGGCGCGTACGCAAACACGCCCTCGACTACCCGCCTATTAGGATGCGGATTCGCTCCGCAGAATTGCATCTCATTGATTTTTCGGTCTAAGGAAGTAATCTCGTCGAGCATCGCTCTTTTTGAGGCGAAACTCCGCTCCGATCACCGACGCCGCTCATCCGGACGAACTCTGATCACCAGACCAAGACAAACTTCAGTGCAGGCACCTTTAGACGAAGTCAACACCTGTCAGATCGCTGCACTTTTCCCACAACCGTGAGGCCAGTGCCTCATCTTGCGCGTGGGCCGCGACCTTCGCCGGCCCCACGGTCTCGCCCCGCATCTCTGCAAACTCCTGCGGGCCATAGTAGCCGCCGTTCTCTGCGTCGGGAGCAGTCGCGGCATACAGCGTAGGCAGCGCGCCCTCTGCTTCGTCATTCAAAAACATGCCAATGACATGCCCGATGATCGTCCGCAGACTTCTCGTCAGGGAGGATCGGCCATCGGTGCGGAAGAGAGCTGTGGCCGCCACCCCTGGATGGGCGGCGATGCTTCGCACCCGTGACCCCGTGGCTTGCAGGCGTCGGCCCATCTCCTGCGCAAGCATCAGGTTTGCAAGCTTCGACTGCTGGTAAGCCCGCATGGGGGAATAGGACCGCGAGGACTGCAGATCCTCAAGGTCAAGATGGGTGCGTTTATGAGCAATCGAGGCGATGGTCACGATACGAGGCGCTTCTGCGGTCTCGGCAGCGGCCCGCTGAATGGCTGGCCAGAGAAGACCGGTCAGGGCGAAATGGCCCAGTACGTTGGTCCCAAACTGCATCTCAAATCCGTCTGCGGTGAGAGTCCGGTGAGGCACCGCCATCACGCCTGCGTTGTTGATCAGCACATGCAGCGGCCGCTGGCGGTCGAGCTCCCCCGCGGCAAACTCCCGTACCGATGCTAGCGAGGCAAGATCGAGCACTCCCGCTTCGGCCCGCACTCCCGGAGCCTCTTCCCGGAGCCGCGCCAGCGTCTCCTCGCCCTTACGTCGGTCACGGCAGGTGACGATCAGTTCAGCGTCCTTGCGGGCCAGCTTCATCGCCGCAGCAAAACCAATGCCGCTGTTAGCTCCCGTGATCAGGAAGCGCCTGTTCGTCAATGAGGGAATCTGCTCTGCCTTCCACGAGCCTGTCATAGGTGAGATTTGGACGCGCTAGATCAGAAGGCGTTGCAAATTCTCTTGCCACGCTCTGCGGAATCTTCTCTTTACCTGATTCCTGCCGGGACTACGTCCATTCCACACGGACGGATCGCTTCCCCAGCCGAAGGATCGGCTTCGAACCGAGTTCCTCCATCTGGATGGTCCGGGCGCTAATCTTCGCGCCATTGATGCTTACCGCATTTTCGCCGAGCTTGCGTGTAGCCTCTCCCGTCGACGTGGCCAGTCCTGTCAGCTGCAACAGCCTGGGAAGACGCAGTTCTCCTCCGTCGGCTGCAAACAATCCTTCAGCGTCGCGAGCGACCTTCACGACGGGAACACCTTCACTCACAGCCCGCTGCTGGAACTGGGTGGCCCAGCCCTCGGCGGCCGCATCCGCAGCTGCCGGAGAGTGGAAGTCTGCTGTGATGGTATGCGCCAAGTTCTTCTTCGCCTGCATCGGGTGCAGACTTCCGTCTGTAACTTGGGCCTGCATCGCGGCAATCTCCGAACCTCGCAGATCGGTCAGCAGTGTCCAGTACTTCCACATCAACTCGTCCGAGATGGACATCAGCTTGCCGTACATCTCCGAAGGAGGCTCGTGAATCCCAATCGCATTGTTCAGCGACTTCGACATCTTCTGTACGCCATCCAGACCTTCGAGGATGGGATTCATCAGGATGATCTGCTGCGCCTGGCCGAAGTGACGCTGCAGATCGCGCCCGCGCATCAGGTTGAACTTCTGATCGGTCCCGCCAAGCTCGACATCGCACTGCAGGGCGACGGAGTCGTACCCCTGCGCGATGGGATAGATCATCTCGTGCAGCGCAATCGGCTGCTCGGCATCGAAGCGCTTGTGAAAGTCTTCGCGCTCCAGCATCTGCGAAACAGTAAACTGCGCCAGCAGCCGTACAAGGTCGTAGTAGCTCAACTTGTCCAGCCACTCAGAGTTGTAGCGGACCTCGGTCTTCTCCGGATCGAGGATCTTGAAGACCTGCTCCTTGTAAGTTTCTGCGTTCGCCTTGATCTGCTCCGGGGTCAGGGGCTTTCGCGTAACGTTGCGTCCTGTGGGGTCGCCGATCAGCGCCGTTGAGTCGCCGATCAGGAAGATCACCGTGTGGCCAAGCTGCTGAAAGTGGCGGAGCTTACGGATCAGCACAGTATGGCCGAGGTGCAGGTCGGGAGCCGTCGGGTCGAAGCCAGCCTTAATCCGCATGGGTTTGCCGGACGTGATCGACTGCTGGATACGCTCTTTGAGAGCCTCGAGAGGAATGATCTCCGATGCACCCTTGGTGATGAGATCAAGTTGTTCTTCAACGGAGGGAAATGTCGACATGGTCGTTTTTAAGTATAAAGAGACGAAGAGTCGCTGAGGAGAATGGTTCCTGAGCGGCAAGCCCATCGAAGGTGGAGATGCCCGATCCAAAGCCGAGGCCCGACCGCATCACGGTTCCAAAGGACAAGATCTGCAAGACCTGCAGACGGCCCTTCTCCTGGAACGAAAAGCGGGCGCGGGACTGGGACATCGCCAAATACTGCAGTCCGCAATGCAGAGGAACGGTCGGCAGCGAGAAGATCGCCGAACTTGAAGACGCGATTCTTCAGTTGCTGGCAGAACGTGGTCCGGATAAGAGCATCTGTCCCTCAGAGGCGGCAAAGCTCGTTGGAGGCAGGGCCACACGGCACGATTGGGAATCCCTGATGGAGCCGGCGCGCGAAGCCGCTCGAAGGTTGGTAAAGACCGGCAGTGTGGTCATAACCCAGAAGGGAAAGATCATTGATCCTGCTCGCGCGAAGGGTCCGATTCGGCTTCGTCTGCTCTGAGACGAATCTCGCGATGCGGGCACGCGGAGTACCTGCTGTCCAGGATCGCACTGAGAGATGTGTGTGGATCGATTGCGACCGAACGGTAGCTGTAAATACCAGGGCAATGATCGAATCGGCTTCAATCGAGACCTCCTCGGACCCATGATTTGCTTCTTATAACCATGGCGACCGCGACCTCAAACAAAACCCGGGAATCCAGTCAGAAGAAGAGCGCAAAAAAAAGCGTGAAGCGTGCCAACGCGAAAAAGAGCAACCGCTGCTGGCCAGGATTTGAACCCGTCCCGGGAAAACGCCCCGGAACGAAAGGGAGCTGCAAACGCGAGCCCGGTCCGCACAGTAAAGCGACTCGTCGCGCCACTCAGAAAGCTGCAGCTGCTTCGAAGCTTGAAAAACGGGCCTGAAGTTGGTGCGGAAACCACCCGGCGGCAACGACTTAATCGAACTTTGCATCCGCGGATTCGGGCCCGCTCCTGCTTATACTTAGGCGCATGGACGTCGAACAGATTCGTTCGCTTCTGCTCGAAATGCCTCATGTAGTCGAGACCATGCAATGGGGAGCGAACCTTGTCTTCTGGGTTGGAGACAAGGCGATCGGCGGAAAGATGTTCGCCTTGGCGAACCTGGATGGAGATGGGCGTGCCGTGATCTCCTTCTGCGCCGGTCAGGAGCGCTATCCCGAGCTGCTCGAGCACGAAGGTATTCTCCCCGCCCCCTATCTCGCAAGAGCCTGGTGGGTTGCTATCGAGCGCTGGGACGTCTTCCGTACCGCTGAGTGGAAGACCGAGCTGACCGCCGCCCACGCCATTGTCGCTGCCAGGCTACCCAGAAGAACCCGCGATACTCTCGCTCTGCCCCTTCGTGAGCAAAAGCGGCTCATTAGCGAACGCAAAGCTGCATTGGCGGCCGCCGGAAAGAAGACCTGATGCCGCGGCTTCACAGGGTATGGTGGTTTCCGTCGACCTGGCTGTGCGTTCCATGCAGAACGGTCCCAAAATGATGCCAATGCGCGTAGATCAGGAACCCCTCCAGCACGGCAACAAATAACGCGGGACCGATTCCCTGCGGATTCATCGTGACATGGAACAGCAGCATCACCACAATGATCGGACCCAGGATTGTAAGCGCCACCCCGATATAGCGCCCCAGAAGCAGGAGCACTCCGGCGACGATATAAAGAATACCCAGGAAGGAAAACCAGCCGTACTTGAATAGAAGTCCGAGTAAGACACCGGCGTCTCCCGGTGGAGGCGGCATAGGAATGAAGTGGAGGTATAGGTTCAGCCCAAAGACCGTGAACACCAGACCCAACAGGATACGAGCGATAAGGACGGCGATCTTCACGAGCGATTCTCCTTTGCGGCGAACTAAGCTACGTGCAGGCGATCGGTCGAAGTTGCACCATCATATTGGATTCGATAGCGTCAGCGTATGGAAAAATTAACGGAGAAGGGCATCTCGCTCTCGCTTGCAGGGCGGACTGCGTTGATTACGGGGGGTTCCCGCGGTATCGGGGCCGCCACCGTTCGAATGTTCTGCCAGGCCGGTGCGCGGGTTTTTTTCAACTACCGCTCGGCAGAGGCGCAGGCCCGACAGCTGATTGCGGAGTGCGGTGGAGAACCTGCCTGCCAGGCTAGTCGCCAGGAGCTTGGAACTCCCGCGGATGGAACGGCTCTGGTTCGTGCAGCGGTCGCAGCTCTCGGCCGTCTGGATTGCCTGATCGTGAATCACGGTGTCTGGCCTCCTCATGACATTCCGATCGACGCGATGAGCGACGCACAATGGCGCTCTACCCTGGGGATCAATCTCGACAGCACCTTTGGCCTGGTGCGGGCGGCAGTCGCACAGATGCGGCAACAGGATCCCATCGGGGATACACGAGGCCGCATCGTCCTGGTAGCCTCCACCGCAGCCCAGCGAGGCGAAGCCTTTCACACCGACTACGCGGCCAGCAAAGGAGCTATGGTCAGCATGACCAAAAGCCTCTCCAGTGAACTCGCAAGCCAGGGCATCTATTGCAACTGCGTTGCGCCGGGCTGGGTGGATACAGAGATGTCCTCGGGTGCCCTGACGCATCCGGAGACGTCTAAAAAGGTGCTGGCAACAATTCCTCTCGCACGTCCCGCAAAGGTGGAAGAGATCGCCGGTCCCATTCTGTTTTTATGTACACCGTTGGCCGGCTTCATCTCCGGCGAAATCTTTAACGTCAACGGCGGCGCCGTGCTGGCTGGATGACTCCCGGGCCGCCTGGAGAACGCATGAACCTGTTGCTTGCCTTACTGCTTATCCTTGGCTTTGCCGTCACCCCTGCACGCATGTATGGGCAGGCTAGCGCCATTCCAAGCGCAGCCCCGACCGAGGCGAAGGGCATGACCGACGAGCAGCTCGGAAAGAAGCTGATGGATGAGATGGTGGAGGCTCTTGGAGGCGAAGCCTGGCTCTCTCGCAAGGATATGCAGGTGACCGGACGAACCGCAGCGTTCTTTCGTGGTGCTCCCAACGGCATTGTCATTGAATATCAGGGCTGGCGAAGATTTCCCGATGCCAACCAGGGTGGCGCTGAGCGCATCGGCTTTCTCACCGACCGGAGCATGATCCTGCCCGGCAAAAAGATCGACGTCGTTCAGGTATGGACCGGCGGCAACGGTTACGAGATCACCTATAAGGGGCGAACCACGCTCCCCAAGGATCAGGTGGCGGACTACTACCGGCGACAGGACCATTCCATTGAGAGCGTCGTGGAGAAATGGATCAAGGCTCCGGGCGTCATGATTCTTGCCGAAGGGACGACGATGGTGGAGCGTCGGATGGCCGACAAGGTCACGGTGCTGAGCGCCAATAACGATGCGGTCACTCTGGAGCTGGACGCTTCCACCCATCTGCCGCTGAGGCGAACCTTCAAGTGGCGTAACGAAACCTTCAACGATTTCGACGAGGAGTCGGAGACTTATTCCGACTATCACGCGGTTCAAGGGATCCCGACGGCGTACAACATCACCCGCTACCGCAATGGCGACATGATCAATCAGCGCTTTCTGACCAAAGTTGCATACGACCAGAATCTGTCCCCTGACCTGTTCAATCCTGATATCCTCCCCAAGAAGAAGTAACCGCCGTTATCACCCAAACCGGTTACGCCTTCGAAGGTCTGGTCGCGAGGTTTATACTCAGGTCTGCCATGACTGAATTGACTGAAAAAGCTGCAGTTCCGCCTTCGGCGACCGAGACGCCCCAGGCAAAGCAGACTATGGACATCCTCGAGATCATGTCCATCCTCCCCCACCGCTATCCCTTTCTGCTGATTGATCGCGTGGTAGAGATTGAGCGGAAACAGAGAATCGTTGCAATCAAGAATGTCTCCTTCAACGAACCACAGTTTCAGGGGCACTTCCCCGATTACCCGATCATGCCCGGGGTCCTGATGGTCGAGGCCATCGCGCAGGCGGGCGGGGCTCTGCTCCTGACGGAGATCCCGGATCGAGACGACAAGCTTATGGTCTTCACAGGCATCGACAGTGCCAAGTTCCGCAAGCCAGTGGTCCCCGGCGACCAACTTCGCATCGAGGTCAAGGTCTTGAACTGGCGCTCGACTGCCGTGCGTATGCAGGGAACCGCGACAGTAGAAGGAAAAGTAGTCTGTGAGGCCACAGTCATGTGCGCGCTGGTTCCACGAGGAACGAAGAAGCCTGAGGCGAAGTCCGGGGGCGAAGTCTGAGTGAGTATTCACCCCACAGCGATTGTTGAGGAAGGCGCCAGGGTTCCCGAGAGCTGCACGGTGGGACCCTTTTGCACGATTGGCTCCAATGTTGTCCTGGGAGAGCGATGTGAGCTTGTCTCGCATGTCGTGCTGGATGGGCACCTCACCATGGGAGACGAAAACCGCGTTTTTTCGTTCGCCTGCTTAGGGATTGCGCCACAGGACTTGAAATACCAGGGCGAACCAACCCAACTGGTCCTTGGTGATAAGAACGACATTCGGGAGTACGTCACCATCTCCCGTGGGACGGCGGGTGGTGGAGGAATTACCCGTGTGGGATCGGGCTGCCTCATCATGGCGTACACCCATATCGGACACGATTCTTCGATCGGCGATGGAGTCATCCTCGCAAATGCCGCCACGCTGGCCGGCCATGTCACTGTCGAGGACTATGCCGTGGTTGGCGCTCTGAATCCGGTCCACCAGTTCTGCACTATCGGGACCCATGCCTACGTCGGCGGCGGAACCACGATTACACAGGATGTACTTCCCTATTCGCTGACCAGCATTGAGCGAAATAATCATGCGTACGGCATCAACAAGATAGGTCTGGAGCGAAAAGGTTTTACGCGGGATGAGATCAAGCAGCTGAGAGCGGCCTACCGACTGTTGCAGGCCTCCAAGCTGAACACGAGCGAGGCACTGGCGACCATCCGCGAGAAGATCGCCTCAGGCGAGTTTGGCGACAAGGTGGCGTATCTCGCCGACTTCATCGCCAGGAGCGAGCGCGGAGTTATCAAGTAGGCGTTCGGCGATACACCGACCAGTAGAGGAAAACTCCTAAAGTTTTGCCCTTTTGGGCCCCAAACCAGAGGAGTTTGATAACTCATCCGGTTCCGTATCGAACCAGAGAATTGATTCACTCCCGGTATCCCTAGAATCGACAAAAGCCAGTGACCTGGGATGGTGACAATGAAACTTTGGAGCCTCGTTCTCTGTATCGTATCTTCGTTTAACTTCATGAGGGCACAGCAGCCGGTCTGGCAGCCTTCCTCCGGACATAAGCAAGTGCAGATATGGCCCGGTGCAATACCGGATGCTGCTCCTATCACTGGACCGGAGACGGTAAAGATAGACGCGAAGGACCTGGTCGGGGGCAAGCCATGGACTTACATCAACAACGTCTCCGTTCCAACCATGACGGTGTACTCTCCGAAAGGGACGAACACGGGCGCTGCAGTCGTTGTATTTCCGGGAGGCGGCTACCAGATTCTAGCCATCGATCTTGAAGGCACCGAGGCTTGTGACTGGCTTAACTTCCGGGGAATCACGTGTGTGCTGTTGAAGTATCGTGTTCCGGGAGAGGGGAAGTTGCCAAAATCGGGGGCTTACCCTTCCTCGCCGATTGCCTTGGAGGATGCTCAGAGAGCACTTGGCCTGGTGCGGTTTCATGCGGTCGAGTGGCATATTGATCCGCATAAGGTAGGAGTGCTGGGATTTTCGGCAGGTGGTCACCTTGTAGCAGCAACGAGCGTGCATTCCGAAAAACGTATCTATCAAGAAGTCGATGCCGCTGACAGAGAAAGCTGCCGCCCTGACTTTGCCATCGCTATTTATCCCGGACATCTGTCGATGGCGGATAACAGCATTGCATTGAATCCTGATATACGCTCGCACATTACGCGACAGACGCCACCTACTTTTTTGCTACAGAACGAGGATGACAATGTGGACCGTGTCGAGGATTCCCTGAGCTACTACGTAGGACTCAAAAGGGCTGGGGTTCCGGTCGAGATGCATCTCTATGCTCACGGTGGACATGCCTTTGGTCTGCGCAGAACAAAGCTCCCGGTGACGGCGTGGCCTGAATTAGTGGAGACCTGGTTGATTGGGATCGGTGTACTCTCCAGATAGCTTCATCGGCTCGCTCTTAAACCATCTCCGCCGAGCATGCGTTAAAGTAGGCCAATGTCCACACTTGGCCTGATTGCCGGCAATGGCAGCTTTCCTTTTCTTCTGCTCGACGCGGCGCGAGCACATGGGCTTACAGTCGTCGTCGCCGCAATCAAGGAGGAGACCGATGTTGCCATGAATGTTCGAGCGGCGGCGGATCCAAACGTGCGTGTGCACTGGATGTCGCTAGGCGAGCTATCGCGCCTGATCGAAACCTTCCACGCCGAAGGCGTCAGCCGGGCCGTAATGGCCGGGCAGGTGAAGCACAAGCAGATCTTCTCCAGCATTCGCCCTGACTGGCGGCTCGCCAAACTTCTGCTGAACCTGCGCACGCGCTCGACCGACATGCTTCTGGGCGCAGTCGCGAAGGTGCTCGGTGACGAAGGGATTGAATTGATCTCCTCCACACAGTTTCTGGAGCCTCTGCTGGCCAAGGCGGGCGTGCTGACGAGGCGCCACCCAGATGACGAGGAGCAGAAGGACATCGTCTACGGTCGCACCGTCGCACGCGCCATCGCGGGCTACGATCTCGGCCAGACGGTTGTGATCGCCGCACAGGCCTGCGTTGCCGTCGAAGCCATGGAAGGCACGGATGCGACCATCGAGCGCGCCGGAGCCCTCTTTCGAACTCTAGAAGCTGAGGCGGCCACCGGACAGGAGGTACACGGCGGCACATTTCTGCGGCGTTCGCTTACGGTAGTGAAGGTAGCGAAGCCTAACCAGGACATGCGCTTCGATGTCCCGGTGATCGGAGTTCCGACGATCCAGACGATGAAACGTGCGGGAGCTACCTGCCTTGCTATCGAAGCCGGAAGAACGCTCATGTTCGATCCGGATGCCATCGTCAGGGCAGCGGATGAGGCTGAGATCGCTATCGTCGCCGAGTAGGCGATTTCCTTCAAAACCCATCAATTGTCTCCACGGAGTAAAATTTCGATGCGCGGATGGCTCTGCGCGTCTTGGCCGGCCCGATTCCGTCTTACAACCAGATGTTCTACAAAAAGGGGAACGATGATGCGCAAAACGATGTGGATTGCGGTGGTGCTTGGTGTCGCTACAGTCTGTGGCTTTGGCATGAGAGCTTATGCCGCCGATGAGGTGCAGGCGGGCTCAACTGCTCCCAACTTTACCCTGCCTTCGCAGGAAGACAAGCCGATCAGCCTGTCTGACTACAAGGGCAAGTGGGTCGTCCTTTACTTCTATCCAAAGGACCAGACGACGGGCTGCACCATTGAAGCGCACAACTTCCAGCGTGATATGTCGAAGTATGACTCAGCCAATGCAGTCGTACTGGGTGTAAGCCTGGACACGGTTGAAGGCCACAAGGCGTGGTGCGCCAAGGACACTTTCAGCTTCAAGCTACTGGCCGATCCCGATCACAAGGTGGTGGACGCTTACGGTGTTCCGGTCAAGGCGATGGGTCCGATGAAATTCGCCAACCGTGAGACGTTTCTGATCTCGCCGCAAGGCAAGGTGGTCAAAGTGTGGCCAAAGGTCGATGTGCAGAAGCACAGCGAAGAGGTGCTGGCCGAGATAGCAGCTCAGAAAAACTAACGAATTCCAGCAGACGCAAAAAGGCCCGGGCGCTCACGGGGAGCCGACCGGGCCTTTTTGCTTGCCTTAGTAAATCGTCTTACTTCTTTGCTGCTGTCTTCTTGGCAGGAGCCTTCTTGACCGCCTTCTTCGCAGGAGCCTTCTTGGCTGCCTTCTTCGCAGGGGCCTTCTTGACCGCCTTCTTCGCAGGGGCCTTCTTCACTGCCTTAACAGCCTTCTTCGTTGCCTTCTTTGCTGCTTTCTTCGTTGCCAAGTTGTTGGTACCTCTCTTCATGGATTTTTTGCTGCTTGCCGCGACCTTCTTACTGGGCGCCTTTTTAGAGGCGACCTTCCCGCCGCGCTGGGTCCCGGCTTTCTTCGCGGCAGATCTTGTGGAAGGAACGGACTTCGAGCCCTTTTTGGCCGACTTCTTAACAGCCACCTTCTTCGCTGAACTCTTCTTTGCAGAGGTCTTCGACGCTTTCTTGAGAGGCGTTTTCTTGGAAGCGGGAGCTTTGACTGTGGTCGTCTTCTCCGCCTTCTTCGCAGGGCCCTTCTTTGAGGGAGCCTTCTTCGCAGGAGCTTTCTTCGCGGGCGCTCTCTTTACGTCCGCGACAGCGGTCCCGCTCTGAGGAAGTTCCGACTCCCGCTGCGCGGGCGAGTAAGGCACGCTGGTGGAGGGAGGCGGAGCGAAGATTCGCGCATCCTCTGCTCGATCTTCCTCCTCGGTCTCTTCACGACCGATATCGTTGCCCTCTTCTTCTTCGAGCGTGTCTGAATCGTCATCGTCGGATGAGATCAGCACCTCTTCTTCTTCCTCGTCTTCGAGCAACCGGCCACCGAGATCATCGTCGTCGTCAAAATCATCATCGTCCGCG